>JAAWBZ010000025.1 GCA_022792945.1 Oscillospiraceae bacterium | reverse complement strand
GACCGCCTTGAAACGGAGTGGAGCGGATTTCGCTCCGATATGGTGCCGGTGACCGGACTCGAACCGGTACGCTGTCGCCCGCGGTGGATTTTGAGTCCACTACGTCTACCAATTCCATCACACCGGCATATTCAACCATATTATATCACGTTTTGCGAGAAATAGCAAGCACTTTCCTTTTTTTCACTCAAAAACAGCGAGAAGAGGCGGAAGAATAGCGGGAATTTGTTTGACATTCGGCAAGAGGCGGGAAACTAAGCGGCTTTATAACGACGATATGAGGCCGAGCGAGATTGCAGCGGCGGGGCGGACGGTACGGCTCTCTATCAGGAACAGGGGCTGGAGAAAGCCAGCGAAATAATCCGAGAGGGGATTACTGCTATGCGGCAGCTATGGAAGATGTCAAAATAAGCCCCTCATTGCAGTCAAGCTGGACCATTTGGAAAGTGCAGTGCCTGTGCTAGACTACAGATACAGGGAAAAACCCGATTTGCTACAAGAAAGTGAGGAAATAACATGAAAAAGTGGTTGAGTATTCTGCTGGCGGCAGTTTTGATGCTGGGAGCGCTGTGCGGGTGCGCGGCCGAGCAGTCTGCAGCGGACGGCGCGCAGGCAGGTACAGACGGACAGGAAAACGTCAGCACCCAGACGAATCCTGCGCAGGACTCGCAGGAAAGCCAGGGGGCGACCGGGCTCTCCGGCTCCATCACACTGATGGCCAGCCAGAACTGGATCAAGGATGTGGACCGGGAGCTGTTCAAGCAGTTTGAGGCGGAGACCGGCGTGGAGGTCAAGGTTCTCCTGACGCCTGACAATGGCTACGCGACCCTGCTGGGCACCAGCCTCTCCGGCGGCAGCAATGCCGTGGACATCTTCATGTACGCGGCGGGCGGCGAGATGCGCTCCGCCGGCATCTCCGAGGTGGCTTTGGACCTGTCCAACGAGCCTTGGGCAGACCGGATGGAGGACTGGGCCGTCAGCGCCAACACCGAGGACGGCAAGCTCCTGGGCTTCAGCACCTGGGGTGTGGACTACGAGGGCGTCCTCTACAACCGCTCCCTCTTCGAGGAAAAGGGCTGGGAGGTTCCCGCCACCTGGGCGGATTTCCTTGCCCTGTGCGACACCATCCAGGCCGACGGCATCACGCCGCTCTATGAGAGCATCAACGGCACCTGGCACACCCAGTCCTGGTTCTACGGCCTGTCGCCCGCCATTCTGGCGGAGAAGCCGGACGTGATCGACTATCTGAACAGCGGTAAGGACAGCAAGTGGTCCGATATCCAGGCGGCCGGCGCCGGCCTGGCGCAGATCCGCCAGCTGCTGAGCTATGAGCCGAAGTACTACACCAACGACGGCCAGAGCGAGGACTGGTTCGGCAGCTATCCGGCTCTCCAGAACCGCGAGTGTGCCATGATGTTCACCTATTCCGCCTACGCCGCGGAGCTGGCGGCCAACGGCAGCACCGATACTTGGGGCATGTTCCCGGTGCCGTTGCTGGACAACACCGTGGGCGTGTCCAATGGCGGCGGCTACTCCAAGTACATCAACAAGAACAGCCAGAATATCGACGCCTGCAAGGCGCTGCTGGAGTTCCTGGCACGGGACGAAAACCTGGAGACCTACTACGCGGCCCGCACCGATCTGGTGACCAGCGCCTTCCGGGATGTGGAGAGCGTGGCTGCGACCACTGCCACCACAGAGATGGAGGAGCGCAGCACGGAGACGCCTGTCATTATGCTGATGAAGGACGTGCTTTACTGGGACCCCGACCAGTACATGTATATGCAGGGCTTTGCCAACGACGGTACGTCGGTGGAGGACTATCTGAACGGGATGGACGCCTATCGTGCGACCATGTTTGACACAGCGGAGGAGTAAATATCCTGCGTCAGGGCGGCAGCGCCGGTCGCTGCCGCCCTGACTGCGCAAGAGAGGCGGTGGAGTATGTATCAAAAGCGGCTTTATAAAACCAGGTTTGAAATACCGGCCATTGTGCTGTATTCGATCCTGTTTATTGTACCGGTGATTCTGAATTTTGCCTATTCGCTGACCAACTGGAACGCCATCAAGCTGACGGGGGAGACCGCGAAGTTTGTAGGCCTGAAAAACTTCAAAACCATCTTCAGTGACCCGGAGCTGGTGATGATTATCGTGCGAACGGTCTGGTACGCGTTTGTGACCACGATTTTCAAGAACATTTTGGGCTTTCTTCTGGCGCTGGCGCTGGACAAGGGGCTGAAATCCAAGCAGGCGCTGCGGGCCATCTTTTTCCTGCCGTCCATGCTCAGTCCGCTGATCATCGGCCTGATGTTCGGCTCTCTGCTGATGACCAGCGGCTTTTTCAACCAGCTGCTGGAGGGCGTCGGCTTGGGCAGCCTGGCGCGTCCGTGGCTGACCTCGCCGGAGACAGCCCTGGGCGGCGCGATGGTGGTGGACATCTGGAAGCAGGTCGGCTTTAATATGGTGATTTACCTGGCAGGCTTGCAGCTGATCGACAGCAGCTTTTACGAGGCGGCGTCCATCGACGGCGCCAGCGCGTTCCAGCAGCTGATCTACATCACCATTCCGCGGATGACCCCGTCGTTCATCATCAATCTGCTGCTGAACATGAGCGCGGGACTCAAGACCTTTGACATCATCTTTGTGCTGACCGGCGGCGGACCCAACGGCAGAACGGAGCTGATCAACACCATGGTGTTCAAGCAGTACGGCCAGAAGCTCTACGGCATGAGCGCGGCCTACGGCGTGATTGTATTCCTGATTACGGCGGTGTTCGGGCTGCTCATTCTGAGCATCAAGGACGACCGGGATTCGTGAGGAGGCAGAGTATGGAGCTGAAAGCTAAAAGAACACGGCAGCGGCTGCTGAAGGGGCTGATCTTCTGGCTTCTTTCGCTGATAGTGATCGTTCCCTTCCTGATTGTGCTTTTCAACGCGTTCAAGACCAAGGCGGAGTCCATCAATATGACGCTTTCCCTGCCGGCGGCGCTGCACTGGGAGAATTTCCAAAAGGTCTGGGAGGATGGCAATATCCTCCGGAGCTACGGCAACAGCCTGCTCATCAGCGTCGTGTCGGTGGCACTGACGGTCCTGGTCTCGGCCATGGCGGCCTATGTCCTCAGCCGCCGCCGCACCCGGGCCAACCGGCGGGTGTACGTCTTCTTCTCCCTGGGTCTTATGTTCCCGCTGAGCATGGTGACAGTGGTGAAGGTGATGCGCGTGCTGCACCTGTACAACAACCGCTTCGGCGTGATCCTGCTCTTTACGGCGCTGATGACGCCGCTGTCCATCTTCCTCTACTACGGCTTCATTAACGGCATTCCCCGGGAGCTGGACGAGGCGGCCGTGATGGACGGCGCGGGACCAATCCGTACCTTTTTCCAGGTACTGTTTCCCATCATGAAGCCGGTGACCGTGACGGTCATCATGATCGATTTCCTCAACGCATGGAACGACTTTACAACGCCCTTGTACCTGCTGCCGGACCCGGACAAGGCGGTGGTGGTACAGCAGGTCTACAATTTTTATGGAACGTTTACCGCCAGCTGGAACCTGGTCTGCGTCACCATTCTGTACGCGATCCTGCCGATTCTCATTGTCTATGTGATTGGGCAGCGATACATTATCAGCGGCGTGGTATCCGGTTCCGTGAAAGGATGAGCGGCATATGGTAACTGGCATTTTGATCGGCGCGGGTCAGCGGGGCATGGACGTCTACGGCGCTTACGCCTGCAAGTACCCATCGGATTTTGCCATTGTGGCAGTGGCCGAGCCGGACGGGACGCGGCGGCGGGAGATGCAGCGGCGGCACGGTATTCCCGACCGGCTGGCGTTTGCCTCCTGGGAGGAGCTGCTGTCGCAGGACAGACTGGCGGACTGCGCCCTGGTCTGCACCCAGGACCACGACCACGCAGAGCCGGCCATGGCCGCGCTGAGGCGGGGCTATCACGTCCTCTGCGAGAAGCCCATGAGTCCCAGCGCTCAGGCGTGCGTCGCCATGGCGCGGTGCGCCGGGGAGAGCGGAAGGACGCTGACGGTCTGCCATGTGCTGCGGTATTCGCCCTTTTTCACGCGGCTCAAGGCGCTGCTGGACAGCCGGGTCATCGGCGATCTGGTGTCCATCCAGCATATTGAAAGTGTGGGCTACTGGCACCAGGCCCACAGCTTCGTGCGGGGCAACTGGCGCAGCAGCCGGGAGAGCAGTCCCATGATTCTGGCCAAATCCTGCCACGATATGGACATCCTGGCCTGGCTGACCGGCGAGACCTGTCTGGCGGTGTCCAGCTTCGGTTCGCTCAAGCACTTCCGGAAGGAAAACGCCCCGGAGGGCAGCGCGCCGCGGTGCTTTGACGGCTGTAAAATCACCCACAGCTGCCCCTATTTCTGCGGCAAGCACTATTTGCAGGATGAGGAGTGGTATTCTGACACCATCCGCCATGTGGTGGCCCTGGACGGCACGCCGGAGCACATCGTCCAGGCGCTGAAAACCGGGCCCTACGGCCGCTGCGTCTACGCCTGTGACAACGACGTGGTGGACCACCAGGTGGTCAATCTGCAATTTACCCGCGACGTGACCGTCAGCTTCACCATGAGCGCCTTTACCTACGAGGGAAGCCGCGTGATGAATATCATGGGCACCCGCGGGCAGATCCGCGGGGACATGGAGAAAAATTCCATCACCGTGTGGGATTTTCTCACCGGGAACCGGGAGGATATCACCATCAGGACCGGCATCGGCGGCCACTCCGGCAGCGACGACGCGCTTATGCGGGGCTTCCTGCGCACGGTGGAGACAGACGGCGCGTACACCCTGTCCTCCGCGGAGGACAGCATGCAGAGCCACCTCATGGCCTTGGCCGCTGAAGAGAGCCGCCTGACCGGCCAGACGGTACAGCTGGCGGAGTTCCAGACGCGCGCGCTGCGCGGCATTCCGACTTGAGAAACAGCGCCGTTTGCGGTATGATAGAGCAAACGGCGCGCGGCCGCCGGGAAAAGAGGGGCGGAGATGAAGCGGAAAACCATTGCGCGGAAGCTGTTCCGCGTGTATACGCTGCTGTTTGGCGTGCTGTTTCTGACCGGGACACTGCTGGCAAGCGCCTTCATGGTCATGGCGATTTACAAGAACATCATTCAGGCCCAGATCATGGTAACCGGCACGATTTCCCAGACCATCGAGGGCTACTTTGACGACATGAACGAGTTTTCCATGGCGCTGATGAACTCCGAGCGCTTTAAGCAGGCGGCCATCCGCGATATTCCGCAGTCCCTCCACGACAGCGCCCGGCAGAATCAGGCCATCCTGTCCATCTACACCGTGGCCTACCAGATGTTTGAAAAGGGCTACCGGATCGGCGTGGCGACCAAGGGCGGCGTCTATATCTGGCTGGCGGATCAGATCATCGTGGGCGAGGTGGACGGCCAGGTTTCGCGGTACGACGACTACAACGGCTACGGCAAGCCGGTCCTTCTTCCGCTGGACGGCAACGAGTATTTGGCGCGGGTGGAGGGCGGCGCGGACAGCGTCTACCTGGACGGGGAGACCATCGCGCTCTCCCGGAGCATCAATCTGCACAATCAATTCCGTTCGCCCCAGGCGTTTCTGGAGATTCATGTGGAGCGGGGAGAGTTCGAGCGCTTCCTGGAGAAGCTCCTGCACAGCACCGGCGCGGATCAGATGCGCCTGACGATTGCCACGGAGCAGGGGCGCGTCCTGTACGGCGACGGCGCCGTCCCGGAGATCGAGGAGGGGACCTGGGTGCGCCGCGGCGGAACCATGTCCATGGTGCAGAAGATCTTTGCCGGCGGTCTGGCGGTCTGCTACAGCGTTCCGGTGGCCGTCTATTATCAGCGGCTGATTTCGTTTGGCGCGGCGGCGGCAGCGTTCTCCGTGGGAATGCTGCTGCTGGTGATCGTGGTGACGTACCAGGTGTCCCGGTCCATGACGCGGCCCATCACCGCCATGAGCGTGCAGCTGGAGCAATTGGATTTGTCCGGCAGGGCGGCGTTTCATAAAGTGGACACGGATATCTATGAGCTGGACCTGATGGCCCAGACCGTGGCGAATTTGAACGAGCAGCTGTCGGATACCCTGCGGGACATGGTCACTGTTCGGACAGCCGAGGTGCAAAGCCAGCTGATGGCGCTGCAAAGCCAGATGCAGCCGCATTTTCTCTACAATACCCTGGCGGTCATCGGCAGTCTCAACGAGCAGGGCAACGCCCGGGCGGTCAGCCGGATGTGCTCGGATCTCTCCAAGATGCTGCGCTATGTCAGCACCCGGGAGGAGCAGGGCGTTACGGTCTACCAGGAGGTCTGCTTCCTCAACAGCTACGTGGCCATCATGCAGGAGCGGTTTCCGCGCTCGCAGGTCCATGTGGAGATCCCCATGGAGCTGATGATGCACAAAATCCCCAAGCTGATTCTCCAGCCGCTGTGCGAGAATTCCTACAAGTACGCCGGCCGGCCCGACACGGAGATTTGGCTGGAGGGCAGCATGGACGCAGACAGCTGGCGCATCTGCGTCCGCGACAACGGCGCGGGCTTTTCGCCGGAGAAAATCCGGGAGATTTTAGAGCGCTGCCGGACCGTGGCACAGAACAGCCAGGCCCTTTCCAGCAGTATCGACGGCATGGGACTGGTCAATATCTATGCGCGGCTGTCGCTGTTCTACCAGGCGCGCTTCGTATTTGAGATCGATCCGGGGAAGGGAATTACTATAGGAGGAAGTCTGGTATGAATCTGCGGGAGAAGATCCGGGTGGTGATTGCGGAGGACGAGCCGCTCATCTGTGCCGGACTGGCGGCGAAAATCCAGGAGATCGATCCCGATTTCCTGGTGGCGGCGGAGGCAGAGAACGGCAGGCTGGCACTGGAACAGATCGACGCCCTGCGGCCGCAGGTGGTGTTTACAGACATCAAAATGCCGGTTATGGACGGCATGGAGCTGGTGGCCCAGCTGCGCCTGCGCCATCCCAGCGTGACAATCGTGATCCTCAGCGGCTATTCGGACTTTGCCTACACGCAGCAGGCCATCCGCCACGGTGTGGCGGGCTATCTCCTCAAGCCAGTGGATGACGAGGCGCTGCGGGATGTGCTGGCGGAGCTGAAAAGCGAGCTGATCATCGCCCAGTACCAGCAGAACTGCACAACCATCTACTCGGCCGGCTACCGTGCGGAGGCGGAGCAGGGCGGGCACACGCTGTTTCTGCTGTGCCTGGGGAACCTGTGCGCCGACCCGGCCGACGCGTATCTGCGGGAGTACTATGCCCAGCAGCAGCTGAACTGGTACCGGCTCCTGACAGGGCTGCTGCCGGCGGGCGCGGCGTGGTTCTTGTCGGAGGAGGAGGAAAAGAATCAGCGGCTGCTGGGCGTCTGTGCGCCGGAGGGGGCGGCCGCGGACGGTCCGGCGCTGGCGCAGAGGCTGCAAAACCTCCTGGAGGCGCTGTTGCCGGAGACGCCGGTGAACGTCTGTACGTCGCGTCAGACTGTTTCCCGGGAGGACATCTGGCTTTACACGCAGCGGATGCGGGGGATCCTGCGGCAGCGGGTGATTCCGGCCAAGGGTCAGTGCTTTATCCTGGAGCGGGACGAGGGCGGCGCGGATGACGCGCTGCTGGGCATCGTCCGCCTGCGGGTGAACGAGCAGCTGCGCGCCGCCATCCAGGCGAAAAACGCCGAGCAGCTCCAGCGGGAGCTGGAGCTGATTTTCCGTTTTATGACGGACAACGAGGTGCCGCAGCAGAGCATGCAGAAGGTGATTTTGTTCATTCTGCGGATGACAGAGTTTGCCGGCGCTGCGGCGGAGGCGCAGTGCCAGACGAAGCTGCTGCGGCAGCTGTCCTGCGCCGGGGAGCCGTCGCGCCTGGTCAGCGATTTGGTGCGGACCATGATGCAGTACGCCGCGCCGGATCACCCTGCGGAGGAGCACACAACCCTGGCGCGGCAGCTGGTGGACTATGTGGACAAGCACTATCTCCAGCTGGACAATCTGGAGGACGTGACGCGGGTGTTCCGGTATAACTACGCCTATCTCTCCCGCCTGTTCCGTAAGGAAGCGGGCGTTCCCATGAGCCGTTATGTGCTGGAAAAGCGGATCGAGCTGTCCAAGCGCGTCATTGAGAACAACGATGCGCTGAGCGTCATGCAGATTGCTGAGATGTCCGGCTTCAGCGACAAGCGGTACTTTCACCGGGCGTTCAAGTCCTGCACCGGCATGACGCCGCAGGATTACAAGAAAAGCGTTGTCATCAAAGGATGAGCGAGGGGCGGGCCAGTCGTGTTTGACGGGCCTGCCCCTTTTCAAGCCGGGCAAAGTCAAAAATGTCCCCTGAAAGAGGTCAAAACACACCATTAGAAGATGGCCCCCCGTCTGTTAAACTGAAGTCACAGGCCAATATTGCGGCATCTTAATCAACGAGAGGAGAAGCAAGTATGAAAAAGCGGACATATCGCGCAATCGCATCGGTTCTGGCCCTGTTGATGCTGCTGGGAGCGCTCCCAGCCGGCGCGCTGGCGGCGGAGCCGGAGGAGGCTGCTGTCCAGGAGACGGAAAACGTCCCTGTGGTGGAGCCGGAGCTGTACGATGAGCCGGAGGACGCAGCGGATGCCGCCGCGGACGACCCGGCGGACCGGGAGGAGGCACCGCCGGTTGAGGACGAGCCGGTGCCGGAGGATGCGCCGGTTCCGGAGGAAGAGCCGGTGCCGGAGGATGTGCCGGCTTCGGAAAATGCGGACGAGCTGGCCGTGGATACAGATCCGCAGCCGATCCTGTATTTCGATATGGAGGAGATTCAGGACGGCAAGGTCACCAATCAGGCGGACGGCAAAGCGTTTGCCATTGAAGGCAGCCTGAAAGCGCTGCGGGACGACGCGCCCAACGGCTCCATGGCGCTGGAGTTTGACGGCGACACGACCTATCTCAACGTCGGCAGCGACTACGTGGTGAAGGACGCCTTCACCGCCGCGGCGTGGGTTCATGTCAGCTCCGCAACCCGGGACCATGCCAAGCTGTTCGGCGCTGGCCGCACCGGTGTGGCAGGGGACCCGACCTTCAGCATCAGCGCCAGAAGGAATGGCTGGAACAACATCTGCTATGACTTCACATCGGATAACAGCGGCTGGACGGATTACAATGTGATGTCCTTTGACAAGTGGGTCCACCTGGCTGTGACCGGCGACGCGAAGGGGATCACGATCTACCTGGACGGCGAGCGGGTCTGGGCGCAGGATTGGAAAATCACCCCCTTTGCCGTGCCGGACCTGACGACCCCGCTGCTGGTGGGCGCGGGCTGGAACTCTGCGGGCGACGCGCCCTTTGCCAGCCATATGTTCAAGGGCGCGATGGATGAGGTCCGCCTGTACGACGTGGCCCTGACCGCCGAGCAGGTCGCGGAGCTGGCTGCGCTGGGCGAGGAGGAAATTCCCGACGAGGACGACCCCTACCTGAAGCAGGACGGCACGCCCGCCTATGGCGTCCGGGACGCCGTGGTGGGAAAGCTGAACTGGCTGGAGACCACCCAGGATATGCCGGTGGTCGTCACCGAGAACAAGGACGAGAATACGCTCACCATGGAAAACGGCGCGATTCGCCGCGTGTTCTCCGTGGACAAGACCAATTTCTACACCAAGAGCTACGAGAATACCTACATCGGCAAGGAGCTCATGACCGGAAAGAGCCGGCCGGAGGTCTACCTGGGCCTGTACGACAAGGCATACGGCGAGGTCTACGACGGCAAAGCCATCAACGTGGACCCGGATTACTACTATGTCGGCGGAACGGGTGAAAACACATTCCAGCTGGCGGGCTATCAAGTTTTCGACGCCTGCGAGAAGCCCTTCGACTGGCAGCCCCGCAGCAAATCCTACAGCGACCCGGCGGCGGGGGACTGGCCGCCTCCCGGCAAGCGGGTGGAGTTCACCTTCACCGCGCCGGGGACGTTCCCGGAGGCGTACCAGGGCGTTGAAATCAAGCTGATCTATGAGATGTACGACAACTGCGCCGCCATGAAAAAGCGCGTGGAAATCACCAATACCAAGGACAATATGGTCATGGTAGGCCGTCTTGCTCCCGATGTGCTGCTGGGCAACGACAGCATGACTGAGCTGATGTATACCGAGACCACCTACACCTCCGGCTGGGACGCAACGACGCCCATGGATGAGAGCGCCCAGGAGGACAAGTACGACGCACTGCACTGCCTGTGCGCCGCCGAGAAGAGCGGCAGCCCCTTCCAGCGCCTGGCCGGTACAAAGCACACCTGCTACGACCTGGGGCCGGCTTATGAGCTGTCCGGCGATCCGTCGGTTGCGCCCCACGCGACCTTTGCCTCGTTCGACACCTATGAGCTGGTGTACAGCACCTACTGGTTTGAGCACCAGTCCCTGGAGCGTCTGGGCTTCTACCGCAAGGTGTTCCCCTGGATCACCGACAACCCGCTGACCATGCACAACACCAGCCGGCTTTCCAAGGACGTTATCGACCACGCGGCGGAGGCCGGTTTTGAGATGATCATCCAGTCCTTTGGCTCGCCGGATATCTCCCAGGAGATGCTCTCCCGGGATCCGGATACCATTGCGCAGTACAAGGAGCTGGTGGACTACGCCCACTCGAAAAATATTGAAATCGGCACCTATCAGGCCCAATATCAGTTGGGAAAATACGCCAGTGACCCGGCCTACGGCCAGAACGCAGGCGCAGTCGGCGGCGGCTGGAAGGCCTGGTGCATGGCCTCGGCGGCCTTCGACGACTACTGGGACAATTTCCGGTATTTCGTGGAGCAGACCGGCATGGACTGTGTGGAGATCGACGGCTGCTTTGCCGGCGACGCCTGCATCACCGGCGACTCTCATGTGAACGCGGACCGGGAGACCAATCTGGCCGATCCGTCCAATACCACCACCGGAAATCCCTCCAAATACGCGTTCCACCATGGCTATCATGACTCCAAGGTCATGCAGTGGGAGAACGCCGTGCGGATGCTCTGCAAGGAGTTCCGTGATATGGACGTCTATATCAAGGTTCCGGCCTGGTATTACGCTGCTGGCGGCAACAAGTGCGGCATCGGCTACGACGAGTCCCACTGGAGCCAGCCCCGGCAGCATCAGCTGGCCTACGGCCGCAAGCTGATGTACAACGCCTCCTACATCCGCACCATGTCCATGAGCTGGGCGCACGTCCCCTTTGCCCAGTATCACGGCGGCGGCGGCAATGCGGCGTTCCAGCCCTTTGCTGACAACCTGTTTGACTACAACTGGGTGGTGGCCCAGTACCTTGGCAACGGCGTGGCGGCGGACTTCCGCGGTCCCAGCATCTACGATGAGGCTTCCAAGCCGGTGCTGGACCACTGGGTCAACGTGTACCAGCGCTACCGCGGCATCATCAACTCCGACTTTGTCCATATCGTCCAGGCGGACAGCGGACGGGACACGCAGTATCAGCGCAATTCCGGGCTGGACACCCTCTACCACGTCAACGCCAACAACGGCGGGGCCGGCGGGGAGAAGGGCCTCCTGTGGGTCTACAACCAGACCGACGAGCCGCGGACCGAGACCATCACCGTTCCGATGTTCTACACCGGTCTGACCAGCCTGGACTATCCCGCCTATCCGGTGGCCGGCTCCATGGGCAAGGAGGTGGACCACTACTACGGCAACTTCACCAACTACCAGTGGCTCCCCAACGATGTGGTGGACCAGGATTTCCCCGCGGCGTCGGATACGTCGGATACGGCGGATTTTGTACGTGACGGCGTGGCGGCGAAGACGTATACCATCGATTCCAACGGCAACGTCCAGCTGACCGTGACGCTGGAGCCGATGAGCTTCACCTATTTCGCCATCTATGACGGCGGCCGCGCGCCGGAAGTGGAGGTCGAGATCGGGGCGGTTCCTGATTTGCAGGTGGATGGCGCGCCGGAGAGAGGCAGTGTCTGGCTGGCCTGGAGCGACGCAGTTCCCTTCACGGTGAAGGAAAACGGCAAGCCGGTGGAGCATCCGGTGCAGACTGTCACCGGTTACCGGGTCTACCGGGACAACCAGCTGATCGGCACCACACTGACCAACCGCTTTGTGGATGAGACGGCCGCGGAGTTTGGCGAATACCGCTATCACGTAACGGCTTTGGTGGGCAGCACAGAGGGGGCGAAGGGCGACGGTCTTGCCGTCACCGTCCAGGCGGATACCGACGCGCCGGAGCTCCTGGGCGTGAAGGCAGCCGGCGAGACGCAGATCGTGTTGGAATTCTCCGAGCCGATGGACCGCGCCGCGGCGGAGAATGCGGCGAACTACACCCTGACCGGCGGTCTGTCGGTACAGCGGGCGGCACTGTCCGGCGACGGGCAGCAGGTCACGCTGACGGTCGGCAGAATGACGCTTTTGCAGCCATACACCCTGGTCATCCGCAATCTAACCGACGCTGCCAGCGCGAAAAATCCGCTGGGTGAGCAGGCTTGCCAGGTGATTTACGGCTATCTGGCCAGCTATCCACTGGACGGCGTCACGACTGCCGGCCTGGAAAACACAGTGGATGGTTCCTTCGCCGAGGCAAAGGGTGTGACCTTCACCAGCGGCACCGGCAAGAACGGCTGCGTGTATTTCAACGCGAAGGACCACGACTGCGCGGACCTTGGCTCCGGCCTGTTCAATGACCTGACCGATTACACCATCAGCGTATTCGTCTGGCCCAGCGACGCGGCGTCGGAGGACGTCCAGGCGGTCTTGAGCGCCGGCCAGCCGGGTGCGGACAAGGCGTTCGACGATTTGGGCATCTATATGCAGGGCGGAAAGGTGCGTTTCCGCACCAGCGGCGCCAACGGCACCGGTCTGGAGGCCGTGCTGGAGTCCCGGGACGCGCTCAGGGCCAATACCTGGAACCAAATCGTGGTGACCAGGGCGGGCGATGTGTTCACCCTGTATCTCAACGGAACGCTCCAGGCGTCTGTGACCAAGGAGGGCTTCCCTGCGTACAATTCCCAGAATATCCTCTACCTCGGCGCGCAGAAGAACAACGCCGGCGGCGACCGCACCTCCTTTTTTGGCGGCAGGATGGATGAATTGGTCCTCTACGGCAGCGCTGTGACCCCGGACTGGGTCGCCGAAGCCTGGAGCGGCTACCAGCCCTATACCGGCGTGGACCCGCTGGTCTATCTGGACTTCGAGACCATTGAGGATGGAAAGGTGACTAACATGGCGGACGGCGAGCAGTACGCCATTCGCGGCATCGAGGAGACCGTGACCTCTCACAATGATACCCAGGGCCTGAAATTCGACGGTCAGACAGCCATCAATTTGGGGAACGCATATCAGCTGGGCGGTGAGTTCACCGCGACCGCGTGGGTCAAGGTCGGAACCACCAGTGACAACCGCAACCACAAGATTTTCGGCCGCGGCTGGACGACTGTGGCGGAGAATGAGTTCTATGTCTGCATCCGCAACGGCGGCTATAATATCTCCGGAAGCAACGCCGACAATGGCGGCAAGATGGAGCTGCTGGACTTCGGCACACCATATTTCCCCATTAACGAATGGGCGCACCTGGCTGTGGTCTGTGACGGAACCACCGTAAAGGTCTACAAGAACGGTGAGCTGCATACGAATATGGGCAAGGCTGAAAACCTGAATCTGAGCGGAAATCCTAAGGAGCTTCTGGTCGGCGGCGGCTGGAACAGCACCGGCACCGGCCTGCAGGGTGACCATACGCTCAAAGGCGAGCTGGATGAGGTCCGCCTCTATGACGCGGCCCTGTCCCAGGCGGAAATTCAGGAGCTTATGGACGCGGCAAAGGCGGATGGCATCCCGGTACGGGAGGTGCAGCTGGATCGGAGCAGCGCTGTGCTGAAGGCCGGCGACAGTCTGGCGCTCACAGCCACTGTGCTGCCCGCCGCTGCCACGAACACCAATGTGAGCTGGAGTTCTTCGGACGAGACGGTCGCCACGGTTGCCGGCGGTACCGTCACCGGCATCGGCGCAGGCACAGCCACCATCACCGTTACCACCGTGGACGGCGGCAAGACGGCCTCCTGTGTGGTCACAGTTTCCGACCCCGCGAAGCGGGTCACCGGCGTAACCCTGGAGCGGCACGAGGCCGTCCTGCGGCCCGACGCTGAGACCACACTGACCGCCCATGTGCAGCCTTCTGACGCCGCCAACCAGAAGGTGATCTGGACCTCCTCTGATCCGGCGGTTGCCACTGTGGATGCCAGCGGCAAAGTGACGGCGGTGAGCCAGGGAACCACTGTGATTACAGTGACCACCGAGGACGGCGGCTTTACCGCGACGTGTGAAGTGACTGTTCAGATCATTGATGTTCCCGTGGAGGGTGTGACGGTCGATCCGACTGAGGCAACGCTGAAGGTCGGCGAAACCGTGCAGCTGACCGCCGCCGTTTCCCCCGACAACGCGGATATCAAGGTCGTGGATTGGAGCTCCTCGGACGAGACAGTCGCCACCGTGAAAGAAAACGGCCTTGTCACCGCCGTGGGCGCCGGTACGGCTCAGATCACGGCCAAGACTGTGAATTGCGGCTACAGTGCGATCTGCACGATTACCGTGGAAGCGGCTGGCAGCCCCGATTCCTCCAAGCCCTCCAAGCCTTCCCAGTCTGTCAAGCCTGCAGAACCCGCGGAGGCAGAGAAGCCTGCGCCCTCCGGCAGTGTGGAGGTCAAAGTCCCCGCTGTCGCCGCGGACGAGAACGGCGAGGCCAAGGCCAGCGTCAGCACCTCCCAGATCAGCAGCGCTGTCACGGAGGCGGCCAAGAACAATAACGCGGAAGTGGTCATTGCACCGGAGGTTACCGGCGACGCCTCCAAGGTGAGCGTGGAAGTGACCAAGGCTTCCATCAGTCACATTGTCAATGAGACCGAAGCGGCTTTGACCGTCAGGACCGATATTGCCGATGTGAAGCTCCCGGCCTCCAGCCTGGAGGAGCTGAGCAGGCAGTCCGGCAGTACTGTCACCATCACCGCCGAGGCGGTGGACGATGCGGTCAAGGTTGAGGTCAGGATTGATAATACGCCTGTGGAGAAGCTCCGCGGCGGCGTGGTCGCTCAGATTTCCGCTCAGAGCACCAACAGCGGCAATGTGCTGGTGATCGTCAACGCCGACGGCAGCGAGACCATTGTGAAGAAGTCCGTGGTGGACGGCAGCACCGTGGTGGGCATCGTGGACGGCAGCTGCACCGTGAAGGTTGTGACAAACAACAAGGCGTTTGCCGACACCAACACCCATTGGGCGCGCGAGGCGGTCAGCTTTGCCGCCAGCCGCGAGCTGTTCCAGGGCACCAGCGCCGCCAGCTTCTCGCCCAACGCGCCCATGAACCGGGCGATGCTGGCAACGGTTCTCTATCGCCTGGAGGACGCAAGCGCCAGCGGCAGCCACGGCTTCACAGATGTCCCCAGCGGCACCTGGTACACGGACGCCGTGACCTGGGCCAGCCAGGAGGGGATTGTCACCGGCACCGGTAATGGCTTCAACCCCGACGGCAACGTGACCCGGGAGCAGCTGGCGGCGATGCTCTACCGCTACGCCAGGAGCATCGGCATGAATACCTATGCTGGCGCGAATCTGAACAGATTCACCGACTGCGGTAAGGTCTCCGGCTGGGCCGAGGATGCCCTGGTCTGGGCTGTCAGCAACGGCCTCATCACCGGCAAGAGCGAAGGCACCCTGGACCCGACCGGCAGCGCGACCCGCGCCGAAGTGGCAGCCGTCATGCAGCGGATGGTCACGCTGATGGTAAAGTAAGCATACATTCCTCCATACACGCGAAAGCGCCACCCTATTGGGGGTGGCGCTTTCATCATTAGAGCATCTTCGTAAAGCAAAAATTGCTTTTTGGGGATGTATCTTGAGCCGGATGGGAATGGGGGGAATTGCCGGCGGGTCACGAGAACCAGAACACACGCGATAACCCTTTTGCTTATACCGCCGCCGGAGCCGGAGGTTTTGACTTATCCGTGTCCTCTGGGCAGCGTGCGGCTATGGAGGAGATCGTAGGTTCGCAGAAACTGTGCCGGGTCGGCGCCTAGGTCCAGGTAGCGGAGCAGCAGCTCCGCGCAGGCGCGGCTGTCGCTGCCGGCCTGGTGGTGGTCCAAGGGGATGCCGAAGTGGGCGCACAAGGTGTTCAGCCGGTGGTTCTCCAGACCGCGGCAGCAGCGCCGGCCCATCTGGCAGGTACACAGGTACTCCGCTGTTGCCCGCCACCGAATGCCGTAGGCCCGCAGGCACTTGGACAGCACACTCATATCAAACGCCGCGCTGTGCGCCAGCAAAATTCCGCTGGACAACAGCGGCTCCAGGTCCTTCCAGACCGCCTCAAACGTCGGCGCCGCCGCGGCCATGGCCGGCGTGATGCCCGTCAGGGCCACGTTGAACGGCGCAAAGGCCGTCTCCGGGTTCACCAGCGTCGAGAAGGTCTCCACGATCCGCCCGTCCTCCACCGCCGCCGCGCCGATGGCGCTCATGCGGTCGTTGGCACTGTTGGGTGTCTCCACGTCGAATGCGATATACCGGTTCATGCCTTCTGCGCCTCGATCCGCTCCGCCAGCTCGTTGAGATAGAGCCAGCGCTCCATTTTTTCATCTAATTGCGCCGTCAGCGCCGCCTGCTCCGCCGTCAGGCGCTCCAGCGCCGCATAGTCGGTGGCTGCTGCCTCCATCTCCCGGCTGCAGGCGGCAAGGTGCGCCTCCAGCTCCGCGATCTCTCCGTCGATCCGGTCGAACTCTCGCTGCTCGTTGAAGGAAAACCGCAGCTTCTCCGGCTGCCGCTTCGCATGGGGCTTGGGCGGCGCCTTTTTCTCCGGCGGCGGCGCGTCCGCGGGACGATGGGCGGCGTAATCGCTGTAGTTGCCCACGTACCGCGTCACCTGCCCGCCGCCGTCCACCTCCAGGATCTCCCCGGCCAGCCGGTCGAGGAAGTAGCGGTCGTGGGACACCGCCAGCACCGGCCCGGGGAACGTCTCCAGGTAGTCCTCCAGGATGGAAAGGGTGGCGATGTCCAGGTCATTGGTGGGCTCGTCCAGCAGCAGTACATTGGGCGCGGTCATGAGGATGCGCAGCAGGTACAGCCGCCGCCGCTCCCCGCCGGAGAGGCGGGCAATCTCGGTGTACTGCATTTCCGGCGTGAAGAGAAAGCGCTCAAGCATCTGCGCGGCCGTGAAGGTCCCCGCCCCGGTCCGCACCTCCGCCGCGGCCTCCGCCACGCAGTCGTAGACCCGCTGGCGTCCGTCCAGCTCGCGCCCCTCCTGGGTGAAGTAGCCCAGGCGTACCGTCTGCCCCATGGCCACCCGCCCGCTGTCGGGCGTCAGGACGCCGGCGATCAGGTTCAGCAGCGTGGATTTGCCCGCGCCGTTGTGCCCGACGATGCCGAACCGGTCCTCCCGTCCCAGCGTCAGGGAGAAATCCCGTATCACAGTCCGTCCGCCGAGGCTTTTGGAGACGCCTTCCAGCGACACGATCTCTTTCCCAAGCCGGCTGGCCTGGGCAGCCATCTGGACGGTCCCCTCGGGGGTTTCCGGACGCTGCGCGGCCAGGTCGTGGTAACGTTCCACCCGGTCACGGCTCTTGGTGGTCCGGGCGCGGCAGCCCCGGAGGATCCATTCCCGCTCCCGCCGCAAAAGGGCCTGGCGCTTGCGCTCGGAGGCGGCGGCCATCTGGGCCGACCCGGCCTTCAGCTCCAGGTATTTGGAGTAATTGGCCTCGTAAAACCGCAGCGTCCCCCGGTCCAGCTCTGCAATGGCCGTGACCGCCCGTTCGAGGAAGTAACGGTCGTGGGTGACCATGACCAGGCCGCCGCGATGCTGCCGCAGCCGCTGCTCCAGCCACGCCACCATCTCCGCGTCCAGGTGGTTGGTCGGCTCGTCCAGGATCAGCACATCCGCCGGGTGGATCAGCGCCGCGGCCAGTGCGGCGCGCTTGCGCTGCCCGCCGGAGAGGGTTCCCACCTTCGCTCCGGTGTCGGGAACGCCTAGGCGGGTGAGCATGGACCGGGCCTCGTACTCCTTCAGGGCGCGGAACTCCGCCGGCCACGCGGCGAACACCTGCTCCAGCACGGTCCGCTCCGCGTCCATCTCCGGGTTCTGGGGCAGGTAAGACACCTGGACGTTGGGGTCCCGGGTGACGCAGCCCCGGTCGGGGGCCTCCGCCCCGGCCAGCACCCGGAGGAGGGTGGATTTCCCTGTGCCGTTGACCCCGATAATCCCCACCCGCCGGCCCGGCTCCAGGCAGAGCGACACGTCCTCAAACAGCGTCTTGACGCCGTAGTTCATGGAAAGCCCTTCTGCGTTCAGTAACATACTTGGCTCCTTTCCTTCCGCTGTTTTCTGCTATCATACCACATTTTCCGACCGGAGGAAAGGCCCTTCCCTTGTAACCGGGGGCCGCGCGTGGTATAATGGCCGCGTAGCAAAAAGGAGGCGGCGCGATGCGGACGGAAGCGGATTTTTCACCGCGGAAGGCGGTTTTGGATCTGCTGCGGCGGGAAGCGGTGGACTTTACCTGCGTTTGTCACCCGCCGGTCTATACCATGGAGGAGATGCGGCGGCAGGGCTGCCGGGCGGACTATTTTGCGTTTTAGCAAGGTGAGGTGAGAGACCGTGACAGTTGGCCGTTTCGCGCCCACCCCCAGCGGGCGGATGCACCTGGGGAATGTGTGGAGCGCGTTGCTCTCGTGGCTCTCGGTGCGGTCCCGGGGGGGCGAGATGGTGCTGAGGATGGAGGACCTGGACCCCCGGCGGTGCCGCCCGGAATATGCCGTGCAGCTGCGGGAGGACCTAAGATGGCTGGGCCTGGACTGGGACCGGGAGCAGACGCCCCAGTCCCAGCGCTCCGGCGCCTACGCCGCCGCCTTCCGCGCCCTTGCGGACCGGGGGCTGGTTTATCCCTGCTACTGCTCCCGGGCGGATCTCCACGCGGCGGACGCGCCCCATGCCGCCGACGGGCGGCTTCTCTACGCCGGGACATGCCGGAGCCTAACCGAGGCAGAACGGCGGGCCAAAACCAAGCCCCCTGCCTGGCGTCTGGAGGTGCCGGACCGGGAATTCGCGGTCCAGGACGGTCTACAGGGCCGCTACGCGGAGAATCTGGCCCGGGAGAGCGGCGACTTTATCATCCGCCGCGCCGACGGCGTGTACGCCTACCAGCTGGCGGTGGTGGTGGACGACATCGCCGCAGGCGTCACGGAGGTGGTCCGGGGCCGGGACCTGTTGGACTCCACGCCGCGGCAGCGCTGGCTTTACGAGCTGCTGAACGCGCCGCCGCCGGCGACGTATCACGTCCCGCTGTTGCTGGCTCCCGACGGCCGGCGCCTGAGCAAGCGGGAGCGCGACCTGGACCTGGGAGCACTGCGCGCGCGTACCACTCCGGAGGCGCTTTTGGGCTGTCTCGCCGTCCAGGCGGGCCAGATCCCTCCAGGTGAAACTGCCTCTGCCCAAGAGCTGGCAGCGGTATTCACCTGGAAGAAAGTACCCCGCGAAAATCTGCCCGTTCCCCAAATCGTTCAATAGAGCCTTAGAACATAGCCATGAAATCAAGATCATGAATTTTAAGCAGGAAAACCCTATACGGCGATCCGCTCCAGGGAGTAGCTGACGGCTACTCCCGCTCTCGTTCCCATCGGAATTTCCGCAGCCGGAATTTTCCTGCGGTCAGGGGCGGAGAAAGCGCCGATACAGCTGTAATAGATGGTGACAGCCTGATAGCCGGCGCGGCTTTTCAGGCATGCAGGACAATGCGCGGTCCCCCGCCCGGGTAGGTCCCCACGGCGCCCACCCGCTGGGCGCTGGGAACGGCGGCGCGCAGCTCGGTGAACAGCGCCTCCGCGGACTCCGGGGCGGCGGCGATCAGGAGGCCCCCGGCGGTCTGCGGGTCGTAGAGCAGGTCCTGTTTGGCCAGCTCCACATCGCCGGGGTCCACCGCCTCCGCGGCAAAGGCGCGGTTGCGGTACATCCCCTCCGGCAGGATGCCCATCCGGGCCAGCTCCAGGGCCTCGGGGATCAGGTCCATGGCCGTCACGTCGATCTCCGCGCGGGCACCGCTGCCCTGCATCATCTCCAGCAGGTGGCCCAGGAAGCCGAAGCCCGTCACGTCGGTGCAGGCGTGGACCGCGTGGCGGACCATCACGTCCCGGGCGGCCTTGTTGAGAGTGGTCATCAGTCCGTGGGCGCGGCGGAGCGCCGCTTCCGGGCACAGCTCCGCCTTGGCAGCGGTGGTCAGGACGCCGATGCCCAGGGGCTTGGTCAGAAACAGCACGTCCCCCGGCCGCGCCCCGGCGTTGGTGAGCATCCGCGCCGGATGGACGAAGCCGGTGACAGCCAGGCCGTATTTCGGCTCGTCGTCCAGGATGCTGTGGCCGCCGGTGATCAGCGCGCCGGCCTCGTAGACCTTGTCGTAGCCGCCCCGCAGCAGGTTGTGTACGGCGCTTTTGGGCATCTTCTCCGGCACGCAGAGGATGTTCAGCGCCAGCTTCGGCTCACCGCCCATGGCGTAGACGTCCGAGAGGGCATTGGTGGCGGCAATCTGGCCGAAGAGGTAGGGATCGTCGGCGATGGGCGGGAAAAAGTCCACCGTCTGCACCAGGGCCAGCTCGTCCGACACGCGATAGACCGAGGCGTCGTCGGAGGTGTCGAAGCCCACCAGCAGATTGGGGTCCCGGTGCACCCGCAGATCCGTGAGCAGCTGGCTGAGGACCCCCGCTCCCACCTTCGCGCCGCAGCCGGCGCAGCTGGCCAGCTTGGTGAGTTTGACAGATTCTTCCATATCAACGCTCCTTCAAAATTCCGGAAAGATGTAAAATTGCCTCCAAAACGCCGCCGCCCACCGCCAGGGCCTTGTCCGAGGCGAAGCAGCAGTGGCGCTTCTCACACCGGGGGTCCACGTCGCCGGCCTTCATACCCAGGTGGACCGGCACGCCGTCGGCCAGCAGGCCCCGGAGGACGCCGCCGATGGTGCACGCCATGGGCGCGCCGTCCACCTCGCCCACCACGTCGCCGGTCCGGACCGTGTCCCCGATGGCCCGGAGGCCGCGGAACACGCCGTCCGCCGGGGCGCGGAGGACCCGCTCGCCGGCGTAGCCGCCGATAAGGCCGGGGACGTTGGTGTTGGGCAGGGCGCTGCCCCGGTAGAGCACCCGCCCCAGGTCGTGGCCCCGCATGGTCTCCACCACCGCGTGGCAGTCCGCCCCCGCCGTGAACCCCGGGCCGACGCCCACCACCACCGGCGCGTCGGTGATGGCGGTGCCCAGGTTCCGCTTGGCCAGGATCGCATCCACCACCGCGCCGGGGTGCAGGACCGGGATGCAGGCCCCCTCCGGATCGGCCAGGACGGGGATTTTCCGCTGCTCCCAGACGGCCTCCGCCTCCGCCGGGTCCGCAATGAAAACCGCGGAGACGTCCTCAACCGTACACGCCCCGCAGACGACGGCCTCGGAGAAGCACACCGTCCGCCGGATGGCCGTGGGCCGGGGCAGATCGGTCATGGCCACCTGGAAGCCCGCCCGGTACAGCCGCAGCGCGGCGCCGGTGGCCAGATCTCCGGCCCCGCGAATGACCACGCGCATTGGACCACCTCATTTCGTTCTTTTTTTCTTAGAATAACACCTGCCGCACCAAAGGTCAAGGGCGGAAAACGCGCCTACAGCCCGTCCCGGAGCAGGGCGTACATGCAGTAGTCGTGGAATTGGCCGTTTTTCCAGACGCCCCGGCGCATAACACCCTCGCAGGTGAAGCCGGCCTTCTCCAGAACGCGCCGGGAGGCCAGGTTGTGGGCGAAGGGCTCGGCGTAGATGCGGACGATGTCGAAGGCGGCGAAGGCCGCGCGGCAGATTTCCCTGACGGCGGCGGTGAGGATGCCGCGGTTCCAGTATGGCTCCGCCAGCCAGTAGCCCAGCTCTGCTGACTTTTCGTAGACGTCCGCGCCCAGGAACACGCCGATGCTCCCAGCGGCGGCGCCGTCCACTTCAATGGCGCGGCACATCTGCCGCGGCCCCTCCCGCTCCAGACAGTCCCGGATAAAGCCCTGGGCGTCAGCGCAGGTGTAGGGGCTGGGAAAGGCGTTGCGCAGGTTGGCGGCGATCCGGGGGTTGTCGGCGGCTTCAGCCAGGGCGGGCGCGTCGCTGGCCCGCCAGGGGCGGAGTGTGAAGTCCATCGGGGAAATCCTCCTTCGGTTTTTTGGGATCAGTATAGCACAATTGCCGCCGCCGCGCCACCGTTTTTTCACCGCTCTGAGTTGACGCGGCCCGTCCGGCGTGGTACACTAAACCCATGAAACAGAACCTACATCCGATTCTCTCCATCCGCGTCTACAACGACGAGAAATGCTTCGGCCCGGGGATCGCCGAGCTGCTCGAGGGGGTGGAGGCGCGCCGGTCGCTGCGGGCGGCGGCGCAGGGTATGCACATGGCGTACTCCAAGGCATGGACCACCGTCCGCAGCTGCGAGGCCGCGCTGGGGTTCCAGCTGCTGGTCTACACCACCGGCGGCCGCAACGGCGGCGGCGCGTCCCTGACGCCCCGGGCCAGGGCGCTGCTGGATGCCTACCGCGCCTACTGCCAGGCGCTCCGGGAGCAGGCGGACCGCCTGTTCCAGGCGCATTTTGCGCCCTTTCTGCCGGAGGACACGCCATGAGGATCCGAATGGCCCGGCCGGCGGACGTCCCGGCCATGCTGGCGGTCTACCGTCCCTTCGTGGAGGAGACCGCCGTTACCTTTGAATACGAAACGCCGTCCCCGGCGGCGTTTTTGGCGCGCCTGGAGGCGGTCTCAGCCCGCGGCCCGTGGCTGGTCCTGGAGGACGGCGGGGCCGCGGCGGGCTACGCCTACCTCGACCGCGCCTTTGCGCGCGCCGCCTACGCCTGGGCCGCGGATCTCTCCATCTACCTCGCGCCTCGGGCGCGGGGCCGCGGGGCAGGGCGGGCGCTGTACACCCTGCTGGAGCGGATGGCGGCGCGGCAGGGCTACCGGGTGCTCTACGGCCTGGTGACCAGCGGGAACGCGGCCAGCCGCCGCTTCCACGAGGCCCTGGGGTACCGTATCGCGGCGCTGCTGCCGGACTGCGGCTACAAGCTGGGCCGGTGGCACGGCGTCTGCTGGTACGAAAAGCGCCTGGGTCCCGCCGGCGACCCCGGGCCGATGCCGGCGCCGGCGGCGGAGGCCGACTGGAGCGGGCTGGACCTGTCAGGACTGGAAAATTTTGAGATCGAATTGCAATAGGAGGTATGTTTCCATGAAACTTCGGACCAACGCGGACCGCCTGGTGATGCAGGCGGTGACCGGTGAAATTCAGCATCCCGTTATGCGGCCCCTGCCCGTGCGGGTGGACCGGGACGGGCTGGCGCACGTCCTGCCCAGCACCGGCTCCATCACCTACAATGTTCAGATCGGCGACAGCGTGTTCGGCTTGGCCGGAGACCACATCGAGCCAGGGATCACCATCAAAAACTACCGGGCCGAGAGCGAGAACGCCGCCCTGAACATCCTCTCCTGCGTGGGCAACGACGCGGTGGTGCTCACCGGCGACGCCAAGGGGGCCAAGGGCTTCGTCACCGGGACCCACGGCGGCGTGGAGCACGTGCTGATTTACTTCCCCCGGGCGGACCTGGAGAGGATGGCCGTTGGCGACCGCATCCAGGTGCGCGCCTGCGGCCAGGGACTCCAGCTTTGCGACTATCCCGGCGTGCAGGTGATGAACTGTGACCCGCGGCTGCTGGAGGCGCTGGGCCTCCAGCAGGTGGACGGGAAACTGCAGGTGCCGGTGGCCGGTGTGGTGCCGGCGCACCTGATGGGCAGCGGCTACGGCGCGCCCACCGCCTGCCGGGGCGACTACGACATCATGACCGAGGACCAGGAGGAGCTGGCCCGCTGCGGCCTGGAGGGGCTGCGCTTCGGGGATATCGTGCTGCTGGAGAACTGCGATACCACCTTCGGCCGCGGCTACCTCACCGGGGCGCAGACCGTGGGCGTGGTGGTCCACAGCGACTGCATCACCCTGGGCCACGGCCCGGGCGTGACCACGCTGATGAGCTGCAAGATGCCCATCTTCGAGCCGGTCCCCAGCCGGGAGGCGAACCTCGCCTGGCTGCTGGGCGTGCGGTGAGGGCCGTCGTCGGCGTCGTGGCCCACGTGGACGCGGGGAAAACGACGCTGTCCGAGCAGCTTTTGTACCGCTGTGGGGTCCTGCGGTCCTGCGGGCGGGTGGACCGGGGGGACGCGTGCCTGGACTTCGCACCGGTGGAGCGGCAGCGGGGCGTCACGGTGTATGCGGCCCAGGCGGTGTTCTCCCACAGTGGACACGACTACTTTCTTTTGGATACACCGGGCCACGCCGATTTCTCCCCTGAGACCGACCGGTGCCTGGATGCGCTGGACGCGGCCATCCTGGTGGTCAGCGCTGCCGACGGTGTGCAGGCGGGGACCGAGCGGCTGTGGAGCGCCCTGGCGGCCCGAGGCGTGCCGGTGGTCTGCTTTCTGAACAAGACCGACTGCCCAGGGGCCGATCCCGACGGCGTGCTGGCCCAGCTGGCGTGCCGGCTGGGCGGGTCCTTCTGCGATCTGCGCCGGGGCCTCACCGACCAAGTCCGGGAGGCTGCGGCGGAGACCGGCGAGGACGCCCTGGAAGCGTATCTGTCCGGGGATTTCCCAGACGAGGCCGTCTGGACGGCGCTGTCCGGAGCGGTGATGCGGCGGGCGCTGTTCCCGGTGTTCGCCGGCAGCGCCCTGGCGGGCGAGGGGGTGGAGGCGCTGCTGGATGGGGTGGATCGCCTGTGCCGCAGGGCCTATGACCCTGCCGGCCCTCTGGAGATCCTGGCGTATCAGGTGCGCCGGGAGAAGGGAAGCCGGGTGGTATTCTGCAAAGTTCTCTCCGGGACCCTGCGTCCGCGGCAGCTGCTGGCGGGGGAGAAGGTCCACGAGCTGCGGCGGTATGTAGGCGGCAAATGGACGCCTCTGGACCGGGCGGAGGCGGGGGAGCTGGCGGCGCTGACGGGCCTCCGGGACCTCCGGGCCGGGGATCGGGCGGGGGAGACGGTGCGCGCCGGTGCGCGGCAGGCTCCGCCGCCCCTGCAGGCCGAGGTTCTCTGCCCGGATGTGCCGGCCAGCCGCCTTTTGGAGGTCTTTCGGCTCCTGGAGGACGAGGAGCCGACCCTCTCCGTCCGCTGGCAGGAGACCCCGGGGCAGCTGTACATCGCTGTCCAGGGTGCGCTGCAATTGGAGCTGCTCCAGGCGGCGGCAGCGGATCGCTTCGGCCTTCAGGTGTCCTTTGGAGAAGGACAGCCGGTCTATCAGGAGACCATCGCCGCGCCGGTGCGGGGCTGTGGACACTTCGAGCCGCTGCGGCACTATGCCGAGGTCCACCTGCTGCTGGAGCCGGGCCCCCGGGGCAGCGGCGTGACCTTTGAGAGCCGGTGCCCCACCGACGCGCTGGCCCAGAGCTGGCAGCGGCTGATCAAGACTCACGTGCTGGAGCGCCGCCACGCCGGGGCGCTGACCGGCGCGCCCCTGACCGATGTAAATGTGGTACTCCTGGCGGGCCGCGCCCACGAGAAGCACACCGAGGGCGGCGATTTCCGCCAGGCAGTCTACCGGGCCGTCCGACAGGCACTGTTCCAGGCGGAGAGCGTGCTGCTGGAGCCGTACTACCGCTTTACCATTGAGGCCGGGCCGTCCGCGGCGGGGCGCATCCAGTCGGACCTGGCCCAGCGTCAGGCCCGGTGCGAGCCGCCGGAGACCCTGGGGGAGTGGGTGCGTCTCCGGGGCCGGTGCCCGGTGGCGGCGATGCTGCCCTACAGCCGGGAATTCGCGGCCCTGATCCGGGGCCGCGGCGTCCTGCGTCTGGAGCCGGACGGCTATGAGCCCTGCCGGGACCAGGAGGCCGCGGTGCAGCGCATCGGCTACGACCGGGAGCGGGACACGGAGAACCCGGCGTCCTCGGTATTCTGCGACCACGGCGCGGGCCGCACCGTCCCCTGGCAGGACGCGCCGGGGCGGATGCACATCCAGCTGTGAGGAGGAATTCTATGAACATTTGTATGTACGGCGCGGCGTCGGACGCGGTGGATAAAGCGTATCTGGATGCAGCGTACCGCCTGGGGCAGGCGCTGGCGCGGCGGGGACACGGGCTTGTGTTTGGCGGCGGGGATACGGGGCTCATGGGCGCGGCGGCCCGGGGCGTCTCTGAGGGCGGCGGGTACCTGCTGGGCGTGGCGCCCGCTTTTTTCCAGAAGCCCGGGGTGCTCTACCAGCACTGCACCGAGTTCTGTTACACCGATACCATGCGCGCCCGCAAGCAGCTGATGGAGGACCGCTCTGACGCCTTCATCATGGCCCCCGGCGGTATCGGGACCTTTGAGGAGTTTTTTGAGATTCTGACCCTCAAGCAGCTGGGCCGCCATGAAAAGCCCATCGCCGTCCTCAACACCCGGGGGTACTATGCCCCCCTCCTGGCCATGCTCCAGTCGGCGGCGGACCAAGGCTTTCTGGCGGCGGAGAATCTCTCCCTCTGCGCGGTCCACTCCGAGCCGGAGGCGCTGCTGGACTGGCTGGAGGCGGCGGTATAAAAAGCCGTCGTTTGGGCGATACTCTCCCCAAACGGGCGCGATTACGCGCCGGGGGAGGGGTTTTTATGAAGGTCCGGGATTTGATGTCGCGGGACGTGGTGACGGTCTCGCCGGAGGAGACGGTGGCGGTGGCGGCGCGGCTGCTCAGCCGCTACAACATCGGCGCGGTGCCGGTGTGCGAGCGGGACGGGCGGCTGCGGGGCGTGGTAACGGATCGGGACATTGTGCTCCGGTGCGTCGCCGCGGAGAAGGCTCCGGAGCGGACGGCGGTGCGGGAGATCATGACCCGCCGGGTCCTCTCGGTGGGTCCCAAGGAGGACGCCGAGGCTGCCGCGGCGCTGATGGCCCGGGAGCAGGTGCGCCGTCTGCCGGTGGCCCAGGACGGGCGGATCGTGGGGGTGCTCTCCCTGGGCGACCTGAGCGTCAACGAAACGATGCAAATGGAGGCGTCCGCCTGCCTGTCAGAAATCTGCGGCAACCTCCGCCGGCTCTGAATGTGAAGTGGTATATTAGACGATAAGGTACAATAAGATGCGCAAATAAAAAAGACAAGGTTTGCAGCCTTCTGGTAGAATGAAGCAGCGACACACCATTCAAAGAGGAGAGAGCAAACCATGTCAGAGAAGATTGTACAGCTAGAAGTAATCAAGGGTCAACTTAAGGAGCTGGTTCGCGGGAGCGTGGAAGAAACACTGAATGAGCTGCTGGAGCAGGAAGCGGAGAAACTGACTCAGGCAGCCCGGTATGAGCGAAATGAGGCTCGCCAGGGGTACTGTAGTGGTCACTACAGCCGAACCCTTACCACCACCTCCGGCGATGTTACGCTCT
>JAAWBZ010000128.1 GCA_022792945.1 Oscillospiraceae bacterium | reverse complement strand
TGTATGGAACAGCTCGGGCTGGGAAATGCAAAGGATAAGCGGGTGTCCAAATACTCCATGGGAATGCGCCAGCGGCTGGGGATCGCCCAGGCTGTCATGGAAAACCCACGACTGCTGATTTTGGACGAACCTCTGAACGGCCTGGACGAACAAGGTGTGGAGGACATCCGGGCACTGCTGCTGGAGCTGAAACGCCAGGGCAAGACGATCCTGCTGTCCTCCCACAATGGGGAGGATATTGACCTGCTCTGTGACAGCGTGTGCAAAATGGCGGGCGGAGTGCTGACAAAGCAGTGAAGCCAGTACATCTCCACCCTTGGCCTCACGGATGTCTGCCCAGTGGGACTGTTTATGGAGGTATAAGGTTGAAAACGCCGCTTGTGTCTGTATGGCATGGGCGGCACCTTTTCATGTTTCGGAATAAAGCTGTGCTTGAAGTGTTTTCTCTCAGCCGCTATAATGTAAGGAGGTCAACCATCCTGGAGCCGACCACTTTGGACTATAATACTGTATCATTTTAGGAGGCCGTCCATGAAAACCTTCGTCCGAATTTTCGTTGATCTCTGCATCGTGATACTCCTGGTGCTGTTCGCGTTCTTCCTGCTGTACCTCCACACTGGCTCATGGGAGATGGTACCCACCGAGGAGGATCAAGGCAAGGCCCTGGTCGTTTCGGCCTTTGGGATGATCGTCACAGGCGTTCCCTGCGCTGTGTGCATCGGCCTACGGGCCACCGTTCTGCGGAAAAAGTGACAAGCAGTATAAAAGCAAGTTAATTTTAATGAGGCGTCATTTAGCTCCAAATTCTCGAATAGGATACAATTTCAAACTATCTGCGCAGAAATCAATAAGCATTTTCACGTCATGGACCGTTGCATATTTATTAAAGGTGACTGTATTGCCCTTGTTTTTTGTATAGAAAACTATGTTTAGCAAGCGGTCTTCTTGTAGGGTAATAACGAGATTTGGCTCTGTTCCATTCCATGCAACAGACGATAGTTCGCCACTTTGAAATTGCTCCAAAAGAATTTGCAGACGCTGAAGTTCCATTGTCATAAAACAAGGAAACTCTTCCTGGATTGTTCTATCTCCGATGGTACTGCGGCAAGAGAATATAAGCCAGTTATTATCCCAATAGCTTTTTGTGAGAACAGGAATTTCGTATCCCTTTACGGAAATTTCGATTTCGTGATTGCGGTTCTTTATTATAAGTCCCATTAAATTATGACCATTCTGCTATACTCCAAAACATGAAATGGGAATGAAACCTTCTTGCCCCATACAGCACAGCACAATGGTAGTTCCCTCCTTCGTGCGTTGTAAATCAGGCTATCAAAGTGTTCTTAAAATCCTCATACATTTCAAACACGATTTTCAAAATTGCTTCCAAATCCTCATACGTTCTAAAAACGGGGGGCTTTATTCGGTAATTCACGTCAATCAACCGTTTGGAATATGTACCCCACGGAGAGCCGAGGAGCAGCGTCCCATTTTCTTTGACTACCCAAACCAACTCAACTCGCCCATCCCGCAAAATAATGTGGATGCCAAAAATGTATTTTCCAATGTGTTCTTCTTCAATTTTATAAAACTTTTCCTTGGTGTTAAAGCGAGGACTATACCCGGCTGCCTGGATCATCTCCATTACTTCTTCGCCGTCAATGTAAATTAAGCGATTATTTGCCGGCGTTCTCGCAGTACTAAAATGGGCAGATAGTTTTTCATACCGCTCAACAAAGCTGATTTTCAGCAAAGCATCTTTTATTTTGGGATTCATTTCTGCCATTATGTTTCGCCGCCTCCATTGGTGTATTGACGCACAATCCTCTGTTCATAGACATCAATCTCATAGATAATGCAATCATACTGGCGGCTCATAACCGCCATAACGCTGACCGTGTTTTCGGCTTCCTGCGTCGAGGCCACATAGGGGATTGGCCTTGGCGCTTTGATTATGTTTAGCGTATACTGGACGGATTAACCGCCTAGAACGCCGCTACAGCCCCGTACAGGGCGCGGAACCGGCGGCGAGGGTAGCCCACCGCCAAACCCGTCTATCCAGCGCAGGAGGACGGCGTAGGCGAGGCGCGGCGCAAGGCAAAGGTAACGGGCTTGTAGCGAGGCTGGGAGGGATGACTACACTTCCCCGGGCCTCATTGAGCGTTACTGCACCGCTGTTCTGTCGATAGGCATTGCCTTAATACGCCTTAAAAAAAGAGATATATTCATCATAGGCTTCTCTTATTTTTCTTCGGCAAATACTTCTCCATAAAGAAATGCGCTTGTCCCTATCTTGTAAGGTGTCTGGTTCCATATTGCCCCCAAATCCAATACAATCCTCATCGTATTCAATCAACCCTGTTTCTCCAGATATTGCAATTTCATTCGGACATTCACAAAAGCTAAACTGCGAACATCCAAAACAGTATATTCCCAGCTTAAATGTATTTTCACATGGATGAATTTCTTCGCCTACCGATCCATCGCAATACCCTTCGATAAGCAAATGTTGCATTTTCATTTTGGTAAGATTTCTCCTTCTGTTTTATTGCCAATTAACATTTCATTATAGTAAACTTATAGGGTTTGCCTTATACCATACTTTTCTCCTTTGGCAAGGGTATAACTTTGCACCCGCCACCCAGCCTGCGTGACCGCGGTACGCATAGGCAACACCGGCCTCACCTTTTTTTCTTTCTCCAGCGAACAAAGAAATAAGTCAGCAAATAAATGACGGTGGGAATATTCCCCCTGCTCAACACATACCATACAGTATAAAAATCAGGTGCCATCGTGCTTATATACAGAATTAGACCAAATGTAATCCCAGGCTAAATCAAGCCCAGCCACGGGTTATCTGCCTTACTAAGAAATATCTGCCAAATGAATGTTCCGAGCCATACCACAAACACTGCAGCCATGCCAGCCAACAAAAAAGCGGGAAGAAAAAACACAGTTTATTTCACTCTCCTAATTTTATATAGTATACAGTCTACCACAACAGCCGCCATTTTTTCACCACCATCCATCAAAGAATTTCAAAACATCAGCCTTGCTCCTACCAAAATCGGCGGGAGTATTTTTTATCGAAACTACCGCCAAAACCGCCTATACAGCGCAGACGGGGACGGGGCGCAAGGGTAGTTCTGCACTTCTTCCGCAGTCATTGCCGTTCCTCGCTCAGCAATTTGTTCTAAAACCGTATCCCGTAGACAGCAAGGTAGCTTTCCAGCACCTCCAGGTGCTCCAGGCCGGGGTCCAGCTTTGCCAGCGGCTTCCACTCCCTGTCATACAGGACAATCCAGCCGATGCTTCTGGAAACGTCAGACACATCCCGCACCGAAAACTCCGCAGGCCGCCCGAACCGGGAATAGGCCCGGATTCTTTCACCGTCTACCTCCACCCGGTATACCTTGCCTATGCGTAGGAAGAGGATGCTGCACACTAACACAATCAGGTCAAGCCCGACTATGACAGACAGTCCCACTGGGGTCATTGGCTCATATTGAAGCAGCCAAATAAGAAGAGGG
>JAAWBZ010000165.1 GCA_022792945.1 Oscillospiraceae bacterium | reverse complement strand
GCAGTCTACTCCATCCGCACCACCACTGTAGAAGTCTGTTACCCCAGCATCAACTAATCGTGTGATCTGCTCCGACAATGCTGCTTTCAGAGCCAGGCAACGGCTATCAGCTTCGTTATACCGCCACGGGAGCTTGTGTGGCCAATGACCTGTGAAGGCACAGCATCTATCCAGCATAGGGGAACACCTCCGCAAAGAGTTGCTTCTAATTATACTCTATACGTCGAATTTCGTCTATAGCGTTCTGGAATTAACACGTCTAATTCGCTCATAATATGGGTGAAACATTGACGTAGGAGGGATAGCGGTGGACTTCAAACAGGGTGGACAGGCTATACAGCGCATACGCAAGGAGAGGGACATGACACAGGAGCAGCTTGCGGAGATAACGAATGTGGCCTCTAACTCGATCTCACGGATTGAACGTGGGTTGCTGATACCTGCCCTGCCTACCTTGATCGACATCTGCAATGCCCTTGGAACCGGAGCTGATGCCATCCTGTCAGCCTACATTTCAGTGGATACTCCCATTCGATGGACACCCTTGGCTGAAAAACTGGGAGAGCTCGACTTGGAGAAGCAGCATAAGATTGAAGCTATCTTGAATTGCTTAATTGAAACAGTTTAGAAATTTTTAGTTTGGTGTAAAGATAAGGTCCTTGCCGGATACCGCACCGGCAAGGACCTTACACTTGTAATAGGATACCCTATCTAATTTTGGATATCATTTGCAAACCATACACTGGGAATGACCTACTGCTGACTTGTAAGCAAATTCAAGCATCTAACCTGCTCCTCTGGATTCAATTTTTTAAAGTAAAAGAGAACATCATCAATCATTGCTTTGCTGATTAGACTATCAGCTTCAGTGCGTAATTCCTCCACTGCAAAGACAGTTTTATCAGTTAGGTATGCTGGAAGAATACGAGTATTTTCACGCCATGCATGAATAGTTTCACGAGATTTGTCTCCCAGGGTGAGATAATGAGAGCGCCAAGCGGCATCCTTGGTGTTTATCTCCTCGGTCACGTTGCGGATTTCATCCTCCAGGACTGCTAATACGTCAAAATCAATCTCCGCTTTGGAATACTTTTGCCGAAGTTCTTCAATCACAGATGCCAGTTGTTTGCGGCCTGATGCGGCGGCTTTCAAAATATCCATATCTGCGGCAAAGGCATCAAGAGTAGTTTTTAAATCTTTAAAGTCTTGAATATCCTTTTCTGCAATATGGTAGTCCAAGACCGCATTGATACACATAATAACGGACTCAATATCCTCAAAGGTTTCGGCACTTGCCAAATCATCCCAGATATTCATCATATCAGCCTGCATCCGTTGCTTGGCCTGGTTTAACTTGACCGTCCACTCATCAAGCTGTGTATGGAGGCGTTTGGCATCATTACCGAGAGTTTTTTCAAACTTGGACATTCTCTCAAGGAGATCTTGGACTTTTGCCAACATATCACACACATCACTATAGTTCTTCAAAGAAATCTTTTTAACGGCAGTTATAAACTTTTGTCCATCAGCTAAGAGCTCTTGCCTACTGCGAATCTCATCTTTCTTTGCCAGTTCAGCCTTACCCTGAGCAGACAGTCTCGCTGCAAACGTGCTAAATCCAAACTTATCCAATTTTTCGTAACAGCGGTTCACATGTTTTTCAAACTGAGTCATCGCCTCAACAGATTTACAGTGAATAGTTCCCTCCAGCCAGGAATCAAAATAGAAGTTTACTAACTCATGTGCTCGTGCAGAGAGCCTGCTCAAGGTGCTTTTGTAGTCCTCGCTGATGGAGAATCCATTTTCATCGAAAATGGCATATAGGGGGATATTATCAATCTGCTCCAGTGCGGTTAGCGCATTGTATACGTTACCCCTTTCTTCAGCCTCATCTAACTCATCGGCAACCTTACCTGTGCTTTCTCCCCAGATTTTCTTGGCTTTTTCTGCTGTGTCGAACCGGGAACGGGCCAGCTTGAAATGAATCGCAAGCGGCTCAGGAATACCGTTATCTGCTTCATACTTCTCTATTTCAAATTTTAACCGGATAACTTCATCAATATCTGTGGTGGCATTCAGGCGATTAAAGAGCTGCTGAAACTTTGCCTCCACAGCGTCTGTATCAATCAGGATAAAGCGTGATGCCTTAAGCAGAGCAAGGTTGATCTTCTTGTCCTTAACAATGAGCTCATCTTTCCATCGGGTAATACTGTTTTGAGTATCATTATATGAAATTCTAACACAATAACTGTAATTTGCTAAGATGACACTCAGCATCAGGGTAGAAACCTCCTCGCTGAGGCCATAGGGAGGATAACAAAACTTCTCAAAAAAGGCATTGCAATCGTAGAACTTGTCAGTATTCAGTTGGATTACTACATCTTCGTAGACAATCCTTGCCTTTTCTTCGGCAGGCGGCGTGATGGAACCAGCGTTGCTGATACATCTCCAAGAGGTTGTACTACTCTCCATGAGGACCGCAGTAATTTTGCTACGCACATCCGAGGTAAAGTCATGAATCGTATCGTAGCTAACATTGTTAGAGAGCAACATTTTCACAACCTGGCAAAAATATGTACTTCCTTTGCCTGTAAAGTTATTAGATGCGGTCAAAAGGCCATCAAAATTGAATGAAATTGCTTGTGGGTACAGTTGCTCAAAGATTTCAGTCAGAGACACATGTAACCGCTTTTTCATAGCGGTGATGCCATTAGCCCCCATATGTTCGCGGTGTTTCCGCAAATTCTCAAACTCATTTGACAAAATCTGCTCTGCTTGGCTGAAATCATCGGAATAGGCCCGTTCATACGTCTGTCGAATGGAGTCAGGCATCCTATCCAAGATATCATAGTTGGTCAGGGCGTTGGCGAGCCTGCCATCCACATCATTTAAAAGCAAAATGACAATGGGCATTCCTTCAAAAATACCCGCGATCTTCTGGAGCCTGTCTACATATTCCAAGGATGTATCCTTGTTAATATATACCCAAATCAAGCGGCCCTTCGGTACAGCAGCACTTTTACAAGCTCGCCAATAGGCTACGTATTCATGCGCTAGGTCTTCGGTAAGTTCCTCCGCCAAAAGGATTTCCTGTGTAAACTTCCACTCATTAGTCAAAATTTTATGGGTCGTGCCAAAGGAGGTTTCCTGAGGTTCGCTGAATTCACCGATTTCCAAGACCTTGGCCGTTTTGAACATAGTCTTGAAATTTGCTTTCCAACTGGCTGCAATACGCTTTTTTTGGATCTTATATTCATGAGCGCCGTGCGAGTCCTCCATGAAATCAAAACATCCAGCATGTTCATCAAAGCCGAGAAGCGCATATTCATTCTCAAGAAGATTCAGCTCCCTGTCCAAATCCTCGCTAACAAGACCGGAGCAGAGCATTAATGCGGCTTTTGCATCTTCATAGTCTTTTGTCTTGAATTTCAGAATGCGGGAAATCAGGTTGGCCCGAAGTACGAAAATGGAAGATTCCGAAAGTTTATCCCCGTGCTTGCGGATGATGTTGTCATATCGGATGCAGTGCTGAGAGAGTTGCTTGCCGCTGATTTCAGAGGCAAGCATTTCTTGGTACAAATCGCCTCTCATCAGTTCTTCGGGTAAAACCAGGGGGATTCCATCATTAAAGTCTTCGTCCGATATTTCGGTGATATACTGGTTAATCAGCGTCAGCGAGGAGCGGTTTTGTAGGTAATCCGAGAGCTGGGTGAGCATGAAAGTAGAAATCGGATGCATGGGGTAAATCCCCTCTACTACCACCCTGCGGAAAAGCTCATAGTCTCCCCAGACGCCGGTCAGGGACAACCACTTGTTCATCAAAGAATAGGTGGTTTCCCACTGTTCCTTGGTATCTCGCTGCCACTTGACTATGACACGGGTGAACGCATCCTTATCGTTGCGATCGATCAGGTTGGCGAACACCGTCTCCAGGTTAGAAGAAACATGGTACTTGTCACTCTGGTCGTAGCGGCCAATATAGCGGCTGATATTCCGGGTCTGATCCACTCGAACTAGGTAGGTCTTGATATCCGACTGAATGAAATTAATAATTTGGAGAGCACCGTCTGCGTCCTGAGACACCTCAAAAATCTGCTGGAGAGCAGAGTCTCCGGATTTCCCCGCATCGGCACCGGAGGCATACTCTAAGTAACGGCCAAATTCATCAAAGAGGATGACAACATGATCAAACTGACCATTGATGCCGCAGCATTCCTTCAGAATCATTTCCAAAATGGAACGTGCAGAAATCCCCTCATCCCAACTGATTTCCCGACCAGTGACTTGTGCGTACACAGCGTTGATTACGTCAAACGTGGTGTCATCGGTCAATATCTGCGCTCTGATTTTTGCAATAAGTTCTGAGCCGGTCTCTGACCAACCATGGTTGAATGCGCTTTCCTCAAAAGACGATAGCTGGCTCTCACAGTTTCGCTCAAAGAACAGGCTAGCGGTTTCAAGAGTGCGATTCAAAGCACGAAGCTTTTCATCCGAGAGTCCGTAGAGTTGGAAACTTCTCTGGGCTGCGCGCAGAATTTCGTAATGCAAGTTGAAATCCCGCATACCGTTTATCACAAGCACAAAATTGCGGTCATTGCTAACAGATTCAATTTCTTTGGCCGAAACTTCATCAATTTTGCGGATGTTGTTGATGATCGTGTGATAGGTTTCCGGCATATAGGAAGAACCAGAAAATAGCTGTGCCAAGGTAACAGCAAAATGAGATTTGCCAGTACCATAGTCAGCGATAACCAAGGAAAGCGGGTTCGCCGTTTCGTCCGTAAGCTTGTGGGACAGGATTTGGGCAAGACTTATGGTATCAATACTCTTGGCTTTTTTATCTATGCCAAAATAGTCCTTCCCATGAAAAACAAAGTTCTCAGCAACTTTAGCAGATTTTGCAGGGGAGTAAAACCAATCCGCTTGCACCGCGCCTTCAAAGTAAAGATCTTTTTTGAAAGCGATAATGTCTCCAATCTTCATTGACAGCCCCCCTAACATAACTCGCTATAAAACAACTCCACCAGAGTATCTTTCTCTGTATTTCTCCTAATTGTGAACGGGATCATCTGACGGTTCAAAGCGATGAGGTGCTTGTCCGCCATCAGTTCCAGTGCAGAGTATTCTTCTTTCTCATTCCAGCCAAAGGGACACCGAAACCCGATAGCAGCCAGGTGATTCGATGTGATCTCGGTTAGGGATGCCATACTGGTTTCTGAATGTTCCGCATTTTGCAGCCACTCATCCCAGTATGTGAAAAGGACGAAGGTATAGAGATATACATAATCATCATTCATTTTGCATGGCTTTACCTGAAGGCCTTCATCATCAATGCTGAGAACGCTGAGTGTACTGAATATGTCCTGATACGTTCCATAGAATGGAGCAAGTTTGACATTTGGACCAAATTGAATCTCAATTTCTTTCTCAAATTGCTTTTTGGTCAGAACATTGCGGTACTTGGGGAATATATTATGGAATGCGTGCGCCCAAAGCTCAGCACCAAAATATGGCCGAACCAGCATAGTGTGCATGACGAGAAGGGTCAGCTTCTCTAATAACCCTGGATCTTCATTTGCTGCACATTGCCCTAACGGGGTGCGTTCAAAAGTGTACTTTCCCTCCGCCTTTTGTTGTTTAAGAAGCCCCATGTATTCGGCATAGCGTATGGTGGGTTCCACCTTGCCGCTACTTTTGCCAGTTGGAATGCCTGTTGCAGCAGAGATTTCTTGAATATATGCATCATTGCAGGAATCTATCGATCCTAGGAGGCTGCTGATATATTGGCGCTCTGGACGGAAGGTAAGGTGAAAGTTCAGGTTTGTTTTATTCATAATGCCTCCTACAGGCAGGGAACCATACGCTCCCTGCCTGTTTACATCTATTTTCGTTCCTCGAAGGGTGTTACACTAGTTATAGTCGGACGGCCACTTCCAAATTTTCCATCAGACTGTATACGGCTTCCAACCACAATACACTGGCCTTTTTTGAGGTTAGTCAGGGGTGTTTTCCACTCATTGTGGTCTGTTGGATTAAGCTGTTTGGCCATGGCAACAATCTCATCATCAGTAGGCTTGAAGTATAGTTTAAAGGCCGACTGCATCAGACGGATAATTTCATCGTCCGATAAAATTTTCAGGGACTGTGTTGCGTACCAAGCAGACCAGCCGAATTTTCTACCTTCAGTGAGAATCATTCCGCTGGGAGAAGTCAGCGTATGGGACAGGTTTTGTGCCTCATCCAAGACCACGATGAACGGTTTATCTTTGTTGCCGTATTTTCTGGTGTAATGCCACATGTCCCAAAGCAAAAATTCTGTAATAATCACTTGGATATCACGCACAAAGTTTGTGAGCTGAAAAATTGTGACCTTTCCCTCGCACCCATATAAGACATCCTTCCAATCAAACTCCTCATTAGTGAATTCTACGCTGTGAAAAAAAGGAGCCATCTTTGATACAACGAGTCTGGCGGACTTATTGCTGCTGACAATTAACTCCTGTTCCAGCAGTTTCATGTTCATGGAATCTCCATGTTTTTCAAGACCCACACGACAAGCATCAAAAATCGCCGCAAACTGCTGTTCCCCAAAACTGTAGACATGGGTTAGGATATTGGCTATCCGCTGTGCAACATCGGCGATTTTCTCTGGGGCGCGCATTCCAGCAACCTCGATTTCGTTGCGCTTAAACGGGTTAACAGGTACACCTGTAAAGTAGACGACCCGGTCATCAATCCGATTCTCCATCTTGTCCAGGAACTTCTTCTCCAACTGATCTTTGCGAAATCCTTCCGTATAATCAAAGATGACAGCAGATATATTGGCCTTAGATGCCTCATAGAGCATAGTCTGAATGCTGTAGGTTTTACCCTGGCCAGAGGTTCCCGTAATGAGAAGGTGCCGGTTTGCCAGCTGAGTATTGCCAAATTCCCAGAACACCTCATTGCCTTTTCTGTCCTTGCCAATGGAGATTCTGGAGGTCTCTAAAGAAGATTCTGGCTGTAAGGATATTGTTGAGGGCTGTTCGGGCAGTGTAGGTTTATCCGTTTGAATCACCCCTGTTGGCGGTGTTGACTCTGGTGGTTTTTCACCAGGCATCTCGGACTGAGAGCCGTCTGCATCCTTCTCCGCTAATTTGGATGCAATGCGAGACGGATCAGATGGAGTATCATCTCTCTTTTTCGGTACAGGCTGTTCAACTCTGCCTCTTGCGTTCAGATCCTGTAGCTCTATCTGATTTTTGCGCCCCAAATCCTCAATTTCAGAATCATCATCCTTTTCTTCGGTGGAAATAGCTTCTTCAGGGATATCGATAAAGGACACTTCATTATGTGTGGCAGAAAGAATTTTCTGAATCTGGATTTGCGGAATATTGCATATGGTAATGCCATTGTTATCCGTGGTAACGACTTCATTGGTCCCAGGCATATCAAACCAATAGCCTAAAATTTCTCCGGCCCATTCAATGCTGAACTTACCATCCAAAACAGAGCGCAATTTTGCAGAAAGGCTTTCGAATTCATCAGAATTATTTGAGAAAGTGACCTGGGCAAAAACTAAGGCGCGGTAAAGCTGGGAAAACCAGTAACGCCTTTCAATGGATTCGGAATCAGGGGCAAAGATACGCTGTAACTGCTCCAAGCCGTGGTGAACCTGGATTTTAGCGTCTTCAATATGGCCAAGGGAGTTACGGTAGCTGGAAATCTTGCACTCGATAACATTAGCCCTCAGTCGCAAAATATCATTAGAGGGCAAAACAGACAACATCAAAAAGTCCGGACGCTTCGAGGGGGCGTCTTCATTAGCAAACCAATGCCGATAGGAGTCCAGGTGGACAATAATCCGTAGTGCGCAATCTGATGTTTTCTCTCGCTCCCGAAGAGATGTGAGGACATACGCCATGAATTCATTGATATTGTAGTCACGTTGATTTATTGCGGACAGCAGGCTGATACCATCTAGCGTACTTGCTTCATTGATAACTCTTGCCACTACGACATCAATAGCCGCTTGTTTCCAATGAAACAGCTGCCGCAGCCTATCTGTAAGACGTCTCTGAACGGTCTCCAGTATAGATTTTCTCGCAGTAATAGTCAAATTATACTGCCCATAGGTTCCTTTTCCTGTGCTGAAACCAATAATGGAATACTCGGTACCTGAATCACCACGCAGCAAAGCTCCATCCATCACGCGATCAACGCACACGACCCAGTACGATTTTCGGTGAAGAAGGTTGATAATAGCCTGAGTTTCTTTTTCTAAGCGAGACTCACTAACGGCAATGTACTTTGTGGCGGGTATGGTTTCCGAATTTTTCAGATAGCGAACTACCTGAGTATGGTTAAATGCTGCCGTGAATTGCGGCTGAGAAAGCTCGATTTTCCGCTTTTTAGCGGTCTTAGAAAGTGGAGAGGGTTTATAGACGATGGGAAACCGGCAATCGCTAGCCAGTGTATAGGATTCGTTATCTGCGATAAAAGAGAAGGTGTTGACGCGCATCAAATCCATGTCGAAAATGATATCATTATTGTCGTTTAGCAGCCGACTCAGCTCATTCTGAGAGGACCACTCGTTGAGGTAGGTCTTGATGTGTGTATTGCTTTCCTGGGCGAAGTAGTCATCCATCCAATAGGCCAGATAATTTCGACCTCCCTTATTCTCTGGCCTTACTAGCATACTGATTTTGATGTTGATCACTTGATCAGGGTGATTTTTTCTCAAGATATTGGTGTAGTGATAGACTGCCGCAATAATCGGTTGCAAATCAACTGGGTTGATGAAGACCAGACTCATACTATATTTTGCGGACGGAATAGCCTTGATGTAGTCGCACAGGACATCAAAAATCATTACTGCGTCATCATTCATTCGGATAAGTTCGTTTTTGTTGAATTCATCGTCATAAATCGCTTCTTTTTTTATGAGATCGCGAACCCGAACCTTCACATCAGGCATATGGTTGCTATTCCCGTATACCGAGAATGTACCATAGGCGCCAACGATACCATAGTAGTCCGTCCCCTCCGCCGGAAACAGGTCCACTGCGGACTGAATCTCGGTCATGCGGTAAAGCTCCGCCATAACGTCATCAAATTTGAACTTTTTGTTGAAAGTATCCGCAGACAACCAGGCATCTTTGATACCGTCAATGACAAAGCGTTTCTGGTCGCAGAGCTTCTGTAGAGCAGCAGGATGCCACGGGGGAACAATGCAGCATTCTGGGTTGACCTCCTCGTCCAGGAAATCAATACCTTCCTCAATGTTAAATGCGTGAATAAATGCGCTGAGGATCCACAACTGGTTCTCCGGGAAAGCGGTAGTAAGAATCTTCCGAGCCAAGTCATTATAGCTCTTAAAGAAGCTGTGCATATCACTTCCGCCGATACAAGAGTAAAAGCCTCTTTTCGCAATATTCCTGATCACAGCGCAGAAATACTGTGCCATATCTTCAAACATCACTTTGAAGAGAAGTATGTCACTTCCTGGTTTAAGATTGGAAGTTCTGGCTTTGATATATTTAATCAAATTGAAGTTGTAGTCTACCTCAGCATCATCATAGAAATTGAAAAATTCGTCCTTTCCCTTGAACCCCAGTGTGGATCGGATTTTATTTAGAATACCAATAGGTAGGACACATCCTCCATCGCATCTGACAAAATCCTGCTGCGTAATTCCTATAAAATCATAAAGCCATGCCTCATCGCTGCTAAACTTCCAGCAGAACTGGCGCTCCAACTCGTCGTCCTTGTCTTGTCCTTTAGGCAAATAGGTCACGACATTTCCATCAGCATCAATGCCTCGGGCAACGAAATATACCTTGTTTAGTGTGTTGGTAGCCGAAGCTGTCTTCACAATGCTATTGATGTTGTCACTGATGCAGTCAACACTAAAGAAGTTGGGATTAGCGCATACAATGGACAGGCTCCCCCCATTGTACAACCAGTTCGGTGTATCAATAAAACTAAAGATTCCATCTGTATGAATACAGATATTGCTCCATGTAGAAATAAGCTGCTCCTGCTTTTCGCGATCATCCGCATCAGTGTATCCCGTAACAACCTCTGCATACTCAAATTCAAAACGAATCTCTGCTAGTTCGGAGACGCCAAAGACCTTTCCTTCCTGCATAATGTGAAAAGCGGCCGACAAAAATGCCTTAAGTGGATCTCCGGTGACCGAATAATCCTTTACTAGCGTCTTTGCGGTTTTCGGAAGCTTGATATTGAGGATCTCATCGATAATTGTGTAGTCTACACCAAGGAGTTTTGTAGAATTACTCTGAATATTCTCTCCGCGGATAAATTCTAAGAGAGTCTCTGCAAACTCGTCATAACTGTGAAAGCCCTGCGCGGGCCAACCATCCCAAATGTTCGAGTATGTCTTATCCTCTTCATTATACTTTTCCAGTTTGTTGGCACAATTCCGATACTGTGCCTTTGAGACCTTCTGAAACAGTTTACGGCTGATGAACTGGTACTGCCCCCGGAGAAAGTTTCCTGTCTTTTCAACCTCTTTCTGCTTCACAGGTTTCAGGATACGCCGCTGCAAGCCCCACTCCGGCAAAAAATTAAAGAATTCACCGATAAATTCTCCTATGGAATCAAAGCCCTCATGCCATCGGTCCGCCTGCTGGGACATCTTGAAAATATCCGGAGCAACAAACTCAAAGAGGTTTTTGTACATCTTATTGATGCACGCCATATCAGCTTTTACCAGTTCAGAGGTAAAACAGCTCTTGAAAACTTGGGAATAGTCGCCGCCAAGTTCAGCCAAAAGGCTCTCTGGTGTGATGGTGAAGCAGTTCTGAAGTCCGCCTGTATCTTCTTCATCCTCTGTCCCCATCAGGATCAAAATGTTGGTCTCGTGCAGATTGCGGTAATAGGTGATGCTTTCCTTGTCTGCAATCCACCCGTTCTGAACCATAGACTGGCGAGTAGTTGAATCGGAGACAGCAGACAACTCCGCCCACTTTCTTCCGGCAAGCTTAAACTCGACGGAAATTGGGGAAAACTTGTATTTTTCATGCAGGATACGCGCGACCTGCTCGTAGATACGTAGGTCGCTAAATCCATTGATTAAAATCATGGCCTCGCCATCAGTATCAGGCTCGTGCAGTGACACAAGCTCGATGATTCTGTTTGTCAAATAGATCACAGTCTCTCATCCCCCTCTACCTCATCATAGGGATTGATGACAACTGATGTGGCATCCGACAACTCGTGTAGGAAGCCTGTTGCCTTTAAAAATTTTTGAAAAGCGCACTTATTCTCAGCAAAGCTGTTTGCTAAAGGATCATCGGGTTTAGATGCAAATTGTTTATACTCTGTCGGGCCGATGACAATGCCATAGTTGGCATACAGCTTGGAAAGAAACATATCAATAGTCATCTTGTTACCTGGCCGGATTATAGCAAGTACCAGGAAACGAATACTGTCTTCTGGAAGAGAAAAGCGCTCGTATGGTCCAGTGGTTGGGATAATGCACTGCAGTTCCTTGCCTTTCGACCTAAAAATCTCCAGTGAGTCTTTCCGGGCTTTTCGAACTTCCTGCATCCTGCTCTCAATATCTTCTCTCTCCATCTGAATGGACTGCTGTCCAAGAGCGGTAACAAAGGTGTTTTCCACATTCCTAAAATTGGAAGCAGCTATCTTCTTGATGATATCCTCAGTTGATCCTTTCATATCAATGATCCAGCACTCTCTAGGGGTACCGATGTACGTAGTAGTTGCCACAGCTAGCATCCGCATAACCTGCAGCATAATACCATTAGCGAACAACTCTAGTTTTTTGATTGGATGCATATTGCAGGAGAGAAAACTGATTAACTCGTCCACAGAATCCGAGGCAATTTCTTGATACACCTGCTCCGGGATATAGGCCAAGCGAAGCCGCTGCTTGGGGCTTTCATCGTAGTCCATGGTTTCTTCCCAGGTTTTCTGGATAAATTCCGCAATGTTCGACATTTTCTTGCCCTGTACCATCAGCAGATAGTTCAGCAGCCATTCCAATTTTGCCCGCTTCTCTTCCTGCCCCTGGAGCCCTAAAAGAATATGCAGATAGTAAAGCTCACCACCTCTGGCAAGAAAATTCCGTTTGTCAAAATCAAATTCAGTGTCGATTTTCATTCTCTGCTTCATATCGGGATCATTACAAAGTTTATCCCAATTTAGTGTCTCACGCACCTTCTTTTTTGGCATAGCCTCACAAAAAATGACCTCGGGACAGACAGGAAGCATGGCCTGGGCACACCAAGTTCGCTTCCTAATAACGACTGCATAGCCGTGGAATAAATCCTGCAATGCATCCAAGAATTCCGTTTTCTCAGCTGAATCCGCATCATCAATTTTGTTTGATAAAGCGCCAAGTAATTCCTGATAGGCCATCTTGTCCACGGTGGCAGAATCGTTCCTTTTGCTCTTATCAAAGAAGATGAAACGCTTTAACCCCATACGTGGTTCAACCGTATAGGACAATTCTTCATGGCTATATGGATTGTGAAAGGCCAGTCTTCCATTTCCTTCATCATCCTTCTCTGCGCAAAAGATGAGGAGAAATTCAATCAGGTACTCTATGAGAGTCTGATCCGCATGGAAACGGTTACCATAAATCAGCGATGCCAATGTTGCATTGTTTCCTGGCTTCACATTTCTTGGAAATGTCTGCACGTATGCCACCTCCTTAACCTAGGCGGATGAGACCATCTTCGATGGCTAATCCCTTTTTCTCGTAGCCAGTATTGTTAAGTACAATAATCTCGACATCTTCACCGCTTGAAGATACCACTTTGAGTAGTTGGGACTTCAGCCCTTCTATACCATGGGAGAGCTGCGGATCAATATTGGTGGAAATGACGCCGTTTCTAAGCTCTTCAAAGTAGTTGATCATAGGGAGGCTTAGTGGGATCTTTCCCTTTTTACAGAGGCGCAGAATTAGATTCATCTTGGATGCATTCATCTCGGAATCCGGTTCAGCAACGATTTCAATGTCATTAACGTTGATCTCTCCAACTACAAGCTGAACACTCTGAGCAATACCGCTTTCTTTACTGAGCGTGATGGGGATTGTGTTGCTGGTGCTGATAACAGTTCCTAGATACATCATGCGCAGAGCATCTATCATTAGCTGTCTTTGTGCCTTGTAGGGTTTCGCATTACAGTTTCGCACTGCAAGGTACTGCGTGTACTGCTTTGAGAAGATATCCTCGGTATCGCGATCCCAGACATTTTGTGGGACTATGCTCAAAAAGAAATACATGCGTCTCAGTTCCTCACACCAACCAGGCAAAAAAACTTCTTTCCCCACCTGGGAAATGATGTCGCAAACAACCTGGGAAAACAGCTCGGAGTAACACTTTCGGATAATCAGCTCTTCATCCGCGCGAAGTCGCCTAGAGTCGAGATTGGTATCCCGTGCCAATTTGACAGCAGGGATGGATGTGGCTCTAGGGTTCGCCAGAGTCCCAACATATCCAAAGAACAGGTTAAAAAAGAGCACCTTATGGGAGGACATTGGGCAAATATCTGCACAGCCTATGCCACCTGTGATCATATAGGCTAGCTGCTCGGTCATGCTGCGGATAGTGAGACGGTAACCGTACTCTGTCTGCCAAATATAATACTTAGAGAGAAAGTCGCAGACATGATCAATATTTTCGGCAATCAAGTCACGGTTTTTGATGATATGGCAATAGCTGCGCTTAGCACAGGCAGCGCAGTCCGCCCACAAATCTTCTGCGATTACTTTCCGAAGATAGCGACTGGGGAAAGTGGTATTGTCAATGGCTGCTACGTTGATAACCAAGAAAGGATAGCCATAAATATTGATGAGATCACCTTTGTTGTTGCCTATGGCATTAATCAGTTCCATTTTGGCTTTTTCTCTTTGAGCGTTGTCCTCAAAAAGATTGCCAAATGTATTGATTAGCGGGCCAGTGTTTGCAACCATAAAGACATACTTTCCCTGTGCGGGACAGTTTACGCTATCCCGCATAATCTTAGTCTTTTCGTCATCGGGCTGCTCAGAAAAATCCTTGACACAACAGCAAATAGCTCCGGACGGAAATGTTTCCTCCGTAATTTGTTTATGTAAATCAAGTTCAATGCCCATCTCTTTTAGGACTCGGAACATCAGGCTGGTTTTTCCGTCTCCCGCATAGCCTGTAAGGACTAGGATGTGGGGGCATAGGTTTGTAAGTGACGATTTTATATATTCACATATGCCCATCTCAACCATGGTCTTGGGATAGAATGGGCTCTTAATATTTTTCTCTCCAAACGCGTTTGGATTTTGGGCATTATAATTGTGCAGACTATTCAAATAGTCTACATACGAATTGGTATGTTCGTCCACCTCGATCCCCTCCCTACAGATTTTCTTCAATATAGTCTAAAGCAACTTTGAGCTCATCAAAATCCTGATTAGATGTGAAACAGCTCACGCTGAATCGGATAGTTCCCGCCGGATAGGTACCAAGAAACTGGTGTGCCAGCGGAGCACAGTGAAGGCCTGTTCGGACAGCGATCCCCTGTTCAAAGAAGAGCTGACCGGCGGTATCGCTAGCTATCCCATTCATGGTGCAAGACACAATACCAATATACTTTCGACTAGGGACATCGCCAACGATCTGAAGAAAATCATAGTCCCCGAAAAGTGCTAACAGATGCTCTCGTTTGGATAACTCATCCGAGTAATGATTATCGGTGCCCTTTTCATTGATCCACTTGAGCGCTGCATTCAAGCCAGCAAGACCCGAAGTATTCATGGTACCGATCTCATACCTCTCTGGAAGATTGACTGGCATCTCCTGATTGGCAGACTCAAATCCGGTGCCGCCGAAGAGCACAGGTGGCAGAGCAATATCCGATTTCATCACAAAACCAGAAATTCCAGTTGGGCCGTGCAGCGTCTTATGTCCTGCAAACACGGCAAAATCGAAACTCTCAAGGCCAATATTGCAGTCTACCAGACCGGCAGTCTGGGACATATCCAGCACAGTTTTTGCTCCATATTTCTTAGCGAGCAGGAAAATTTCCTCTGCAGGAGCTACCAGCCCAATCACATTACTAGCGTGGCTGACAATGACCAGGTCAGGGCGGTCACGATCAAACTGGTACTGGATACGCTGCAAATCGTATTGAAGATCCTTTGTGACTGAAAGCTGGTGTACTGTGATTCGGTCTAACTCCGCATAGTGATGCAGTACCCGAGTCACAGCATTGTGTTCAAACGGGGTAACAAAGATATTTTTCGCTCCGCTTACAATGAGGCCCTGGATAATCACATTCAAGGAGATAGTAGCCGTAGGCTGAAATACCACTTGCTTTGCTGGGCAGTGGAATAAATTTTGAATCAGTTGGCGGGTTTCATCCGCAAGCTGTTTGGCAGAGCGGGAAAATTCATTATCTCCGCGGCCAAAGCTACCGCCCATTTGCCGGTAAATTAGGTCCATCTGGTTATATACGCACTCTGGTTTTGGAAAAGTGGTGGCTGCATTATCAAAATAAGCCAAAAGCGCCGCCTCCTAGCAAAGATTTTGCAAGATTCCCATCAAAATCTGACGTTTTTCCTGTTCCGAAATGGATTGCCCCATAGCTTCCAACGCTCTGGTAATCTGGTTATGCAACAACTTCCCACGCCCGCTAGTCTTCACCCGCTCAAAGCTCCGGGTGGTAGTAGAGCCGTCCTCATTTACAAAGGTGATCCTATAGTTTCTCGCTAAAGTAGCATTTTCTATACGGTGTTCCGTATGGTATGATTCAGCGGTTTTCTTATACTGAGAAAGTTTCGTTGTAAAAATTTCAATGGTCTTATTATCCCAGTCATCAGGCCGAAGGCCCGTCACCGTCTTTGCCAGTTTTGTTACAAAATCACCTTCATCATTGGTCACAGTCCTGAACAGTTGAAGGATTTTTTCGGTCCCATCCGGGAAAAGGTGACCAAAAGCGGCTTGATCCAAGGTTTCACACCAGTCCTGCACAACCGACGCAAGGGACATTTGCTCAAGGCTCTGTACATCTTGCGGCAAGCTAAACATGGCTTTGCTCTCCTCGGACAACACTCGTTTTAGGTCATTCATAATGCCATCGTAACACTCTTTGACAGCGATAATCTTGTCAGCTAAGTCTGTGGTAAAAGAGTTCTCATGCCCAAAGGTTTTGGGGAGTTTCACGAAAAGAAGATCATAGTTGTTTTCGTTTTGGCGAAGGAGACGCATCATTGCCCGATACTCTCTGTCAATTTGTTCACCAGAGGGCAGTGCTGTGCTTTCCTTTGCAAATTTAGGCAACGCCATCATCCAGCGGCGCATAGCACTGGCGATATAATCGTAGGCATTAGCACTGCGTTCAGCATCGACTATATGAGCGGCAAAAGCTACGGCAAGTCTGTCAATAAAAGCCTGTTTTTCAGGGGCCCAATCGATATAGGAAACAGCAAAAGCCGACGGATCTGCATTGATTTGCAAAAGGGTATCCGCTGTGATTGCCACCTCGCCAAAGCGGTCCGAGATCATAATCTGCTGCTTGTACACATGAAAGGCCGCCGCCAAGTAGATGGGAATCAGACCCCGCCGGAGTCCAATATGTTCTTCTGGAGACATCAACATGGCATAAAGAACATCAAAACTTAGTGAACCGTGACCCCTAGCAGTGTTCAAAAAGCGCTCAATATTTCCCATCATATTCGAGATGTGCTGATTGTTTGGATGGAGGACAATGCGCGGTATACCGTCTTCTTCTACAAGGATTCCAGTTCGAACGAGGGTGCTGCGCATAATGGAAACCTCTTGTCCTGTTCCGGACAGACCAAGATTTCGTTCCAGCTGGTTTCGAAGCAGTGCGGAAACAATTTTGCTGCGGCTATTGGTAGCAATACCTGTTATCTCGTTCCGATTTACCGCCTCATTGCTTATAATAGGCGTGTCCGAGTAGACACGGTCACAGATATTGGACAGCAGCTCGGTCAATGCCGCTTTGCGGTGAATGCTTTGCACTTCTCCATCGAAAATATAGGTCGCCTTGTAGCCCTCCGGCTGTGCATAGAGGGCAAAAAACGAGCTAATGATATCCCGTAGATCCTCATAAACGATATCATACTCATTAAAGAGCACAGGATCCTCTGATGCTTCCTCGCGGAGGACAAGTACGGCTTGGTACTCTCTGACAGTGCGCTCAATCTCAACAAAATGCTTCGGCAAAATGAAAATCTGGCGTGGACAACCTCGACTCGTCTCAAGAAGCAACTCTTTGAGCGGTTGGATGGACTCTTCATCATGAGGGATTACTGCAAAGATCACACCGTCTGCTTGAACGGTCTCGCTTTTGATTGTCCAATCTGTCTCCGCCGTAACCTCATTTTGGTCAATGAACATAAACGAGAAAAATCGAGTCATCTCCCGGTCATCATTGTACCGGGATGGATACATATAGTTGTCAAAATTTGAAGAATTAAGGATATCCTTCACCGTGGCCCGGCTGCTGCCAGCCTCTGCAAGATCAGCGATTTTCTGACGTATATCGACACTGGAAGTTTGTTTAAGGCGCAGATAGTGATTGCTGCGCTTCAAATAGACTACAAATTCTTCTTCGATCAGCTTGTCAATGGCCACCATAACCTTAGCTGCACCATATGAGGCAGAGAAAATCCCTACAATCTCATCTTTTGTAGGTTTCAACCGTTCAAATTGCTGCAGCGTGTAGATCAAGGCAACGGTCTTTACAATTTTAGATTCCAGGGAGTTTTCTGGCAGGCGGGAAATGATCGCCGATGTCAGCACGTAGTTCTCGTGAATATCACCGCCGTAGACTTCCTTTTTGAAAAGTGGCTCAAAGTAGTCGTAAATGGCATCTGGTGTGATAAAGGTAAACGTGTCATCATGATACTGCTCCAAGAAGCCCCGCAAAGTCAGTGCCCCTTCCGAGGACAGAAAGGTGAAAAGAGTACGCTCGTTCTGTGCCACCCGCTCAGAAAGACGCGGCAGTATAAAAGTAGATACCGGATGCAATGGGTAACAACCAAGAATCGCTAACCGCAGTTCTGCTTCATTTCCAGAAAAGATGGGGTGTGAACGATACCTTTGATTAACATTCTGAAAATCTCCATTATGATTTGCCTGGAAAGCATCCCACAGAGTGCTCTCCTTCTGTATCACAGATGCAATAATCTCGTAAGTCTGGGAGAAATTGTTGTTCAGATGAATATGTTTGAACCGCTCCGAAACACCGCGCCAACCGTCTACCTTCTGCTTGGGGAGTTTATCGATGTAATTAGAAACTTCTTTGTGGCAGATTAGCATCAAATGTAACTGGAGCACACCGCTACGATTGCACTTTTCGGCAAAGTCTTGGAGCATTTTTGTATCACTGACAGATGCCTCTGTTATGTTAGCCTCTAGGTATTTGCTAAATTCATCATAAACTACATAAAGCCCCGTATATCCTTTTTCGCGAAGACTTTTAGCCACACTTTCGTAGAGTTCAACTACATCGAACCCCAGAAAAGGATTGAAAATACTTCCTGCTGTGAGGGACGGGTAAATACGCTCAAAGGTCTCATAGGCAGAGATGTCAAAGTTTTTGAGTTTAGTGATCATCTCAGGTACAGGTTCATCCAGGACAGATTCCAACTGCCTGTATGTATCTGGAAAGTTTTCCTGCCACCGCTCGATCACGGAAATTGCGGCACGATAATTGGTTTCGGGCATCACATCGAGAAGGTCGTTTTCAGATAACACGCGCTGAAGTGCTAATAAAAAAGCCTGAGTGAGGCTAGTGCTGCTACCTGCAATTACTACTGGAAGTATTTTGTTATCACTATCATAATAGTTCTGGACAATCTGGAATAATCTTGGATTTTCACTTAGCTTAGGCAGCAATTTCTCAAACAGGGATAAATCCTTTTTCAAGAGGATAGAGAGAATTGTCAGGACAATATGAGATTTTCCCTTGCCGTATGCGCCAATTAGAATTCGTGCCCGTTCCGAGGATGAGGCAGCTGTGCTCAGAAGGATCTCCTCTAAGAGCCTCAACGCAGATTGAGTTGGGATGAAACTTTTTAGCTTGATATCATCATTGAGATCATATCCGATATTGACGGAATATTGAAATCCCGTTGCGACAGAAATCATCTCGCTCATTGTTTCATCTCCTGGTTAGTTTTACTTGCCAATGACGCATAGTAATGATCAACGCACTCCTCAAAAGTACGTTTTTGATTGATATTGATAACATCTAGGCCAGCTGTGCGATTGATCTTAATTTCACCGAATTGCTCGATTTTGTAGAGGACATCCAGCATAGTGATGGCGTCTAAATTAAACACCCGACCAATGTTTTTGGGAGCCGTAAGCAGCTCATTCAAACTGATTTCAGTTTTGCCCTGCGCTTGATTTTGGATAATCGCCAAAGCCACCCACGGATTAATGGTACTTGCCATGGGAATGGCCTTGCGATAGGTTTTCTTTTCTTTGCTCAAAATATCAACTAGCCCCAGTTCTCCGAGTGGGCAATCAATGTTACTCTCAGGATTAACTCGACTCGGGTTTGTTTTGAAGCGGGGAACATAGGTATTGACGATACAAGTGAAGTCATCATTCAGAGAACGAATGGCAACATCCTCCGAAGGATTCATCATCTTGATATATCGCTGAAGTGCCGCGACAAAATCATCCCGGCTGAATTCGGACATATTGAACTCATTAAAGAAGAAATACCATGCAGTGGCATCTTCTTGGTTACAGGCCAACTCATAGTGGAGGAGGTAAAGGGTGCCGCTCTCCTCAATGAAGCGGTCGTTATCGAATACTTTTTTACCCAAGTTCGTAAGATGCTGGACCTTCCGTCCGGTTGATGGTTCTTTTGTCAAACCAACAGCTTGAAGCCAGTAGCGGAGCGCTTTGACCATGTTGGCACCGATTCCAAGCACGTCCATAGGGTTTTCTGTCTTGGAGATAAAAATATCCTCTTTGATATTCACATACTTCATGCCTTTGCTAAGCCAACCTTTGCGGATGAAGAATGTATCATGGGCGCGGAATTTCATCCATACACACCTTTCTGTCACTTTGTCCGCAGATACTTATCCATTGTACAGCCACCATCCAAGTATTTGGCTGTCATACACGCCTTGCAGTGTACACATTTGTCTGGGTCGATATAATAGCCAGCAGAACTAATGGAGATAGCTCCAGCACGGCAAATCGACTCACACTTTAAACACTTCCGGCAAGCGTTAAATTTTCTGATCTGATAACCCACCATGCGCTGGAGATCATCATGGTCTGCTACATTTATTGTCCGCACCTTCACAGCATGATCGTAGCCATCCTGGGAAAAGGGCTGCAGGGACAAAATTGGCACATTCGCACGGCTATCCAGTACAATAACCTCTTTTAACAGTTTTTTCCCAAGCTCTGGAGCCACTCTGCCAAATGGGGTAAACATACCTACCAGTTCATCATCAAAGGAACGGACTAATCGATAGATCTTGGCATGGTCTTCTACGGTGCAGTTGGTAAACCTGATTTTTACATCATTTGCAGAAGGGAGACCGTTCCCTCCCTGACGTGCCTTCCACTTGCCGGAATCCACATAGACCTCCGGATCTGGTTTGCCAATTCGCTTAGCAAAATCCAAAAGAAAGTTACGCCACGCCTCGGCTTTTTCTGGCATATAGATACGGGACAAGAACTGTGCGCGAACATTATTGTTAGGGCAGCACCAGCAGCCGACACGGTCATAACCCAGACGATAGGCACGATTAAAATCAATATCCTCAGCCAGAATATAGAGCCAGATGTCAATATCCTTCCAGAAAAAAATAGGCGAAGCTACCGTTTGCTGCTTGATCTTGACAGCATCGGCACTATCCTCAATGCGGTTATACTTGCTTCGGCTGACCGACTCAAACTTTCTGATACCATAAAAGGTCAATATCTGCTCACTGCCATAGAGACTGTTGATGATGCGGGTGATAGGACCAGTCTTAAACATGGAGCAGCACCAACGCATCATTCTGGCCGGTGGGCCAATGTCATCGCAGACTTCATAAAAATCTTGGTCATCGTTACGCGCAACCTGGAAAATAGCTTCTGGGTGAAAATTGCGATATCTCTCAGCATATTCTGTGGTTGAAGGGAACTCCAGTGTAGTATCGCCAAAGATATGGACAAGACTAGGGTTACTAAGAGCTTTGATTGCTAGGTCAGCAGTCACAGTAGAGTCTTTTCCGCCGGAAAAGGAAACAATGATTTGCTCCGGATCGAAGCCCGCAGCAGCGTGCTGGATAAACTGATAAGCTTCATCTTTCAAAAAAGTCAGTCGGTGATAGTTAGCCTGCATGAACATATCGATATATCGAGTAAAAGCTTCGCTGGAATTATTGCCCTGAGCCGCTTGGAGTTGACTGACAACTTCATCTGGAGCGCTGCTTTCATAGATACTGTTTGGAACAACAACGGACTTTCCATCTACATAGTAGCGATTATTGCAGGCCCAGACAGAACTATCTTTCCAGACATTGGGCGGTTTTTTTAGTAGGACTTCTATCAGCAGACGTTCTTCCGGGAATACTGGCCGCAAATCTGCCGAGATATACTTAGTCTTTCCCCCACATAGCGGGCAGATATTCTTATCCGATTGATTCAATGCTGTGATAATGGGGGTAGAGCAGTGGCTGCACCACTGCACTTCGACCGGGGTGTCCTCCGCTGTGGTAGAACCGCAAACGGGGCAAATCTTCTCGTTTGTCTCTATATTACAGCTTCTGCACCACAAGCGTCCTCACCCCTGACAGTTATTGTGCATCAAAATTACAAAAAATCAATTTTATTATAGCATGGGAGTATCTATATTTCAAGTTTTTTGATGCAGCGACAAGAAATAATTCAAGCATAACATCCCCAATTTATCTTTTGAAAGAAAGCTAAAACATCGGAAAAATCACCAAAAAGTATACATTCGTCGCCGCAAAGTACCGAAAGTACGCCCCTTTGACCTGGCTTTCCTCCCGTGTGATAAGCTTATAGGAAATCAGGCTTGCCATAGATGCAATCAATGTCCCCAGCCCGCCGAGGTTAACGCTGATAATCAGCGCGGACAGATTCCCTGTAAATCCAGAAGAGCAGCAGCGACGCCGAAACATTACTGATCACCTGGCTGGCGGCAACGCCGGCCAGGACTTCGTGCCTGGAGACGAGCTGCTGCAACATTTGCGAAAATGCCGGGGGTCTCCCAATGTTGCCGATAAAACAAGAAATCCAACAAAGGTCAACAGCAGATTGTAATCCGTCCGGCCGAAAACGTGTGTCCAAAAGTCCCATAGCCCAGATATTCTTTGTCAAGGGCTACAAAAAGCATGGAACAGTAATC
>JAAWBZ010000024.1 GCA_022792945.1 Oscillospiraceae bacterium | reverse complement strand
GTCCGGTCCGCCATCAGATGGTCCATGCCCGCCTCGATGAGCTTTTCCGTGCGGGTGTCAATGGAGCTGGTGGCCTCGTCAAGGATCAGCACCGGCGGGTCCGCCACCGCCGCCCGGGCGATGGAGAGCAGCTGCCGCTGGCCCTGGGAGAGCCGCCCGCCGTCTCCGGTGACCTGGGTGTCATAGCCGTCCGGCAGGCGGGTGATGAAGTCGTGGGCGTTGGCCAGCTTGGCCGCCTCAATGCACGCCTCGTCGCTGGCGTCCAGGTTGCCGTAGCGGATGTTGTCGAGAATGGTGCCGGTGAACAGGTTCACATCCTGGAGCACCACCCCCAGGCTCCGCCGGAGGTCCGGCTTGCGGATGCGGTTGATGTTGATGCCGTCGTACTGGATCTTGCCGTCGGCGATGTCGTAGAAGCGGTTGATGAGGTTGGTGATGGTGGTCTTGCCCGCGCCGGTGGCGCCCACGAAGGCGATCTTCTGGCCGGGCTTGGCGTAGAGGGAGACATCGTGGAGCACCGTTTTGTCCGGACTGTAGCCGAAGTCCACCCCTGTCAGCCGCACATCGCCGGTGAGGCGGGTGTAGGTGCATCCCTCCGGCCCCGGCTGCTTCCAGGCCCAGAGCTGGGTACGCTCGGAAGCCTCGGTCAGCTCGCCCGTTTGGGTGTATTGGGCGTTGACCAGAACGACCTCGCCGCCGTCGGCCTCGGGGACCTCGTCCATCAGCTGGAAGATGCGCTCCGCGCCGGCCATGGCCATGATGATGGAGTTCATCTGCTGGGAGACCTCCGCAATGGGCCGGGAAAAGCTCTTGGAGAGCGTCAGAAACGACGCGATGGCCCCCAGGGTCAGGGTGGAGACTCCGGTCAGGCTCAGGTTCGGGACCCTGGCGATGGCCAGCGCACCGCCCGCAATGGCCACCAGCACATACTGGAGGTTGCCCAGGTTGCCCATGACCGGCATCATGATGTTGGCGATACTGTTGGCCATGGAGGCGTTCCGGCAGAGGGCCTCGTTCTTCTGATCGAACTCGGCCTTGACCGCGTCCTCGTGGCAGAAGACCTTGATGACCCGCTGGCCGTGGATCATCTCCTCGATGTAGCCGTTGACATCGCCCAGGGACTTCTGCTGTGCCACGAAGTAGCGCCCGGACCGTCCGGCCATGCGCTTGACGATCTGGAGCATGCAGAAGATGGACAGCAGCACGAACAGCGTCAGCCACACGCTCTGGCTGAGCATGGCCAGGAACACCGCGGCGATGGTGATGCCGGACGAGATCAGATTGGGGATGGACTGGTTGATCATCTGCCGGAGGGTGTCGGTGTCGTTGGTGTAGTGGCTCATGATGTCGCCGTGGGTGTGGGTGTCGAAGTAGCGGATGGGCAGGTTCTGCATATGGGTGAACATATCGTCCCGCACATCCTTCAAAATGCCCTGGCAGATGGGGATCATCAGCCGGTTATAGGCTTAGGCGCACAGCAGGCCCGTGAGATAGATGCAGGCCATCAGCGTCAGGGCCTTCAAAAGCGGCACGAAGTCCGGGTGGGCCTGACGCACCATGGGGGCGATATAGTCGTCAATCAGCGGCTCCATGAAGAGGGACGAGGCCACCGAGGCGATGGTGCTCAGCAGAATCAGAACCACCACCGCAATGAAACGGGCCTTGTAAGCGCCGGTGAGATAGCTGCCCAGGCGCTTCGCGGTTTTGCGCAGATTCTTGGGCTTGGAGCCGTCGCTCTTAGGCGGTCGCATGGGAGGCATCCGCCTCGCCTCCTTTCGTCTGGGATTCGTAGACCTCGCGGTAGATGCGGCTGGATGCCAGCAGCTCCTGGTGGGTGCCGACGCCCTGAACCTTTCCGCCGTCCAGAACAATGATCCGGTCGGCGTCCCGGACCGAGCTGATGCGCTGGGCGATGATGAGCTTGGTGGTGTCAGGGATCTCCTCCAGGAAGGCCTGGCGGATCAGGGCGTCGGTCTTGGTGTCCACCGCGGAGGTGGAGTCGTCCAGGATCAGGATCTTCGGCTTTTTCAGCAGCGCCCGGGCGATGCACAGCCGCTGCTTCTGCCCGCCGGAGACGTTGGCGCCGCCCTGCTCGATGCGGGTGTTGTAGCCCTGGGGGAAGGTGTCGATGAACTCGTCGGCCCGGGCCAGATGGCAGGCGTGGCGAAGCTCCTCGTCGGTGGCGCTGGCATTGCCCCAGCGGAGGTTCTCGGCAATGGTGCCGGAGAAGAGGGTGTTCTTTTGCAGCACCATGGCCACCTGGTTGCGCAGAGCCTCCAGGTCGTATTCCCGCACGTCGCGGCCGCCTACCAGGACGCGGCCGCAGGTGGCGTCGTAGAGCCGGGGGATCAGCTGCACCAGGGTGGACTTGGACGCGCCGGTGCCGCCGAGAATGCCGATGGTCTCGCCGGAGCGGATTTTCAGGTTCACATCGCTGAGGCACAGCTTTTTCCCGCTGCCGGCATAGCTGAAGCTGACGTCCTGGAACTCGATGGAGCCGTCGGGCACCTCCCGCAGGGCTTCCGGCCTGCTCTGGAGGTCGCTGGTTTCGCTGAGAATCTCCACCACGCGCTCAGCCGACGCCCGGGAGATGGTCAGCATGGTCAGGATCATGGCCAGCATCATCAGGCTCATGAGGATTTGAATGATGTAGGAGAACATGCTCATCAGCTCCCCGGTGGACATCTCACCCGCGACGATGAGCTTGGCCCCCAGCCAGGAGATCAGCAGCATGCACCCGTAGGCGCAGAACTGCATCAGCGGCGACATGAAGGACATCAGCCGGTCGGCTCTGGAGAAGTCGTCGTAGATGGCCTGGGAGACGCCGCCGAACTTCTCCATCTCCTTCTCCTCCCGGACGAAGGACTTGACCACGCGGATGCCGTGGAGGTTTTCGCCCACCACGCTGTTGAGCCGGTCGTAGGACTTGAACACCCGCTCGAAGATGGGGTGGGCATGTCTGACGATCAGGTACATGCCCACCGCCAGGATGGGCAGCGCCGCCAGGAACACCAGCGCCAGGGTGGAGTGGATGCGGAAAGCCATGAACATCGCGCAGATCAGCATGGCCGGGCTGCGCACCGCGACGCGGATGAGCATCTGGAAAGCGTTCTGGATGTTGGTGACGTCGGTGGTCAGGCGGGTGACGATGCTGGAGGTGGAAAAGCGGTTGATATTGGTGAAGGAAAAGTCCTGCACGTGGTGGAACATGTCCCGCCGCAGGTTCTTGGCGAAGCCCGCCGAGGCCCGCGCCGCGGCCATGCCCGAGAGCACGCCGAAGCACAGCGACGCGCCCGCCGCCGCCACCAGGATCAGGCCCATTTTCACCGTATAGGCCATGTCGCCGGCCTCGATGCCGCGGTCGATGAGCCAGGCCATCAGAAACGGGATCAGGACCTCCAGAATCACCTCGCAGGTGACGAACACCGGCGCCAGCATGGCGTCGCGCCGGTACTCGCGGATCGAGCGCGAGAGTTTGCGTATCAAGGGCAGATGCCTCCTTTCTCAGGCGGTAAAGTGAGATTATGGATCATGCGGTCCAGCAGCTCCCGGAGGATCTCAAGCTCCGCCGGCGACATCCCGGCGGAGAGGGCCTGCTCGGAGCAGTGTATTTGCGCGCGGATGGCCTCGTTGAGCTGCAATGCCTTTTCCGTGGGGCAGATGCGCTTGCAGCGCCGGTCATCCAGGTCCGGCACGAAGACGATGAAGCCCTTGGCCGCCAGCCGCTGCAGCAGGCCCGAGGCAGTGGGATGGGAAAAGCCGAACTGCTGCTCCACATCCCGGGCGCGCACCGGCTCCCCCCGCTTCAGGCACAGGTAGCCCAGCACCCGCCCCTGGGACCCGGTCAGGCCCAGCGAGTGAATGCGCCGGTCCATGTGCATGCCCAGCAGCCGCGAGATCGTCTTAACCTTGAAGCCCAGCTGCTCCTGCATATCCGGACACATGAGATGTTCCTCCCTTCCGAAAATATGTAGCGTGCTACGTAATTTCGCAGCACGCTACATATTACCAGAGCCGCCTGGAAATGTCAAGGCTTTTCACGGATTGTTCACAAATCGTTTTTGAGGAAACCGTCCGCGCCCCGCTGGTCGTCAGCCGGCGTCCAGGTCGCGGTAGGGATAGACCCGCTCCCAGAGGCCGGTGGCCGGGTTTTTCCAGACCGAGCTGCGGTGGCGGCTCAGGAGGCGGACGAGGTTGTAAACGTCCACCCAGATCTCGCTGTCGCACTCCTTCTGGCTCTCGTCGAAGATCAGCTGGAGGCCGAAATGGAGGTGGACCGTCTCAATGTTGTTGGTGTTCTCCTTCGTGGAGTAGCCGGTGCGGCCCATGAAGCCGATGACCTGCCCGGCCTCGACGCGGCTGCCCTCCTGCAGTCCCTTGACGTAGGGCTCGTCCTTGCGCAGGTGGGCATAATAGTAATAGCGCCTGGCGTCGTCCGAGCGGATGCCGATGCGCCAGCCGCCGTACTGGTTCCACCCCAGGGCCTCCACGGTGCCGGACTCCACGGCCACGATGGGCGTGCCGAGGCTGCCCATGAGGTCGTTGCCCAGGTGCCGGCGGCGGAAGCCGTAGGAACGCCCCGCGCCGAAATCATCGTAGTGGTTGTACCAATAGCCCTCGGCGATGGGCGAGAAGGCCTTGAGGCCGTAGGCGGGCGTCCAGACCTGATTGCCGTATTCGTCGGTGGTCGCGATGGCGTAGGCGCCCACGAGGCCCCCCAGCACCGCGCCGTAGGCCTCCTGATAATAGGCGAAACAGCGGTACTGCGCTCCCAGCTGCTCCTCCAGGGAGCGGCCGGCGGTGAGGGCAGCCAGGGCCTTGTCCACGGTTTTGGGCTGGAACTTCCCGCCGCCGCTCCAGGCAGCGCTCAGGGCCAGCAGATCGATCCAGCTGACGGGCTGCTCCGTATCCCGGGAGGCAATGTCCAGGTCCAGCGCGCGCTGGAGGGCGGCATAGCTGACGTCGAAATCGACCCAGCGGATGTAATCCCCGCCGGCCTCCACGGGGAACACCAGCAGACTGAGGAGCATGAGGAACATCAAAAGTTTCTTTATCATGGCGGCTTCCCTCCTGTTTGGAGGTAGTGTATGACGCCGTGGCGGGTTTATACGCGGCCGGAGGGCGACAGCGTCTGCGTATTTTTATACGGATTTTCCGGCGGTTTCCTCCGGAAAAATCGAATCTTGGCGAAACGCGAAGAATGTGCTATACTATTGCCATACCAGAACTCGTTCAAAAACTTGAAAAAGTGTTTTTTTAGGTTTTTGACAGCGCCGCAGGCGGTGCCTTTCCGAATCAAAATCGAAGGTTTTGGTTCAGAAACAGTATCCGTGCCTGCGCGCAGGAAAGGCGGAAAAGCACATGGAAAGACAGAGACACCCCCGGCCCCAGTGGCTGCGCATCGCGCTGATCTTCCTCTGTGTCGGCGTGCTGTTTGCGGCGCTGTGGTACGGCGCGGATCTGATCGGGCAGGCCCGGCAGGGGCAGGAACCGCCCGAGGGGCCGCCGGCGGCGCCGGCAGAGGAATCTGACGGGCTGATCCCGGGGCTGGACCGGAACGAATACGATCTGGAGGCGTTCTCCTGGGACGGAAACTACATCGTCTACGACGGCGCGCCGCCGGCCCGGCGGGGCATCGACGTCTCAGCCCACCAGGGAATCATTGATTGGGCGGCGGTGGCGGCGGACGGCGTGGAGTACGCCATGATCCGGGTGGGCTACCGCGGCTATACCGAGGGCGTGACCAGCCTGGACGAGCTGTTTTACGACAACGTGGGCGGCGCGCGGGCCCAGGGCCTGGACGTGGGGGTCTACTTCTTCTCCCAAGCCATCAGCGTGGAGGAGGCTGTGGAGGAGGCGGAGATCGTGCTGCGGGCCATTGGGGGCATCGACATTACATACCCCATCATCTACGACTGGGAGGACATCCAGCAGGAGGCTCGGACGGACGGCATGGACCCGGTGACGCTGACAGCCTGCGCCAGGGCGTTCTGCGAGACCATCGAGGCGGCGGGGTACCGGGCGGGGATCTACTTCAACCAGCGGCTGGGATATCAGGAGTTTGACCTGGTGTCGCTCCAGGACTATCTGTTCTGGCTGGCGCAGTACGCCGACGCGCCGGATTTTGCCTATGATTTTGAGATGTGGCAGTACACCAACGCCGGCCAGGTGGCCGGCATCGAGGGTGATGTGGATTTGAATCTCAGCTTTTGGAAGCCGGGCGAGTAACGCGGTGTTTCCGGTGAAAATGAGCGGCCTCCGTCCAAGGCTGCGGTTGTCAACGGCGGCAAAACCGCACTTGTTGACTGATACCGCCACATAGCGGAACACCGGATACGGATGCTCCGGCAGCCGCAAAAGGCTCTCCCGGTCTGCCTCCCACAGTTCCTCTATGGGCACCTTGTACGTGTAATGCCGGCGTTTGGCATCCTGCTCGCGCCATTCCCACAGCTTCTCGTTGAATTCCTCGAAGAATGTGACGGCAAAGACCGGCACAAAGGCATTCCGCCGGGTATATCCTACCTTGTTTTCCACGTTCCCTTTCTCATTTGTAATGTTTTTATTTTACCGGAGACAGCCGTCTCCCCATACAAGGGAGATACCATGCTTGTCCACTGTGTGGAAGCATCGATTTTTCTGTGTTTTAGAAAATAACGCTATGTCACCGCTGCATTAATATGTCCTATCTCCGCGCAGCATGGCCTTGCGCCCGGCCAGACGCGGCGCGCAGCAGCAGTTCATGGCTCAAAATCAGCAGCGCCAAAAACACCAGCAAATACGCCGGAAGCAGCGCAATATGAATCCGCGACGCGATCAGCCCGAACAGCGGCGGCATCAGGCACGTCCCCACATAGGCGCTGGCCATCTGCACGCCGATCACCGACTGCGACCGCTCCGCCCCAAAGTTGTCCGGTGTGGCGTGGATCAGCGCCGGAAACGTTGGGCCGCAGCCCAAGCCGATGATAAACAACCCCGCTGGCGCAGCGTTCAGCGGCAGCAGCACTGCCGCGATGCCCACTGCCGTCACCACAAGACCCGTATGCACCAGCCGGCGGTCGGAGAGCTTGATGGAGAGAAAACCGCTGATCAGCCGTCCCGTGGTGCCGCCCAGGAAAAACAGCGTGCCGTAGCTGGCCGCCGTTTCGGCGGGGATGCCCCGGTACAGGTGGAGATAGCTGCTGCCCCACAGCATGGTGGTCTGCTCCACGGCGCAGTAGCAGAAAAAGGTGGCCATGGCCGCCTTGGCGCCCGGCAGGGCGAGCACCTGCCGCAGCGTCAGCGCCGGGGCGGACGCCGCCGCCTGTCCGGCGGGACCCTGCTTGGCCCGCCAGAGGGGCAGGCTCAGGAACAGCGCCGCCGTCAGCGCCGTCTGGATCAGCGCCACCAGCCGGTAGCCCTGGTCCCAGCTGCCGCCGCCGGTGAGCACGCGCCCCAGGAGCTGCGGCCCGATGCACGAGCCGAGACCCCACATACAGTGCAGCCAGCTCATGTGGCGGCTGGCGTAGTGGAGCGCCACAAAATTGTTCAGCGCCGCGTCCACGCTGCCCGCCCCCAGCCCGTAGGGCACCGCCCACAGGCACAGCATCCAGAAGGCCCGGCTCATCGAGAAGCCGAACATCGCCAGCGCCGTCAGCCCCACGCTGACCGCCGTCACCAGCCCCGCGCCGAAGCGGCGGATCATCCGGTCGCTGAGGAGGCTGGAGGTCACGGTCCCCGCGGCGATGACCATGGACACCATCCCCGCATAGGACACCGGCGCGCCCAGAGCGCCGTACATGGACGGCCACGCCGCCCCCAGCATGGAGTCGGGCAGGCCGAGGCCGATGAAGGCCAGATAGATCACGGCCAAAAGTAAATGCACCATCTTGCAATCCTCCTTGTTCTTTGCTATCATTATACCAGCGAATTTCGGCGGCAGTTAGAATAAAACCGCCGAATCTCTGTGATATTTCCGTCAAAAAGGAGGCGCGCGGCCATGGCTATCGCCGTCTGTGAAAATCTGGTGGACGACCAGGGGCAGGAGCTGCTGGTCCACGGCTCGGCGCAGTTCCCCGTGGCCTGCTACGCCGACGATCTGGCGCGCGAGCCGGTCCCGTGGCACTGGCACAACGAGTGGGAGTGCGCCGTGGTGGCCCAGGGGCGGGCCGAGGTAGCCGCGGATACGGAGCACTTCACGGCGGAGGCCGGAGAGGGGTATTTCATCCATGCCGGCGTCCTGCACAGCATGTGCGCCGCCGGGGACGGCGCGTGTCGGCTGCAGGCGGTGGTATTCCACCCGTCGCTGGTGGGCGGAAGCCCCGGGAGCGTGTTTGACCGGCAGTACGTCCAGCCGCTGCTGGCCCGCGGCTCGCCGCCGTGCGTCTGGCTGCGCCGCGGTGAGGCGTGGCAGGCCGCGGCGCTGGACGAGATCGCCGCCGCATGGCACAGCTGCGCCCGGGAGACAGCGGGCTATGAGCTGGCGGTGCGGGCGGCCCTCTCCCGCCTGGCCTTTCAGCTGACGCTCCGCGGTCCCGCCGCGCCGCCGCCCACAGCACGCTCCCTGCGGGAGACGGCCCGGATGAAGGCCATGCTGCGCTATATCGAGCAGAATCTGGACGCGCCGCTGGACACAGCCGCCATCGCCGCCAGCGCGGCGGTCAGCGAAAGCGAGTGCCTGCGGTGCTTCCGCCGGACCATCGGCCTGCCGCCGGTGCAGTATGTGCGCCAGCTGCGCATCCGGCGGGCGGCGGCGCTGCTGCGGGAGACGGACCTGAGCGTCTCCGAAATCGGCGCGCGCTGCGGCTTCCCGGATGCCAGCTACTTCGCCAAGACCTTCCGGGCTTTGACCGGAAGGTCCCCCGGGGCATACCGCCGCTCAGACGAGCCGCCGGTCGCGGCGGAAGGGTAAAAACCGCGGGTCGCCCGCCGCGCGGAGGACGGTGCGTGCCGGGAGGTCGAACACAGTGCTCCACACTGAACTGCCCCCCGTCTCGAAGTCCGGCGTGCCGTCGTACTGGCAGAGGAAGCCGTACTCTCCCCGCAGCAGCCGCTGGGTCTCCCGCACCGGGTCGCCCCGCAGCCGCGGCAGGGTGTCCATGACCACATGGTATCGCTCCGCCGCGTGGTAATCATCGCCTTGTGCGGCGTCCAGGGAGCGCAGCGCGGGCGTCTGAAAGCGGTTGACCGCGCACACCGCCGTGTCCGACTGCCGGATCACCCGCCGCGCCGGGGCGCACTCCGCCACGGCCAGGTCTCCGGCGGCATCGGCCAGGAGCAGGCAGCAGTTGGACGAGAGGGGCAGCTCCGCCAGCAGATCCAGGGCCTGGGCCGTGCTCCCGGCCTTTTCCAGCAGATACCGCACCGCCAGACAGGCGTTGAGCCCCGGACGGAGATCCCCCAGGTCGGTCAGCACAAAGGTCATGGCCGCGGCCAGACCGTCCTCGTTCAGCCCTTCCTCGCCGTGGAGGAAGGCGGAGGTGGCCAGGTGGAAGCGGCGGCCGCCGGTGGGGGCGTAGAGAATGCGCTTGCACCCAGATAGGACGGTAGGTCATTGTTGCGCCCGTAGAGCACCCGCTCCGCCCGCCGGAAGGCAAAGGCGGTGCAGCCGCGGTACTCGGGCACGTTTCGCTCCAGATTGTACAGACAGCAGCCCATGCAGAGGAGCCACGCGGCCATCTCCCCGGGAGCCATGCCCACCGCGGCGCTGACAGCCTCAAGCTCCTCCCAGGCCTCGGGAAAGACCTCCCGCAGGACGGCGGCACTGGCTGTGCCGTGGCGCAGCTGAAGGCTGTCCAGCCGCGGGCTGAACTGGACGCCCGCCCGCCGGAACCGCGCTCCCTGGGCCGCGCCCATGGCGGCGTAGCTGCCGCGCAATTCGTAAAATTCCATAAAAAACGCTCCTTTCTCAGGCAAAATGGCCTGTACCTGGAGCATAGCATAATAAAAAATTTTGTTCTACCGCGATTTTGCGTGGAAAATTTTAAATCAGGCGGTTCGTCATAGACGAACCGCCTCAGCCTGTCGAAAAGAGGTCTGCCTGGAAATTTCCAGGCAGACCGCAAAAGCAGGGAAATAAAAACAGGGGCAAAATATGGTGGGCGAAAGAGCTGGGGATATTGTCTGGCTTTCCATCTGGCCAGCTTTTTGAGG
>JAAWBZ010000162.1 GCA_022792945.1 Oscillospiraceae bacterium | reverse complement strand
GTCAGGAAACAGCGTAATGGAGCATAAAAAGGCAATACAAACCAAAGCCCTGCCCCTGAGAATTTTTGAAACAGGGCCTGTTCGTCCGGGCGGCGAGCATCAGCTCAGCCCTCCGGCAGTTTATACAGGCGGTTGTCCTTCAGCAGCCGAAAGACCAACCGAACCAGTTTTCTGGCAGTTAAAGCGAGTGCGCGTTTATGCTGGTGCTTGTTGACCTCCTTGAACTTGAGGTCGTAGTAGCGCCGGAACTCGGAGTCGCATCTTCTCACGGAGTTGGCGGCTTCCAGCAGATAGTAGCGTAAGTAGCGATTTCCAGATTTGATCAGATGAGTATCCTCGGCCTCAAACTCATTGGATTTGTGCTGCGTCCAGACAAGACCGGCATACTTGGCAACGGAGGCTTGTCCGGCAAAGCGGTTGATATCACCGATTTCGGCGATGATACCGGCAGAATAGACCTTGCCGATTCCGGGGATTGAGGTCAGTGTGTTTGGGATGATCTCAAACTGCTGCTCAATGGATTTCTCCAACGCCTTAATCTGGCTTTCCAGTGCCCGCATAGCCGCAATAGAAACCGACATGACCTGGTTAATCGAATCATTCACGGTTTTGGGCAAACGATAGGAACCCCTGGCGGCAGCCTGAACAAGCTTGGCAGTAGCCTCCGGGTCAGCAAATCTGCCATGCCCAGCCTTGTTTACAAAGGCTGTCAGTTCGTTCAGATCAGCGTTGGCCAGCTCGTCCACCGTTTCAAAGTGCTCCATGAGAGCAAGTGTGGTAGCGCTGGTGTTGGGGATATCCTTGCTTTGCGCGATGCCAGAGCATTTCAAAAACAGGTAGTTGGCAAACCGTTCTTTCTCCCGCGTGAGGTTCTGAACGGCGTAGAATCTGGCTCTGGTCAGCGTTTGCAGGGCTTTGTAGCGGTAATCGTCCATGTAGACCTCCTTGCCGATGCGTCCGAAACGGAGCTGGTCGGCAATCACAAAGGCATCCACAGGGTCGTTCTTGGGAAGCTCCGGATAGGACTTCTTAAAATTCTTGACCTGTTTGGGGTTGAGCACATGGATTTTCCGGTGAAACCGGCCCAGACTGCCATCCTCCCGGAGGGCGTATACCAGATTGTCTCCATAGACAGAGGTGGCCTCCATGCCAATTACCACAGTATCCAATCCCAATTTTGTGAGTGCCGACACGATTTTCTTTGAAATCATTTTAGCACCGCCGAGATCGTTTTGCATCGGGAAGCTGGAAAACTTGTCCCCATTGGGTTTCATAAAGTACGCTGCGTGTTTGGTGCTGCTCACGTCAATGCCAACGTAAAGCTGTTCCACAATTTCACCTCCCCGTTGTGGGTTTTCAGGCCAGCAGGCTTTGAGATACCCGTGATAACCGGAGCATCCGCAACCTCGCGTATCAGAATCATTCCGGGTCGGACCAATGCGACAGCCCCCACTGCTGAAAGGGCGGTCCACGCCTCGGCAAACAGCTAATGAGTTTGCAGCTAACTTCCGGCTCAGGGGAACTGACTCCCTCTGAAGCGGCTTCCCAGCCCAACAAGGTGATAGAGAACTTGACCCTGCTGTCCTACAGCTATTGTACCACGGGCATCTCATAGCCTGCTGGTATTGCAAAGTGAACTAAGCAGACCCACTATAAATCGTTTGCAAATCTTATTATACGAAGGATGATATTTTATGAGAAAAAATGGTGTGATTGGAGGATGCACACATAATTTTATCCTCTAATTTTAATAATTGAAAAAGGAGTTTTCATCCTAGATGAAAAAAGAAAACGACGTATTAGAGGCAACATTGTCCATCGCTGAGAACGGATACGCTGAAGCATATCAATTTTTACTGGAAGAATATGAAAACAATCCTGAAGAATACGGGCCGCAAACGCTATATTTTCTTGCCTGTTTAGCAGGTGGAGCCAATCTGCCGGAAAAAGCATTGGAATGGCTGACAGAGTCCATTCTTGAAAAGGGATGGTGGTATCGCCCGGAAGTGTTGGAAGATGATGATCTTGCGCCGCTGAAAAACAACTCTGCGTTTATTTCCTTGAAATCCACTTCTGATCATCGTTATGCAGAGGCCGTGTCAGGAGCGCGAGCCGTATTCACTTGGGAAAGGAAGACTGCTGACAAACTGTTTTTGGCTGTTCACGGAAATACCCAGAATGGACAGATTGCAAGAGCCGATTGGGAACCGATATTAAGAGATCATGCGCAGTGGCAGCTGGAAACAATACAAAGCGCTGAGCCAGACGGATTTGGAACCTATCGCTGGAGCTATGATATGGTATCCTATGTACCAGTGGCAAAAGCAATCGAAAAAGTGCAGGACGAAGGCTATAAAAAGATTGTTTGCGGGGGTTTTTCAGCAGGATGTGATGCGCTCTTGCGAGCCATCCTATTTGCGCCTGTACGCTGCGATATGTTGATTTTGCAGAGTCCATGGATTCCAATACTGAAAGACCATGCAGAAGATTTGGTAAACGCCGTCAGGCAAAAAAATGTTGAACTGAAAATTTTTTGCGGCGCATGTGACGAAGGTTGCCTTCCGATGGCAAAGCGATTATATGAAATAACAAACAGGGAAGGTATTCATGTGGAGTTTGCCGTCCAGGAGGGGAGCCGCCATCAATTTCCCGAGGAGCCGTTTGTTTTGAAAGATTCTTGATAAATTGCTTGGAGACATCACGAAAAGAGATAAATCCAGTTTTATCGGACAGCGATCCGTGGCAGATGCAGACCTTTACGAAACGGATCGGGAAGAAGTCGTTGAAACGATAAGAAATATGGGGTGTGGCGGTTGTCATGCCCCATATTTTTGTGGAAAATTGGAAATGGAAGTGGTATAATCAGACCTATTGTTGTAGAATTTCAAATGATGGATGGAATGATTCAAAATTCCTTTTATGAAAATGGGGATTATATTTTTTCGATTGATAGAAAAGCATTTTTAAATTCCAAAAGTTAAACGGGTTGTGAGTTGTAAAATATAGTCTGTCCCATATGGATAGCTGCCCGTCCTGGCGTTTTGTGTCAGCTCCCGCGTCAAAAGCAGGTTTCCGCGTCCGCATGGCTCCGTCTGAGGCTGAACTAGAAAATTTCCGTATATTTTTTCATCAAAACATTGACGGCAGTGATGGAAAGTGATAAAGTAAGTAGAAATCAGGCCAAGGGCCGATACACAGAAATGGAGACCGCATATGGAACGCTACTACCAACCCGAAATTGAGACCGCCTCCCGGGAGCAGATCCTAGCGTGGCAGAACGAGCGCCTGGTAAAGCAGGTGCGGCACGTGTGGGAGAACGTGCCCTACTACCGCAAAAAAATGGAGGAAAAGGGCGTCACACCTGATGACATCCAGAGCGTGGAGGACCTCCACAAGCTGCCCTTCCTCACCAAGGACGACCTGCGGGATGCCTATCCCTACGGCCTGCTGGCCAAGCCCCTGGCGGACTGTGTGCGCATTCAGTCCACCTCCGGTACCACCGGGCGGCGGGTGGTGGCGTTCTATACCCAGCAT
>JAAWBZ010000023.1 GCA_022792945.1 Oscillospiraceae bacterium | reverse complement strand
GCTGAGCTATGCTGAGATCAAGGCCCTCTGTACCGGCGACGAGCGCATCAAGGAGCGTATGGAGTTGGACGTGGCGGTGTCGCGGCTGCGGCTGCTGAAAGCCAGCCACATGAGTCAGCAATACGAACTGGAGGACCAGATTGTGAAGGTCCTGCCGCAGGACATTGCCGCCTGTGAGCAGCGCATCCGCGGCTATCAGGCCGATATCGCCCACCGGGACGCCTGCGCCGCGCCGGAAAAGGACAGCTTTTCCCCGATGGAAATCGAGGGCGTCACTTACACGGAGAAAAAGGCCGCGGGCAGCGCCCTTCTGGCGGTCTGCAAGGTGTGGAAGGGGCCGGAGGCGGTGAATCTCGGGCAGTACCGGGGTTTTACCCTGGAGCTGGGTTTTAACGCCTTTCAAAAGGAACATGAGCTAACGTGCAAGCACACGCTTCGCCACACCACGTCCCTGGGGACGGACCTCTACGGAAATCTCACGCGCATCGACAATCTTCTCTCCGGCCTGGAAGAACGCATGGGCTGGGTGCAGGCGGAGCTGGCGCGGCACCAGGCCCAGCTGGAGAGCGCCAGACAGGAGGCAGGCAAGCCCTTCCCCCAGGAAGCCGAACTGGCGGAAAAGACCGCCCGTCTGAACGAATTGAATATCCAACTAAACCTGGACCAGACTGAAAACGCGATCCTGGACGAAGAACCGCCGGAGCAGCCGGAGCCGCAGCGGGAGGAATGGGAGCGGTAGGATGGCGGAAAGCGGTTTTTTGTGGTATAATTTTCATAACGATACAAGGAGGCGGTGTATATGGCGCTGCGGAATGGACTGACCCCCAAAAATCAAGAGCTGCTGCGAAGGATCGACCGCTATGCGGCCTTGATCCGGGAACACCGGCCGCTTTCGGAGGCGGAGGTCCGGGAGCTGGACGCCTATTATAAGATCGGCATGACGTACAGCTCCAACGCGCTGGAGGGCAACTCCCTGACGCTCTCGGAGACGAAGGTGCTGCTGGAGGACGGCATCACCGTGGGCGGCAAGCCCATCCGCGACTGCTACGAGGCCACCGGCCACGCCAGGGCCTATGAGGAAATGCTTACCCTGGCACGGGGCGGGCAGCCGGCTGTCACCGAGGCGGCCATTCGCTGCCTGCACCGGCTGTTCTACGGCGCGATCTCACCGGAGGAGGCGGGGCAGTACCGCCGGGGGCAGGTGTTCATCTCCGGCACCGAGTACGTCCCGCCCGCGGCGGCGGACGTGCCTGCGGAGATGACGCGGATGGCGGCGGAGCTGTCCGAACTGGAGGCCGGGACGCATCCCGTGGCCCTGGCGGCCTACGCCCACCGGCGGCTGGTGGACATCCACCCCTTCCAGGACGGCAACGGGCGGACGGCGCGGCTGCTGATGAATCTGGTTTTGGTCCACGCGGGCTATTGCATTGTGTCGATCCCGCCCATCCTGCGCCATGACTACATCACAGCGCTCCAGCAGGCCCAGCGGGCCGAGCGCCCGAGTGACGAGGCGTTTGTGCGGCTGATCGCGGAATGCGAGATCGAGGCGCAGAAGGATTATTGCAGGATGTTCCGTATCCAGCTTCCAAAGCCGTGATTGCAGAGGTGGGAGACCAAAGGTCTCCCACCTCTTGTCATTTTCCAAACAAATCGCTGTGTGACCCGGTCCGGGATAAGGTCAATACAAGAACATCGTCGGCAATGCGGTAAAGCAGCAGCCAGTCGGGCAGCACATGACACGCACGATGTCCGGCCCAGTTGCCCGTCAGAGCGTGGTCCCTGTTTTTCTCCGGGAGGGGAACTCCCATGGCGAGGTCGGCGATCACGCTTTCTAATAATCTGATGTCCAGCCTGCGCCGCATGGCCAGTTTGTAATCCTTCTTGAACTGTGTGGTGGGCTTGACGGTATATTTTGTGCGTCTCATGCTTTCAGGTCTGCGAACAACTCATCCAGATCGGTATACCCTTTTATTGCCGGATCTTTCGCAATCCTTTCTGCCTCCAGCATGGCGGCAATTGTTTCACTGCCCGGCTGATTGAGGGAAATATCAAAAGGAATCCGCCCTTCCCGGAGTGATTGGCGGACAAAAATGTTGAAAGCTGTTGTCAGATTCATGCCGAGTTCGCTGAACAGCCTGTCCGCCTGCGCTTTCAGGTCTGCATCCATACGGATACTGATATTTGTAGTAGCGCCAGCCATATGACCATCTCCTTTTCTGCTTGTAGTTACAGTATATGCTGCCCGCACAGAAAATGCAATGTTTTGCACGAAGAATTAACAGTAAATTTATTTGCGTGTGCAATCGCACATTTGCCGTCCGGCCCGTGCCGCACTACAATGGGGCTGGAGGTGAAGGACATGGAAGAATATTTTGAGATGCTCCACAGCGCGTTGGACGAGTACCTGATGTCGCTGACGGTCCGGGTGCAAAAGGAGGACGAAGGCTACCAGGCGATTCTGGAGCAAATGGAGGCGCTGCAGCAGGCGCACCCGTGGCTGGAGGAGCTTTACGACACGGCGCTGGTCCGGGAGGTGCCCGGAGAGGAATACCCGGCGCTCCAGGAACTGCTCCAGCTCCAGATCGACGTCGCCACACGGGACCGCCGCGCGGCCTATTGCCGGGGGCTGTACGACGCGCTTGGCTTTCTACGGCGGGCGGGCGTGCTGTGACGGCGCAGCCCGGTACATATGCAAGAAAATAGGAAAGGAAACAGACACATGACCGTGGAATCTGTCAACACGAAGCTCTATGAAAAGATGTTCGCCGAGCAGGAGAACTACCGGGCGTGGCTGCTGTCCCAGCCGCCGGAGGAAATCTTGAATCACACACCATGCGGGAGGATATCCTGATTGCGCAGGAGTGCCACGATCTGCCGCCGGCGCAGGCCGGGGCGCTCCTGCGGTCCCCCGCGCCGCTGGCGGAGGTGTTCCAGGCGCTGGACCGCACGGAGACAAACCACATGGACGATATCCGCGCCGTGCTGGAGAACTGCGCCAAAGACCGCCTCCGGACGGAACGGGAGAAAACGCGGGAGGAGGCGCGGTAGTGGCCTATGTGACGCCGGAGGAAGTGGTTTGCGCAACAGTGTGTGCGCCGTTACTGCCTTGACATTATAACGGTTAACCGTTATAATGGGAAAAGTGGGGTGATCCTCTATGATGATTCAAACGTATTTAGCGCAAAGGCAGCTCACAAAATACCGTCTCTCCAAGCTGAGCGGCGTTCCCTACGCCACCGTCAGCGATATTTGCAGTGGAAAGGCGCAGCTGGAAAAGTGCAGCGCGCAGACGGTTTATAAGCTGGCAAAGGCGCTGGGCGTTACCATGGAGGAATTGCTGTCGCCGGAGCCTGCCGGGCGTCCCGGCTTTGAACTGTTCAAGAGCAGCGTCTGCCATCGTCTGCGGCAGATGGGTGATTTGGCGTTTATTCTTCACACCTTGGAGAATCGGGAGATTCGCGCCTATTATGAACGCGGCTGGTATCCCGAAAGCCTGTACCTGCTGGCGATGCTGGATTATATCAGCCGGGTCAACGATGTGCCGCTCACCGCGGAATACGAGGACCTGCGCCGGTGCAGGCTGAAAGACACCCTCTACCCGTCCGGCGTCCTGGCGCTCTGCGCCGCGGCCCAAAATGATCTGGCAAAGAAAGAAGCTGCAAAACAGGCGATCCCGGAATTTATCCGGTTCAATATTGTGGAAAGCGAGGTCCGCGATGTCATCTGAGCAGCAGATTGTATTCACAAAGGAAAACCTGGACACCTGTCTGAAGGAGGTTGCACGGGAGTATCGAAAGCTGACGAAGGGCGCTATGCCTGCGGAATTGATTTTGGTTGGCGGCGCGGCGGTCCTTGCAGGCTATGGATTCCGCGAAATGACAACGGACGTAGACGCGCTGATTCTGGCGGCCTCCAGTATGAAAGATGCCGTCAACCGCGTGGGAGACCGGCTTGGGTTGCCCAATGGCTGGCTCAACGCAGACTTTCGGCGCACGGATTCCTATTCGCCCAGGCTGGCGGAATATTCCTCGTACTATAAAACCTTCTTCAACGTTTTGCGGGTTCGCACGATCTCTGCGGAATATCTGATTGCCATGAAGCTGAAAGCAGGCAGAATCTATAAGAAAGACCTGTCGGATGTGCTGGGGATTTTGGCGGCGCATGAAAAGCAGGGCCGCCCCATCGGGATGGAGCAGATCCGGCGTGCGGTAGAAAATCTGTATGGCGATTGGTCCTCGCTGCCGGAACGCTCGGCGCAGTTCCTCACGCGGATTATGCAGACGCCGGACTTGGACGCCCTGTATCAGGAGATCGCAGCCAATGAACGGGAGGCCGGTGATATCCTGGTTGATTTTGAGCAGAAATACCCGGGCGTCGCCCATTTATCCAACACAGATGATATTCTCAAATCCCTGCGGGAACGGCAGCACAAACACGACGAGGATTTGGAGCGGTAGCCGAATATTTCTCTTGGCAGCGCGGACAATGCGCTGCCTTTTACATATCCAAAACACTTGAAAAAGAGGTGAAAAATTTGGCCTATGTGACGCCGGAGGAAATTGGCAGAGCCAAGGAAATGGACCTGCTGGCGTACCTCCAGCGCTATGCGCCGGAGGAGCTGGTCCATGTGGCGGGGAACACCTACTGTACGAAGGAGCATGATTCGCTCAAGATTTCCAACGGGAAATGGCACTGGTTCTCCCGCGGGATCGGCGGGCGGTCGGCGCTGGACTACCTTATCAAGGTGCAGGAGGTCCCCTTTACGCAGGCGGTGGAGATATTGGCGGGACGGGCGGCAGCGATGCCGCCCGTTTCCCATGCTCCGCCGAAGGTGGAAGCAAAGCGGCTGCTGCTGCCGGAGCCGGATGAGAATATGGACGCCGTGGTCCGGTATCTCACCGGCCGCGGCATCCATCCCACCGTGATTGGCTACTGTGTCACACACAAGCTGGTCTATCAATCCAGGGAATACCGGAACGCGGTGTTCGTCGGCTATGATCTGGAGGGTACGCCCCGCTATGCCGCCCTGCGCAGCACCACCGGTCCCTACAAAGGCGACGCCGGGGGCAGCGACAAGCGCTATTCGTTCTCCATTGCGGAAAACTCCGCGGCGCGGGAGGTCCATATCTTTGAATCGGCCATTGATCTTTTGAGTTATGCCAGCCTGCAAGTCATTGCCGGACAGGACTGGCGGCAGGAGGCGCTTTTGTCCCTGGCGGGGGTGTTCCTGCCCAAGTGGCCGGGGGTGGTGCCCGCGGCGCTGACCCGGTTTCTGGGGGATTATCCCCAGGTACGGACCCTTCACCTGCACCTGGACAATGACGCCGTGGGCCGCGGCGCGGCCAGGGGCATCATTGGGGGGCTGGGCGGCAAATATCAAATCCACAACGCCCCGCCGCGTTGGGGCAAGGACGTCAACGACCTGCTGCAAATGCGGCTGGGGCTTTGTAAAAGAAGGGAGGAATTATCCGGATGATGGAAAACGCAGTCAGCATGACCTACCGGGAATTGGCGCGGTGCTTCCGCGCCGCCGAGCGCGCGGGCCTGCATATCACCGGGTATATCACGTTCTCACAGGCCAGCTTTGAGACGGAATACAGCGAAGAAAGCCGCACCTACGCGGTGTCCAGCGACAACAAGGCGTACTGGTCCCGCACCGGCAGCCATTCCATCTTCGGCTCATCCCTGGACGGCAGCGACCAGCACGTCCGTCTGGATCACCGGATGGCGTCGGAGTTTGGCGGCCCCGACGGCTGGCAGATTGAGCGCTGCCAGCTGCCAAGGGCGGACTATGAACGTATTCAGGAACTCGTGCGGGCGGAATGGGAAAAGCGGCGAGATGCTGCGGAAAGGTAAAAAATGAAGATTAAAATCTATCAGATTGACACAAAGCGGGACAAGGCGCGCGTCCGGTTCGAGAGCTTGGACGCTCTGGAGCGCGATACCGGGAGTCGGGAGATCGACAGCCGTATTTACAACCGGGTCTATGCGGGCGAGGTGGACTGCGCCAGCCTGGAGGACGTCTATTGGAAATTCAATCAGAAGCCCCCGGCGGATTTCTACGGACATTCTCTCTCGGTGTCGGACGTGGTGGAGATTGTCAAGGAGGATGCGTCCACGTTTCACTATTGCGACAGCATTGGCTTTGCCGAGGTGGCCTTTCAGCCGGAGCAGGCGGGAGCGCGTCTCCGGGTACTGCTGCTGGAGCCGGGGAAAGTGGCGCGGCTGACGGAGATCGACGGAACGCTCGCGGGGATGCAGCGCGTGGTCGGCGGACCGATTGAAGTCATGTACCCCTACCGGGAGGAGGTCGCGCTGGTCATGAACGAGGAGGGAAAACTGGACGGTCTGCCCTTGAATCGCGCGGTCCGGTCCGAGGAACCGACGCACGAGGTCCTGGACATCATCGCCGGGACCTGTTTCCTCTGCGGCTGCGGCGGTGAGGACTTTTCCAGCCTCAGCGCGGAGCAGGGCCGGAAGTATTATCAGCAGTTTCGCTACCCGGAGAGTTTCATCCGCACCGCAAAGGGCATCGCCGTCATTCCTTACAAGCCAAAGGACAAGGAGCCGGTGCGGTGAAGGTATAGGGTACTCGCTCTCGCGCCCAAGGGCGCGGAGGGGGGACGAAGGTTAGCAAGCATCGCTGCTGTGATACCACAGCAGCAGTTTTCCAGGGAGGACCCTGGGACCCCTGTTATCGGGAAGGAGGATTTATGCGGAATAGAAATGTGCATATTCAATTTTGGCTGAACCGCAAGGAAGCGGAAAGACTGGACAAGGCCGTGAAGAAAAGCGGCCTCTCCCGAGAGGCGTATTTGCGCCACCTGATTGCCGGGCTGGTTCCGCGGGACGCGCCGCCGGCGGATTATTACGCCATGATGCGGGAACTGTACCGTGTCGGGACGCGCCTGGAACAGGCCGGCGCGGACGCCGCCGCGCTCCGGGCGGCGGAGGCGGCCATCCGGGAGATCACGGCGGCGGTGGTCCTGCCGCGGCCTCTGGAGCCGTAGCGCGTGGCGGTCACGTCGCTCTGGCGCGTCCACGGGCAGCTGGGCGCGGTGGTGCGCTATGTGGAGAACCCGGACAAGACGGAAAACCCCGCCGCCGCGGACCTTTCGGCGGTCATCGGCTACGCGGTGCAGCAGGCCAAGACCGCTCGGGTGGACCCGGAGGACACGGCGCTCCTGCGGCGGTTCGTCTCGGGCGTCAACTGCCACCCGGCCACGGCGCAGGCCGAGATGCAGGCGGTCAAGCGGCGCTTCGGCAAGGAGGACGGGACCATTGCCTACCACGGCTATCAATCCTTCGCCCCCGGGGAGGCCACACCGGAGTTGGCCCACGAGATCGGCGTCAAACTGGCGCGGACGCTTTGGGGTGAACGGTATCAGGTGGTGGTGGCAACCCACCTGGACCGGGAGAACCACCTGCATTCCCACTTTGTCCTCAACACCGTTTCCTTCGTGGACGGCATCAAATTCCACCGCACAAAGCAGGATTACTACAAAATGCAGGAGGCGTCGGACGCGCTGTGCCGGGAGTATGGGCTTTCGGTAATCCGGGAGCCGCGGGGGCGGGGGAAGCAGTACAGCGAGTGGTCAGCGGAGCGGAACGGGAAGCCCACCAATCGCGGGATGATCCGGGCGGACATCGACCGGGCTGTTGCGGCCTCCACCACGGAGCGCGGCTTTGTGCGCGTGATGCAGGAGATGGGCTACACCTTCAAAATCCATGGCAAGGGCGGTGCGCCGCTGAAATATCCGGCCCTCAAGCCACCGGATGCGGATCGGTTTTTCCGCTTTCACAGTCTGGGCGAGGGGTACGCTCTGGATGAGATCAGGGAACGTATTTTACGGAACCTTCGGAAGGAAGTACCGTTTCCGGAGATTGCGCACCGTGTGCCGCGGCGTTATCGTATGCGCGGTACGCCTAAGAAAATCACCGGGCTGCGGGCGCTGTATTTTCGGTATTGCTACGAATTGCATATCCTGGTCAAGAAGCCGGCATCCGTGAAACGGGTATCGGTTTTCCTGCGCGAGGACCTGCGGAGGCTGGACAAATTGGACGCGGAGACGCGGTTTCTGGCGCGTGAAGGGATTGAAACGGTGGAGCAGCTGGCAGGCCGGAAAGAAAGTGCGGAATCCGAAATTCAGAGGCTATCTGACCAGCGGCGGGTGCTTCGGCGTCGGGATTCTCCCGAAGCGCAGGAGCAAATCACGGGAATCAACGCCCGCCTGCGCAGTCTGCGGAAGGAGGTGCGGCTTTGCGATGGCATTGCCCAGCGCTCGGGGGCCGTCCAGGAGAATTTGGAGCAATTTATTCATCAAAAGGAATTGGAACGAAAGGAGAGATCAGAATATGAGTTATTCCGGCGACGCGGCGGAGCAGGTCGTGCGCATGACGCTGGAGAGCGGTGAGGCGGCGGTCAAGCTGGCCGGGGCGGGGGCGAAGCAGGTGGCCGTCCTGCTGTACGCCATCCTGCGGGACCAGAAAAAGACCCAGGGGAAAATGCGGCTGACGAATTTACTGCGCAGCGGCAAGGAATTGAAGGTGTTCGCAGTCAAGGACGGCGATCTGGCGCTCTTTTGTAAGGAAGCGAAAAAGTACGGCGTCCTCTACACCGTCCTCAAGGACCGGGACGCCGCCGACGGCATCACGGACGTCATGGTCCGCGCCGAGGACGCGGCCAAGATCAACCGCATTTTTGAGCGCTTCGACCTTGCCACCGTGGACTTGGGCAGCGTCAAGCAGGAGATCGAGCAGAGCAGAGAGGACCCATCGGAACCTGCCCAGACGGAGCAGGAGAAGGAAAACTTCCTGGATGCGCTCCTGGCCCCGGCCCCGGAGGAAGCGGCAAACCCTACGCCGCGGACGGAAGCGTCCCCTCCGTCCGCGCCTATCTCCGAGCGCAGCGCGGCGCGTACCGCTGACCGCCCCTCCGTCCGGCAGGAATTGCAGGAAATCCAGACAGCGCGGCAGCAGCGTGTCCTGGAGCACCGCGCGCCGCCCCAAAAGAAACGTGAGAAAGGACGGGAGAGATAGTGCCCGACTACGAAAAACTGTTTTCTGACCAGGAATTTGACAAGGACGCCTGGGCAGAGAAAAAACAAACCGAGCGCGAGGCGGTCTACGCCCGGATTGAAAGCTATACCGACGCCATGCGCGGCGACGGAAAGCTGTTCCGAACTTATCTGGATGTGCAGGCCCGCTTTGACCGCTACTCGGTGGGCAATGCCGTCCTCATTGCCGCCCAGCGTCCGACGGCCATCCGGCTGGCGGATTTTGACACCTGGAAGCGGGAGGGCGTCTACATCCGCCGCGGCGCGGAGGCCATTTCCATTCTGGAGCCGGGAAAAGAGTACACTCGAGAGGACGGAAGCATTGGCGTTTCTTACAACGTGAAAAAGGTCTTTGACATTTCTCAAACCAACGCGCCGCGTAAGGTACAGCCTGCGGCGGTCCGGGACGGACGGCTGCTGCTGAAAGCGCTAATGTACCACGCGCCGTGCAAATTTGCCGCCTCTCCGGCGCTGCCGCCGCAGCGAGACGCCGCGTATGATCCGGAACGCAATATGCTGCTGGTGCGACCAGGTCTGGACGCGCCGGTGATCTTCCGGGCGCTGGCGCGGGAGCTGTCCCAGTTTCGCTTGCAGGACCCGGAGGCGGCGCGGTGCGCGGCGTACCTGCTGTGCCGCCGCCACGGAGTGCCCATGGACGCGCCGCCGGCGCCGGCAGCGTGGCGGGACCTGGAGCCGCCGGAGTTCCGGCGGGAATTGACCTCCGTCCGGGACGCGGCGGGCGAGTTGGCGGCCAACATGGAGCGCTTCTTCGCCGCCCGCCAGCCGCAGGACCGGGAGGCGAGATAGCATGACGGAGGAAAAGCGCGTGCTCTCCCTGTTATAACCCCTTCGTCTACCTGCGAAGCGACAACGACGTGCAGCGCCTTGTGACGAATCTGTTCAAGAACACCACGCCCAAGGGGAGCAAAAGCGCGGACCCGTTCTGGGACACCGCGGCGCAGATGCTCCTGCTGGCGCTGGTGTTCTATCTGCACTACGAGGCCCCGCCGGAGGAGCAGAATTTTTCCATGGTCATGGAACTGATCCGCGCCGGCGAGGTCCGGGAGGAGAACGAGGAGTTTCAATCGCCGCTGGATGAGCTGTTTGCACGGCTGGAGATGAAAAAGCCGGAGCATATCGCCCTGAAATACTACCGCTCCTATCACGCCGGCAGCGCCAAGACGTTGAAATCCATCCAAATTTCCCTGATTTCCCGTCTGGAAAAGTTCAACCTGGAATCGCTGGCCAGCCTGACCCAGACGGACGAACTGGCGCTGGGGAGCCTGGGCGAGAAAAAGACGGCGCTGTTCGCCGTCATTCCCGACAACGACGGCAGTTTTAACTTCGTCGTGGGCCTTCTCTACACCCAGCTGTTCCAGCAGCTCTACTATCAGGCGGACGTGGTGCACGGCGGGCGGCTGCCGGTCCATGTCCACTTTTTAATGGATGAATTTTCCAATGTCGCCCTGCCGGACGAGTTTGACAAGCTGCTGGCGACCATGCGCAGCCGGGAGATCTCGGTCAGCATCATCCTGCAAAACCTGGCCCAACTCAAGGCGCTCTACGAAAAGCAGTGGGAGAGCATCTGCGGCAACTGCGACGAATTTCTGTACTTAGGCGGAAACGAGGCGGCGACTCACGAATACGTCTCCAAGCAGCTGGGCAAGGCCACCATCGACCTGAACACCTACGGCCAATCCAAAGGCCGTAATGGCAGCTACTCCACTAACTGGCAGCTCACGGGCCGGGAACTTATGACGCCCGATGAGGTGCGGATGCTGGACAACCAGTACGCCCTCCTGTTTATCCGCGGAGAGCGGCCCGTCCGGGACCGTAAGTACGACATCTTGAAGCATCCCAACGTGAAGCTGACCGCAGACGGCGGGGCTGCGCCCTACCGCTACGGGGAGGATACGCGCAGCATCGCGTCGGTCCGCTTAGACCCGAAGCGGCTGAAACCGGAGGCGGCGCAGGATGTAAGCACGCACAACTTCCTGCTTCTGACCGAGGCGGAAGTGGAAGAAAAATTGAAACTATGGGAGGAAAACAGACATGAACAAGAAAACTGAACGACTGCCGGCGCGTGTGGGGAAGGGCTTCCGCGCTTACCGCGCCATGGTCCTGACCGCGGCCCTGCTGGCCTGCTGCGCCGTGACAGCACTTGCTGCGGACGATCCGCTGACGGTAGTCGGCAACCTGTCCACGTTCATCTTTGGCCTGATCCGGGCGGTGGGCATCATCCTGCTGGGCTGGGGCATCGTCCAGGTGGGCTTGTCCATCCAGAGCCACGACCCCAGCCAGCGGTCCAATGGCTTTTTGACCGTGGCGGGCGGGATTGTAGTGACTTTCAGCAAGGAGATTCTCGATTTAATCACGGGCTAATTGCAGTTATCCGAATGGGGCGGGCCATTACGGCCCGCCCCGGGAGGTGATGGATTTGTCGGATAACTGGGTGGTCCAAAACCTGGAAAACGCGCTGGAGGTTTGGAATGGGAAGCTGACCGAGATCTGGCAGCTGGTCACGCAGTCGCCACAAGACTTTCAAGGCGGGGCAATTTGGAGTGTAATATTAGATGTATACGGGGCCTTGCAAGCCATTGGCTACGCGCTTCTGGTGCTCTTTTTCGTGGTCGGTATGGTCAAAACGTGCGGGACCGTGGCCGAAATGCGGCGCCCGGAACAGGCGGTGAAGCTGTTCGTCCGCTTCGCCATTGCCAAAGGTATCATCACCTACGGTATGGACCTGATGCTGGCGCTGCTGGACATTGTGCAGGGCATCGTCTCATTGATCATCAATGCTGCGGGCTTCGGTGCGGCAAGTGCAACAGTCTTACCGGCGGAGATCGTGACGGCCATAGAGGATTGCGGATTCTTCGAGAGTATCCCTTTGTGGGCTGTCACCTTAATCGGCGGCCTGTTCATTGGGGTGCTGAGTTTTATCATGATCCTCAGCGTCTATGGCCGCTTTTTCAAGCTGTACCTTTATGCGGCCATCGCGCCGATCCCCCTCGCCAGCTTCGCCGGGGAGCCGAGCCAGAATATTGGAAAGAGCTTTCTCAAAAGCTACGCCGCCGTCTGCCTGGAGGGCGCCGTGGTGGTCCTGGCCTGCATCATTTTCTCCGTGTTCGCCGCCTCGCCGCCCACGGTCAATACCGGCGCCGCGGCGGCCTCTATGGTGTGGAGTTACATCGGGGAGCTTTTGTTTACGATGCTGGTTCTAGTCGGCAGCGTCAAGATGGCCGACAGGGTTGTTCATGAAATGATGGGCTTATAAGGGAGAGAACAATGAAACGGTTTTATGTTTTTAAGCTATAAATGAGCAAATTCAGGAATTGACGAAAGCAGTCCGGCAGAGGTGAAGGCCGATGTGGAAGGTCACAATATGGCCAAGACCGCAGGAAATTAAGTTATTGTCAAGTGCTTAGACTAGCAGCAAGCGATCATGAGTTTTAGCAGGCGGTTCCTGGTAACTTGTTTTGACCTTATAGGGTTTTTGAGCGCGGTTGAAG
>JAAWBZ010000186.1 GCA_022792945.1 Oscillospiraceae bacterium | reverse complement strand
ATCTACCGTATGTGATGGAGCCAAACTCAGAATGTGAATGGTACAGAATCCGGCATGAGGAGGCGCTGACCGCAGATAAGGTGGTGAGCCTGGCCAAGGCTGCAAAGAAGAAGTATGGATTTTGTGACTTTAAGCTGAAGGGCGGCGTGCTCTCAGGGGATGAGGAGATGGAGGTGATTCGCTGCCTGAAAAAGGAATTTCCGGATGCAAGGATTGACCTGGATCCCAACGGCGGATGGCTTTTGAAGGAAGCGGTGGAATATGTAAAGGGGATGGAAGGAATTTTGACCTACTGTGAGGATCCCTGCGGTGCGGAGGGGGTGTATTCGGGGAGAGAGATCATGAGTGAATTTCGAAGAAGAACGGGATTTCCCACCGCTACCAATATGATTGCCACAGATTGGAGAGAAGTGGGACATTCCCTGGAAGCCCAGGCTGTGGACATTATTTTGGCTGATCCCCATTTCTGGACAATGAGCGGCTCTGTGCGTGTGGCTCAGATGTGCCGCGACTTTGGATATACCTGGGGCTCACACTCCAACAACCATTTTGACATCTCCCTGGCCATGTTTACCCAGGTGGGAGCAGCGGTACCCGGAGAGTATAATGCACTGGATACCCATTGGATATGGCAGGAGGGCCTGGAGCGTCTGACAAAGGAACCACTTATGATCAAGGACGGCTGCGTGGAGGTTCCGAAAAGACCGGGACTTGGCATTGAGGCGGATATGGAGCAGATAGAAAAGGCCCATGAGCTTTATCTGAAAAACGGCCTTGGCGGGAGAGATGACTCTGCAGTCATGCAGTATCTGATTCCTGGATGGAAATTTGATCCGAAAAAGCCCTGCCTTGTACGCTGAAAAAAATGGCACAGAACAGGAGGGAGCTGAATGAATACAGATTTTATAAAAGGGGTAATCGTACCGATTTTGACCCCAATCGATGAAAAAGAGTTCATAGATGAGAAAAGATTAAGACAACAGGTGGATTATGTGATTGCAGGCGGTGTATCCGGAATTTTGGCCTTTGGAAGCAACGGAGAATTTTACGTGGTGGAGGAGGATGAGATGGAACGGGGTCTGAAGATTATGGTGGATCAGGCCGCGGGGAGAGTTCCGGTATATTTCGGCATGGGAGCCATCAGTACGAGAAAATGTGTGCGTCTGGCCAAAATGGCGGTAGACAGCGGTGCGGCAGGAATTTCAATCCTCCAGCCCATGTTCCTAAGGCCCACAGAGGAGGAGCTGTTTGTACACT
>JAAWBZ010000204.1 GCA_022792945.1 Oscillospiraceae bacterium | reverse complement strand
GAATGAGATTGCCACAGCCGCCCGAAACAATATTCCCATCATCCAGATCGTAATCAACAATCATGTACTGGGCATGGTACGTCAATGGCAGACACTTTTCTACGGAAAACGTTACAGCAACACCATACTGAATGACGGTGTGGACTTTGTGAAGCTGGCGGAAGCCATGGGGGCTGTAGGCATGCGCGTCACCCAAAAAGAAGAATTTGAACCGGCTCTTCGCAGTGCAATGGAGCTTGGCCGTCCAGTGGTCATTGAATGTGTGATCGACAAAGATGACAAAGTGTTCCCAATGGTCCCTGCAGGCGCAGCCATAGAAGACGTATTTGATCAGGACGATTTACAATAAAAGCCCTGGCCGGAAGCCAAGGAGCGAGAGCGCTTGTGTACTCAGCTCCTTGGATATCGGGCAGGTTTTTTGCTTCACAGGAAACGGACATGTCTGCTGTACAGCCGCCACTAAGAAAATATATAAGAGGATCACCATACTGTACGAATACAGTGTACGAAAGACAAATACCTTTGAAAGTGTCCGCTGTAAAAAAACAAATGTGCCCTCTAGAAAAAATAGTTGTTGACAATTCTTTCACAATGCGCTACACTTTAGTGAACTTAGGAGTGCAGCGGTTACAAAAACGTTGTCTTCTGAATAAAATAGTAACAGATTGCCAAAGTTTGAGGAGGAAATGAAAGTGAAGAGAGTGTACAATTTTTCAGCAGGGCCGGCCTGTCTGCCGGAGGAAGTGTTAAAGGAAGCAGCGGAAGAGATGATGGATTATCGTGGTTCCGGGATGTCCGTGATGGAAATGAGTCACAGATCTTCGGTTTTTGACCAAATCATTCAGCAGGCAGAACAGGATCTGAGGGATCTCATGGCTATTCCGGATAATTATAGAGTGCTGTTTTTGCAGGGAGGTGCCTCCCAGCAGTTTGCCATGATTCCCATGAATCTGATGAAAAATAAGGTTGCAGATTATATAGTGACTGGACAGTGGGCCAAGAAGGCATACGAGGAAGCACAGAAATATGGCAAGGCCAACAAGATTGCATCTT
>JAAWBZ010000003.1 GCA_022792945.1 Oscillospiraceae bacterium | reverse complement strand
CGGGCGGGGGCGCTTCTGGTCACGATGTCCAGAACACATACAAAAACACCGCTCCGATTTTGTTGGAAGCGGTGCTTTGTGTAAGGTTGACAGCCTATTATGTTATTAGTTTTCTGTTTCCCTTTGTCAAGAGAAGATATATCCGGTTGATTGCGGCCATGCCGTCAGGAGGTCAGTGCGGCACGTCATGGCGTGGGGCGTGGTCCCAGAACTGCTTGATGAGGAGCGCGCCGATGGGGAAGAGGATCATGCCCAGTACGCCCAGAGTCCGGTAGCCCGCGTACAGCGCCAGCAGCGTCAGTAGCGGGTGGAGGCCCATCTGTTTGCCCACCAGCCGCGGCTCCAGCACTGTGCGGGTCAGGTAGGTTGCCCCGTACAGCAGCAGTAGCCCCGTCCCGCGCCGCGCGTCTCCCCGCAGGAAGCGCAGGACGCTCCACGGCAGCAGTACTGTCCCGGTGCCGAATACCGGCAGGGCGTCGATCAGGGCAATCAGGCCGCCGAAGAGGAAGGGATAGTCCACGTTCAGGATCATCAGCCCCATGGTCAGCACCAAAAAATTGATGCCGATCAGCTTCAGCTGCGCCTTGAGCCAGGCCACCAGCGTGGTGCGGAGGCTATCCGCCGCCGTTTTGGCTTTCTCCCGCCATGCCGCCGGCACCTGCCGCTCCGCCCAGGCCCAGAGAGCGTCATACTGCGCGCAGACCATGAAGCTGGCCAGCACAGTGGTTACCAGGAAGAGAAACAGGTCCGGCAGGCCCGTCACCACGCCGCTGACCAGGGAGAACAGTGCCCCGTAGCCCTTCTCCGCCACCACCGAGCCATTCTCGAAGAGGCCGTCAATGCCCTCGCGCAGGGAGTCCCCCAGGAAATCCGGCGCGCGGGCGGTCAGCTCCTCCAGCCAGCCGCGCAGACGGGAGAGGGGAGCGGCCAGGGACTCCAGTAGGGCCGGGAGGGCCTGGGTGAAGCGGACCAGCTCGCCAAAGACGCTCTTAGCCAGCCACCAGAGGCCCAGCCCCAGCAGCGTAAAGAGCCCCAGCACCACCGCTCCCGAGGCCAGCCAGTGGGGCAGGGCCGCGCGGCGCTGAAGGAAGCGCACCAGCGGCTGGGCCAGCCGCGCCACCGCCAGGGCGATGAGGAACGGCAGCACCACCGGCAGCAGAAACACCGCCACCACCCAAAGCGCCGCCGTCGCGGCCAGGACGATGAGCACGGTGCGGATGATCTTGGTCCGCTTCACGGCGGAGCCTCCTTTCCAGGCCGCTTGCGGGGCGGCCGAAATTGTGGTATTATCGACAAAAACAATGGAGGACGAAAAAAATGGACATTTGGGAACGCCTGTATGAGGCGGCACGGACGCAGTACCGGCCGGCGGCGGTATCGCCTTTTTTGTACGCACGCCACGTGGTGTGTGCGCTGGAGAGCGGAAACGGGGAAATTTACACGGGCTTCTGCGTGGAGAGCGCCTGCGGGGTTATGGACCTGTGCGCGGAGCGGGTAGCAGCGCTGCAAATGTATGCCCGCAGCGGTCAGACGGTGGTCCGGCGGCTGATGGCCTTTCGGGACACCCCGCCCAGCGGAGGCGGCAGCGGGATGCCCTGCGGCGCGTGCCGGGAGTTCTTTTTGCAGCTCTCCCCGGAAAACCGGCATCTGGAGATCCTGACGGATTACGCAAAGCGGGAGACCGTGACGCTGGAGGCGCTGATGCCAGGCTGGTGGGGCTGGGAGCGTTATCGGGAAAACGGAGCGCTGTGAAGAGCGCGCGGCCTGTCCCATAGATCAGCATATGGAAATTCTGGCGAATTATGCAAAGCGCCGCACTTTCCGTAGGGCGTAATCAAAAGTTTCGCCGGCCTTTTCAAAGGCCGCGGAGTCCAAAGGCAGCGCCTCTGGTCGCGGTCCGCAGGCCGCGAAATTCCTCATATCGTTCAAAAAAGTCAGGAGAGGTCCGGAGAACCCTGCTTGGGAGTTCTCCGGCGTCTCTTTTTTGCAGGCGGCGCCACTCTTTGCTCCGCCCCTGTCCTGGTAGGGCATGCTGTCCTCAGCGTGCCGCGCGGTGAAAAACAAGGCACTCGCCCCCTTGCTTTTTTCGCCGAATTGTGATAGGATAACTCCATATCGCGCACAGATGCGCACAGCATAAAGACACTTGGAGTTGATATCTTGAACAAAGCGCCGAAATACTACATCGTGGAGGCCGCCGCCCTGCCGGAGGTCTATGGGAAGGTGGCGGAGGCCAAGCGCCTGCTGGAAACCGGCGAGGCCGCCACTGTGGGCGAGGCTACCCGTACCGCCGGTCTCAGCCGCAGCGCCTTTTATAAGTACCGCGACAGCATCGCGCCCTTCCAGAACCTCATGGCCGGGCGCATCATCACCTTCCAGCTGATCCTGCTGGACCGGGCGGGGTTGCTGTCCGCCATTCTCTCTGTATTCGCCCAGTGCGGGGCCAATATCCTCACCATCAACCAGTCCATCCCCACCAGCGGCGCGGCCATGGTGGCCATCTCGGCGGAGACCACGGATCTTTTATGCCCCGTGGAGGAGCTTCTCAAACAGATCAGCCGCCAGGACGGCGTGGTACGGGCCGGCATCGTTGCCGGCTGACGCCGCCTGTGTCTATGTATATTTAGAAGGAGGAACCTCATATGAGAAATTTTGCCTATCATGTTCCCACTGAGGTGGTGTTCGGCGCCGGCGCCGTGACCCAGACCGCGGCGCTGGTCCGGAAGTACGGCGGTAGCTGCGTCCTGGTGCTCTACGGCGGCGGCAGCGCCGTGAAGTCGGGCCTGCTGGACCGGGTCTGCGCCGGCCTGCGGGAGGCCGGAATCGCCTGCGAGGCCCTGGGCGGTGTCCAGCCTAATCCCAGGGTGGACTTCGCCCGGCGGGCCATCGAAAAGGCCGTGGAAATGAAAGCCGATTTCCTGCTGGGGCTGGGCGGCGGCAGCGTCTTAGATACCGCCAAAGCCACCGCCCACGGCGCGGCCAATCCCGGACGGGATATCTGGAAGGATATCTGGCTCCACCCGGAGACGCTGAACGCTTCCCTGCCCGTGGGAGCTATCCCCACCATCCCCGCCGCTGGCAGCGAGACCAGCGACTCCGCCGTCCTCACTGATGAGGAGAGCGGTATCAAGCGCGGCCTCACCACCCAGCTCAACCGCCCCGCCTTCGCTATCCTGGACCCGGCCCTGGCAGCCACTCTGCCGCCCTATCAGGCCGCCTGCGGCGTGACGGACATCATGATGCACACTCTGGACCGCTACTTCAACCCCGCCACCGACAACCAAATCACCGACGAGATTGCCGAGGCCCTTCTCCGTGTGGTGGTCCGCAACGGGCAGGCGGTGGTCCGCGATCCGTCGGATATCGGACCCATGAGTGAAATCTTCTGGTGCGGCAGCCTCTCCCACAACGGCCTGACAGGCCTGGGCGGCAAGAAGGACTTCGCCCCCCATCAGCTGAGCCAGGCCCTGGGCGCGCGGTTCGACAAGGCCCACGGCGCATGTCTGGCGGCCATCTGGGCCTCCTGGGCGCGGCACGTATACAAGACTGACCCGGCCCGGTTCGCCCGGTACGCCAAGAACGTGTGGGACATCGACGCTACCTTCTCCCAGGAGGAGGCCGCTTTGGCCGGCATCGCCGCCACTGAGGCGTATTTCCAGTCCCTGGGGATGCCCGCGGGCCTGCCGGCCCTGGTGGGGCGGCAGAGCGAGGCGGCGCTGGACGAGCTGGCGGCGCTGTGCAGCTTCGGCAATACCAGAACCATCGGCACCTTCCAGGTGCTGGATCAGGCGGACATGCGGGCGATCTTCGCCGCCGCCAACGATAGACTGTAAGGGGGAGAACAACATGGCAAGCGTTGCAATTATGGGCTTCGGCACCGTCGGCTCTGGCGTTGCGGAGGTCCTGACTATGAATCAGGCGGAGATCCGCCGCAAAACCGGCTGCCCGGTGGAATTAAAGTACGTGCTGGATACCCGGGAGTTTCCCGACAGCCCCTTCCGGGATCGGGTGATCCACGATTTCGCCATCCTCGAGCGCGATCCGGAGGTGACGGCGGTGGCCGAGTGCATCGGCGGCTGCGGCGTGGCGCTGGAGTTCACCCGGCGGGCGCTGGCGGCGGGGAAGCACGTGGTCACCTCCAATAAAGCCCTGGTAGCCGCTCACGGGCCGGAGCTGCTGGAGCTTGCCCGGGCGCACAACGTCAACTACCTTTTCGAGGCCAGCGTGGGTGGCGGCATCCCGGTGCTGCGGCCGCTGATGTTCTGCCTGGCGGGCAACCAGGTCGAGGAGATTGTGGGCATTCTCAACGGCACTACCAACTATATCCTCACCAAGATGCTCCGGGAGCACGCGGCCTTTGCCGATGTCCTCCGGGAGGCCCAGCGCCTGGGCTACGCCGAGGCAGACCCCACCGCTGACGTGGAGGGCCTGGACGCCTGCCGGAAGATCTGCATCCTGGCGGCGCTGGCCTATGGGAAGCAATTGCCGGAGGACAAGGTCTATACCCGCGGCATCACCGGCATCACCGACGAGGACGCCGCCGCGGCGGAGGCGGCGGGGATGCAGCTGAAGCTGCTGGGCCGGGCCTTCCGCGCGGCGGACGGTAAAACGGCGCTGTATGTTTCGCCCCACTGTGTGCCTGGCGGGCACCCCCTGGCAGGCGTGGAGGATGTGTTCAACGCCATCCTGGTCCGCGGCAACGCCGTGGGCGACGTGATGTTCTACGGCCGCGGCGCGGGCAAGCTGCCCACGGCCAGCGCGGTGGTGGGAGATTTGATCGACTGTCTGCTGCACAGTGAAAAGCGGCGGGAGATCGGCTGGACCGCCGGCAGTGAGGCGGACATGGCGGATATTGCTCAGCAGCCCATGCGCTGGCTGATCCGGACGGAGGCGGCTAAAGGCGCGGCGGAGGCCGCCCTGGGACAGGTCCAGTGGGTCATGAAGGGCGCGCTCCTGACGCCCCCGCTGCCCAGGGCGCGGCTGGACGCGCTGCAGGAAAATGGCTTTTCCCTTCTCTCCATGCTCCCCATCCTGGACTGAACGTTTTCAAATAACCACCGCCCGGCGGCATTGCCGCCGGGCGGTGGTTCGCCTTGACAGTACAAAAGGCAGCCCCCGGCTAGGCATTGTTTGAAAAATGTCAACATGCCCAAACGACGGTTCTTTTTCCGCCTGGGCGGCACAATTTTCCCTTGAAATCCGTCAGGATTCCTGCGGAAAAATTGTTTGCCAGACAAAAAAATCCTTCGCCGCTGGGCACATTGCCATTTAATCAAACAAGGCCTAGGCCGGGGGTAAAAGAATCACCTATAGCAAAGACACAGGTCACCCATGTGTGAAAACAGAGGCACAAGCGTACCCCCGAAGGAGGGGGTCAGTGCCTGCCATGGATGCGGCGTATGAACCGCTTGTTCTTGCAGACACCGGCACGCACACGGAGAACGCCCGGGTGTTTTTTTATGTTGTTTCCTCCGCTGGATAAAGACAGCGCAGATGCAGCGCTTCCAGCCTTTGCAGCCACGGGCGGCTAGGGCGGCGGTTGGTGACGACGCAGTCGATCTGGGAAAGTTCGGTAATCTTCACAAAGGAAATTTTATCAAACTTGGAGTCATCCAGCGCCAGAATCGTCTGCGCTGCGGAGGCCATCATAGCCTGCTTAGTGGAGGCGTGGTACTCGCTGGAGTCGGTGACAGCCCCGCTGGGGGCAACGCCCTTGCAGGAGAGGATAGCCTTGTCCACGTGGAAATTCTGGATCATCTGCTGGCACTGCGGCCCCACCAGGGCCAGCGTCTCGGCCTTGAGCCGCCCGCCGGTGGACATGATGTTCCAGCCCTCCACACCGCTCAGCTCCATGATGATCTCCACCGAGTTGGTGATGACCGTCAGGTCCTTTTTGTCCTTGATGTGCTTGGCAACATAGAGGGAGGTGGAGCTGTCGTCCAGCATGATATGGTCGCCGTCCGAGATGGCGGCGCTGACCAGCCGGGCGATGGCGTGCTTGGCCTCCACGTTGGTCTTGTTGCGGATGGTGTAGGAGAGGTCTGTCTTGGTGCTGTTGCCCCAGATGGCGCCGCCGTAGGTCTTGGTGGCATAGCCCTCCCGCTCCAGCTTGTCCAGGTCCCGGCGGATGGTCTCCTCGGTGACGCCGTAGTGTGCGGCCAGCTCACCCACCACGACGCGCTGCTCCGTGCGCAGCTTATCCAGAATTTCGTTTTTGCGTTCGATTGCCAGCATGGTTCCACGTCCTTTGCCGCATTGCTTTGGTTATTATAGCAAATCGGACAGCAAAAATCAAGAATCACCTGTTGGATGCTATGGCTTTGTTTGGTTTTTGCTTACTCAGTGGACTTGAGGGACTCGGCCATGTGGATGCGTTCCAGGCGGAAGAAGAAAATGAAATCCACCGCCGCTGCGAACACAAAGGTCAGCGCAAAGGACCAGAGATAGCTCCAACCAGCCACATGGGCGTCGAAGTGCATGGTGTCGATACGGATTTGCAGCATCACATAGGCGTGCAGCAGCCGTCCCAGCCCCAGTCCCAGCACCGCGCCCACAATGGTCAGCACAAAGTTCTCCCGGAACACGTAGGAGGCCGTCTCGCCGGCGTAGAACCCCAGGACCTTGATGGTGGCGATCTCGCGGATGCGCTCGTTGATGTTGATATTGGTGAGATTGTACAAAACGATGAACGCAAGTCCCCCGGCGCAGAGGATGACCAGCAGCACCACATAGTCCAGGCTGCTGAGCATGGCCCCCACCCGGGCCTGGAGGTCCACATTGATGGTGGCCGAGGCCACGTCCTCGTGGCCGATCAGCGCCGCCCCCGCCGCGCGGTGGTCCGCGTCCGCCCGGTCCACGATGTAAGCGGACTTCACCTCCGGCGCAAAGCCCCACTGGGCCTCGGCGGTTTCGGGAGTTACGAATACATAGTTGAAGATGTAGTTGTCATAGATGCCGCTGACGGGGACGGTCATGGTGTGCATCTCGCCGTCGCGGATGGTCAGAAGGTCGCCGGCCCTCAGCTCCATGGCCTCTGCCAGGCCGTTGTTGATGAGCGCGCCGCCGTCCGGGTATGGGAGGGGCTGGCTGCCCTGGTGGAAGTCCATGTATTCGGTTATTTCCGGGCCGGCTACCACCAGATTGACCGATTTGGTCCGGCGCCCGCTGGAGACGTCCACCGACGAGCCGTGGAAGAACACCGCGCGCTCCACCCACGCGCCGCAGTCGTCCAGGAAGGCTTGCTGTTCCACCGGACCCATGGGCTCCAGGAAGGTGACGGAGCTGTCGTAGAAGGAGATCTCGCTGAACTGGAAATCCACCACATTGGCGATGGAGTCGCGGATGCCGAAGCCCGTCAGCAGCAGGGCTGTGCAGCCGCCGATGCCCAGGACCATCATGAAGAGGCGCTTCTTGTACCGGAAGATACTCCGCGCCGAGACCTTGTGCAGAAAGGGCAGCCGCCGCCAGAGGAACGTGACGCGTTCCAGGAGGATGCGCTTGCCATTTTTGGGCGCTTTGGGCCGGATCAGATCCGCCGCTGCGGTCCGCAGCGACACCCGGCACACCAGCAGCGTCGAGCCGAGGCTGCACAAGAGGTAGAGTCCGATGGAGAAAGCCGCCAGCCTCCAGTCCAGCACAAAGCGGATGGGGTAGGAGAAGCTGTACATTATATCGTAGACCTTCCACATCACCGTGGGGAACAGCCAGCTGCCGCCCACCAGCCCCACCGCGCAGCCCAGCAGCGAGGCCGCGCCAGAGTAGAAGAGGTATTTGCCCACGATGGCGCCGTTGCCGTAGCCCAGGGCCTTGAGAACGCCGATGCGGGTGCGCTCGTCCTCCACCATGCGGGTCATGGTGGTGGTGCAGACCAGTGCCGCCACCAGGAAGAAAAACAATGGAAACACCCCTGCCACGCTGGCGACGATATTGGTATCGCTCTCAAAGCACACATAGCCGATGTTGGCGCTGCGGCCCAGGGTGTAGCAGACGGCAGGCTCCAGCTTCTCCAATTCCTGGAGGCCGTCGGCATATTCCGCCTCGCCGTCCTCCAGCTCCTGCTGGCCGTCCTCGATCTCCCGGGCGGCGTTGCGGAGGGTCTCGTCGGCTTCTTTTTGGGCGTCCTCGTATTCCGCCAGGGCGTCCTGGTATGCCCGTTCGCCGTCGGTCAGTTTGGCTTTGGCTTCGGCGATCTCGGCCTCGGCTTCAGCCACCTTCTCCGCCAGCTCCCGCCGGCCGTCGGCCAGCCTTCGGACGCCGTCCTCGTATTCCGCCTGCCCGTCGGCCAGCTCCGCCTGTCCGTCCCGGTAGGAGGCCCAGCCGTCGTCCAGCCCGGCCCGGGCGTCCTCCAATTCGATGCGCGCGTCCTCCAGCTCGGCCCAGCCGTCGGTGAGCGCAGTCTCGGCGTCGGCCAGTTCGGCTTTAGCTTTGTTCAGCTGTTCCTTGGCCTCGTCCAGCTCCCGCTTGGCGTCGCTGAGCCGGCTGCTGGCGCTGCTCAGCTGGGAGGCAGCGCTGTCCAGCTGTTCTTTGGCGGCCTGCAGCTCGTCGTAGCCGGCGATGAGCGCAACAGCCTGGTCGTACTGCTGGATCTGGTCATAGATCGCCCGCAAGGCGTCCGCATCCGCAGGCGCGCCCAGCTCCGGCGGCAGCTGCGCCAGGACACCGGCAAGCATCCCCGCCAGCATACCGTCCTCGTCTGCGTCCAGCGCGGCAAACAGCGCCTCGGCGCTCTCAAATTGCAGCTGCGCCGCGAGGGTGTTCAGGAGCGTCCTGGCGCCCTCCACCTGGGCGCTTTGGACCGTGATCGCGGCGCGGAACGCCTCCATATCCTCAATGCCAGCCAGTTCCATGGCCGCCTCCATCTGTGCCATGCCATCCTGGTACTGCCGCCAGCCCTCGTTGTACGCCGCTCGCCCGGAGCGATAGGCGGAAAGGCCGCTCTGGTATTTGGCAAGGCCGTCCTCGTATTCCTGGAGGCCCTGGTCATAGTCACTCTGCCCCTGCTCGTAGCGGACCTTGCCGTCCTCAAAGGCTGCGAGACCCTCCTGATAGTCCCGGAGGCCGTCGGCGTACTGGATCTCGCCGTCCTCCAGCTCTGCCAGGGCGTCGTCCAGCTCCTTCTGGCCGTCCTGGAGGCCGAAAAGCGCGTCGTCCAGCTCCTTCTGGCCATCTTGGAGCTCCGCCTGGGCGCTGGCCGTCTCGCGGGCCAGGGCCGCCCGGGCATCGTCCAGTTCGGCCCAGCCGCCGTCCAGCTCAGCCCGGGCGTCCTGGAGGGTGATTAGAGCGTCGGAAAGCTCCGTCTCGGCCTCGGCTGTCCCGTCGGCGTAGTCCAGCCGGGCGTCCTCCAGCTCGGCCCAGCTGTCGTCCAGCTCAGTCCGGGCCTTGTCCAGCTCCTGCTGCGCGTCGCCCCGCAGGGTCTCGTAGCGCAGGTCCGCCCGGCTTTCCAGCAGATTCTCCACCGCCGGCTGGTATTGGTCCGCCAAAGCGGCGTATGCTTCAGAATAGATCAGGGCGGTATCGTCCAGCGTGAGGTACAATTCTGTATAATACTCCGCCGTGAAGTCCTCTGGCAGCAGATAGCCGAAGCAGTCCACCTTGCCGCTGCCCAGGCTGGTGCTGCCACGCTCGAAGTTGATGTACAGCGGCGAGTCCACCAGCCCTACAACGGTGTAGGACCGGCTGGCAAAAAAGTCCAGGGTATCCTCATCGTTGTGCAGGGAGAGAGTCAGCTGCGTGCCGATGACGTCCTCGCCGAAGTAGCTGGCGTCCAAAGCGCACTCCTCAGTGCTCTCCGGGAGCCGCCCCGCCCGCAGGTCCGGCACGTTGAGGTCCGGCAGCAGCGTCAGCATGACGATGACGCCGTCGGAGCCGCTTTTCGTCTCAAACAGCGCCTCCCGGGACCGGGAGCCGCGGGCTGTCCGGACGCCCGGCAGCACGCCAAAGGCCTCCACATCCCCGTCGGTGAAGCCCAGCGTGGACAGGAGGCGGAAATCGTGCAGCTGAAAGTCGCGGAGGTACTGGTCGCCGGTCAGGATCATGGCGTCCTTGGAGACCCGCAGGCCCGCGAACAGCCCGACCCCCAGGGCGATGATGGCCGCAATGGCCAGAAAACGGCCCAGAGAGCTGCGGATGTCCCGCAGCGAGAGTTTTCCTAACATAGGCTCACCATTCGATGTCCTCCACCGGCGTGATGTGCTTGTTGCGCGCCATGGAGGCCACCGCGCCGCTTTTGACGGAGATGACGCGGTCGGCCATGGCGGTCAGCGCCTTGTTGTGCGTGATAATGAGGATAGTCATGCCGGTGCTGCGGCAGGTGTCCTGGAGCAGCTTGAGCACGGCCTTGCCAGTGGCGTAATCCAAAGCGCCCGTGGGCTCGTCGCAGAGCAGGAGCTTGGGGTTTTTTGCCAACGCCCTGGCGATGGCCACCCGCTGCTGCTCACCGCCGGAGAGCTGGGCCGGGAAGTTGCCCGCCCGGTCCTCCAGACCCACCAGCTTCAGGACAGCCTGGGGGTCCAGAGGGGCGCGGCAGATCTGGGAGGCCAGCTCCACGTTTTCCAGGGCCGTGAGGTTGGGGATCAGGTTGTAAAACTGGAACACAAAGCCGATATCGTGCCGACGGTAGGCCGTCAGCTGCCGCCGGCTGTAGGCAGAGATCTCCTGTCCGTCCAGGCGGATGGTTCCCGAGGTCAGCGTATCCATGCCGCCCAGGATGTTCAAAAGCGTCGTCTTACCCGCGCCGGAGGCGCCGACGATGACGCAGATTTCGCCCTTGTCCACCGTGAAGCTCACATCCCGCAGCGCCTCGGTGCGGACGCCGCCGTTTTCATAGATCTTGCAGACCTTTTCCGCCTCAATATAAGCTCCCATATGCGCGCTCACCGTCCCCGCAGAAACTATTTTCAGTATACCAACCGCCGCCCCGGGCTGTCAAGACGCCGCCGCGAAAAAAACGGCGGCGCTGAATCGTATTCCTTACAGAGGGGCGCGGGCGCTTCGACAGGATGGGACCAAAAAACTGAAAATTCCGGTTGCTTTTTTGGGCCTGGTTTGGTAACATAGTACATAGCGCGTCCCGCGGCGGGACGCACCGGAGAAAGAGGAAGGAAGGCGAAGGCCCGGTGGTATTTTCCAGCTTATTTTGTTTGTACCTTTTTTTACCAATTTGTATCTTCGTCTATTTCCTGCGCCCGTCGGTGTCGTACCGGAACCGGGTGCTGGTGATCTTCAGCGTCCTGTTCTACGCTTGGGGCGAGCCGGTTTACGTGCTGGTGCTGCTGTTCTCGGCGCTGATGAACTATATGTTCGGCCGCCTCATCGGCGGCTCGGCGGAACGCAGGCGGGCAAAGGTGCTGCTGGCGCTGTCCGTGGCACTGAACCTGGGGCTTTTGGGCTATTTCAAATACATCGGCTTCCTGGTGGAGAACCTGAATCACCTGGGCCTCTCGTTGAAAGCCCCCTCTGTGGCGCTGCCCATCGGCATCTCCTTTTATACGTTCCAGACGCTCTCCTATGTGGTGGACGTCTACCGCGGGCAGGTGGCGGTGCAGAATTCCTACCGGGATTTTCTTCTGTACGTCTCCCTGTTCCCGCAGCTGATCGCCGGCCCCATCGTCCGCTATTCGGAGATTGAGCCGCAGATTTCAGCGCGGCAGGTGAATCTCTCCAGCATTTTCTACGGGGTCACCCGCTTCTGCATTGGTCTTGGCAAGAAGGTGCTCATCGCCAACTACGCCGGCCGGATTGCCTCGCAGATGCTCGACGGCGACTTGGCGGCGCTGACCACAGCGGGAGCGTGGCTGGGCATTCTGATGTTCACGTTCCAGCTGTACTTTGACTTCTCCGGCTACTCAGACATGGCCATCGGCCTGGGCCGGGTGTTCGGCTTCCGGTATTCGGAGAATTTTGATCTTCCGTATATTTCCAAATCCATCACCGAATTCTGGCGGCGGTGGCACATCTCCCTGAGCAGCTTCTTCCGCGACTACGTCTACATCCCTCTGGGCGGCAAAAAGCGGCGTCAGGCGCTGAATATGCTGGTGGTGTGGCTGCTGACGGGTCTCTGGCACGGCGCCAGCTGGAACTTTGTGCTGTGGGGACTCTATTTCTTTGTGCTGCTGTTCATTGAAAAGCACATTTCCAGTGTGCTGGCCAGGGTCCCGGACATTCTCCGGCAGTTTTCCACGTTTTTCCTGGTGGTCATGGGCTGGACGCTGTTTTACTGCACCGACCTCAGCCGCCTGGGCGCGACGTTCGGCGTGCTCTTCGGCCGGCATGGGGCAGGGCTGACCAGCGCGGCTATGGGCATTACGCTGAAAAACAATCTGCCGCTGCTGCTCATCTGCATCCTTGGCAGTACACAGCTGCCGCGGTTTGTGGGCATGGTGTTCGGCGGCCTTTGCGCCGACCGGCGGGGGGAGCACAAGAAGCGGAAAATCTATATCTGCGTCACCTATGCTTTCGACCTTTTTCTGCTGGCGCTGGCGACGATTTCTCTGGTGGGTTCCAGCTTCAATCCGTTCCTGTATTTCCGTTTCTAGGGAGGGAAGGGCATGAAAAAACTCTATTGCGGCCTGTTGTTTACCCTTCTGGGGCTGATGCTGGCCGTGGGCGTGGTTTCCCTGCTGGACGAGGACCCCACCGTCTCCCGGCTGGAAAACCGGAAGCTCAAGGAGCCGCCGGAATTTTCCTGGGCGGCGCTGTGGGACGGCAGCTATTTTCAGGGGCTGGACGAGTATTACGCCGATACGTTCCCCCTGCGGGACCAGCTGCTGGGGTTAAACCGGAAGCTGAATCAGTTCTATTACTACTCCGGCAGTGACAATGTGGTGGCCATCCAGGGCAGCGGCGGCGCGGAGTACGGCGGCGAGAACCTGGACGAGGTCCAGCGCGTCCTGGCCGGACAGGACCAGCCGGGGCAGCTTGCGGACCCGGCGCCGGAGACGCCGCCGGAGCAGAAGCCCGCCGATCCGCCGGAGGACCCGGAGGATGAGCAGCCGCCGGCCGACCCCAATCTGGACGTGCCGGACGAGGGGGCGGCGGTCAAAACCGACAGCACCATCATCATCGTGGGCGACAACGCCATGGATATTCCAACAGCCACCTATTCAATTATTGAGGACTACGCCGCCGCTGTCACCGGCCTGGCCCAGGCCATGGGGGAAGGCGTACAGACCTACTCTCTGGTGACGCCCAACTCCGGCGAGTTCTATTCCCCCGAGAGCTTCCATACCGGCAGCAACTCCCAGAAGGACATGATCGATTACTGCTACGCCGCCATGGGGGAGAACGTCCGCACCGTGGACGCCTATTCGGCCCTGCGCCGCCATGTGGACGAGTATATCTACTTCCGCACCGACCACCACTGGACCGCCCGGGGCGCCTACTGGGCCTATACGGCCTTCTGCGAGACGGCGGGTCTGGAGGCGGTGGACCTAGACCGGTTTGAGCGGAGCCAGCTGGATGGATTCCTGGGCACCATGTACCAATGGACCTCCGGCATCCCCCAGTCTGAGACGCTCAAGGCCAACCCCGACTATGTGGAGGTGTTCCGCCCCATCGTGGGCATCGGGGACGTCAACTACTATATGGATTCGACCCTCTCCACGCCCTATGGCTCGGCGGTGATCGCCCATGTGGACGAGAGCGTGGGCAACAAGTACCTGACCTTCATCGGCGGCGACACGCCCATTTTCATCGCGGAGATCGAGCAGGAAGGCCCGGTGGTCATGGTGGTCAAGGAGTCCTACGGCAACGCCTTTGTGCCGTTCCTCACCAGCCACTACAGCAAGATCATCGTGGTGGATCCCCGGGAGTTCAACCGGGACGGCAAGCCATCCCTGAACTTGCCGGAGTTCGCCGCCTCTCAGGGTGTCAACGACCTCATCGTCATCAACTACCCGTTCATGATCAACAGCAGCAGCTATATCAGCCGGCTCAACGGCCTTTGGCAGTAAAAGTCAGAAAAACCGCCTGTATCCGATGGATACAGGCGGTTTTTCCAGGTTTATTCCGTGATGGTGAAGTCCTTTGCCACAGCCAGCTTTCCGTTGAAGTAAAGCCGCAGGACGTAATCGCCCGGCTCTTGGATCGGATCGCTGAGGGAACTGAGATAGAGCATATCGTTGAGATCATCGGCCTCCGGGAACATCTCGTCCCAGGCCGCGCTGCTGGAGCCGGTTTGGACCGGGACGCCGCGGTCGGTGTAGACCACGTAGAGGATGTCGATGGTGTCCTCGCTGCGCTCCGGCTCGCTCATGGGCTGCACGGCGAAAGCGATGCCGTCGCCGGGAGCGAACTCCGTCAGGTTCTTGCCCAGATCGTTCTTGCCCCAGGCGGCCTTGGACGGCTTCTGGAACAGACCCAGGAAAAAGCGGCTGGTGTCATAGTCTCCGAAGGACTCCGCAGCGGGCACGGACAGGGAAGCGGTAACCTCGCCAGTCAGCCGTTCGCCCGCGCCGGAGCGCAGCTCCAGCTGATAGACCACGCCGGGGATCAGGCCGGTGACAGTGGTCTGATTGCCCTGGATATTCAGGCGCTCGGTCAGCTCCGAGCCCTCCACGGTGACGATCAGCTGCCAGCGGCCGTCGGCCAAGTCGGAGGTCCAGCTGACCAGCATCGAGCCGTCTTCCTGGAGCGCCGCCGTCAGGGCTGTGACATTGGCCGCAGTGGGCGTGACGGCGATGGTGGCCGGCGTGGAGGTGTCGGCGGAGGTGACGGAGATGGTGTAGGTCTCGCCGGTGCTCAGCTCGTTGAACGATGCCTCGCAAGCGGTGACACTTTGGGTCCTGGTGGAGCCGTCGGTGCCGGTGCAGGTGACGCTCCAGGACTCTGGCTGCGCCTCACCGCACGTCCAGACCACCCGGACCGAGTCCTTGGTGATCTCCACGGCTTCCAGATCTCGGATTTCGATCTCCGGGCCGGTGCTGAAGGTCAGCGTGGTCTGGCCGGAGAGGGTGATGCCGTCGGGCGGCAGCAGCTCGAAGGTGTAGTCAAGATTGGTCTCCAGATTGAAAATTGAAACGGTGCTGCCCGCAAAGGAGACCTCCTGTGCCTCCACGCCCTCGGCGGCGTACCGCACGGTCCATTCCTCGGGGCTGGGGCCGCTGACCACCAGGGTCAATTCCGCCTGGCCCGTCAGCGGCGCGCGGGCGGTAAAGCTGACGATCTCCGTGTTGGCCACAGTGGCGGTCCGCAGGGTGGTGGAGCCGGTGAGCGTCCGGCTGCCCCGCGGCGAGACAGTGAGCGTGTACTGCGCTCCGGGCTCCAGGCTGTCAAAGGTGATGGGCAGGCCCACATAAGGCTGGGACTGGGTGTTGCCGTAGGTATCGGCGCATTGCAGCTCCACCGGCGCAGTGTTGTCGCTGAGGGCGATGGTCACGGTCAGGTAATCCGCCCCGCGGTCGCTTACATCCAGGGAAGTCACCTCCACCGGGCCGCCGCTGAAGAAGAGAAAGTAGACGCACACGCCGATGACGCACAGCAGCACCGCCGCGATGGTGACGGGGATCCAGGTCCTTCCCCGCTTTTTCTTCTTTTTTCCGCCGCTCTCGTCCGGCGGCGGCTCGTCGTCCTCCTCCCGGCGCAGGGAAGTGCGCGGCGCGGCAAAGGCCGGCTGCGGCGGGCCGCTTCCGGGGGGACCGTCCTCATCCGCATCGTCCTCCAGCGCCGCGGCGTCCGGTTCGGCGGCGTCAGGGGCGAAGCTCTCCACGAACGCCTCATCCATGGCCTCCACGTCCGCGAAGCGGACCGGCTCCACCGCCTCCTCCCGGATATCCGCTGGCAGCGCCGTGTCGGGATCGGTGATGATGGGCGGGACGATCAGGGAGTCGGTGACGCTGTTGCGTTTCATGTAGAGCACCAGCTCCTGCATCAGGTCCTCCGGCGACTGGTAGCGCGCGGCGGGGTCAAAGGCGCAGGCCTTCAGAATGATCTCCGTCAGCTCATAGTCGCTGTACAGGGGAGAGAGCAGGTCCTCGCCGCTGACGCGCCGCTTGTTGGCCGCCTTGGAGGAGGTCTGCTCGTCCTCAAACGGCCCGTGGTTGCCGTTGAAGAGGCGGTAGAGCACCATGCCGATGGAGTAGATATCAACGGTGGTGTTAAACTCGCAGAGAATGTCCGTCAGCTCCGGCGCGGTGTACTCCGTGACCATCCGCTCGGGCATGGCGCAGTACTTGAGCGCGTCGATCCGGGCCACGCCCAGGTCGCCCAGCATGAAGCCGCCTGTCCCATTGAGGTAGATGTTCTCCGGCTTGATATCCCGGTGAATCAGGCCATGGGCCCGCAGGTCGCACAGGGCGGTGCACAGGTCCAGTCCCAGGTTCAGCGCCCGCAGATGCGTCATGGCGTTCTCGCTGAGATACTCCACCAGGGTGAGCCACTGCTCAGCCAGCAGGTAGACCTCAAAGCCCACGCCCTCCTCCTTGGGCACGGCTTGGTAGTCCGCGTAGGCCGCAAAGTTGGCGCTGCCCCGCAGGGTGTCCAGGTCGCGCAGCTCCTCAAGATAATCGCTGACCACCTGCTCGTAATATTTCTGCGCCGCCGCCTCGTCGCTGGCCGCCCCAGTGAAAATCAGGGCGTCCACCTGCGTCTGGGACTCCGGAATGGAGATATGCTTGAGCATATAGTACCGGTCTACCCGCCGGCTGTACAGGCGGTAAACGGAGGTGCCGCCGCCGGAACACACACACTGTACGATTTCCATGCCGTCCAGCAGCGGAGAAATTAGCTTGATCTCAGGCAATACGATCTCGCCTCCTTTGTTACAGGAGTTATTTTATGCCATCATGCGGCAAATTGCAAGCGATCTTGACGGCAATTTCAGAAATATCCGTCATTAGCCATTGGAATTTCACGGAATTTATGATAGAATACGCTGGACGACAAAATTTGCCTTTGCGTAATACCCGAAATGGAGGTAATTTATGGCTCGGATCGTTTGTGAGTACTGCGGTACGGAATATGACGACAATATGCCCCGTTGTCCTCTGTGCGGCACCGTCAACGAGGCAGTGGCCGACGAAGAGGACGCGGAGGAGGAGGTCCGCCCGGTCCGGAAGCGCGCCCGCGGCGGCGCGCGGGTGGCCAAAAGCGAGGACCGGATCCCCAAGTGGATCATCGCGCTGATCTGTGTGGTGCTGGGCATCGCCGTGGTGATCGGCGCGCTCTATGCCATGTACGCCATGGGCGTGTTCACGCCCGACAAGGACAAGGAGGAGGATGCGTCGCTGAATCTGCCGGTGACGCCGGAGGAAAATAACCAGCAGGGGACCAGCCCAGCGGAGAACGATCCGGCGCCCGGCAATACCGCCGCGCCGTCGGGTGAGGTGGAGTGCGTGAGCATCGTGGTCTCACCGGACGCGCCGATCCATCTCTCGGACGTGGGCATGAGCCAGACGGTGACGGTCACGGTGTTGCCATCGGAGTGCACACAGCCGCTGGTCTGGACCTCGTCGGACGAGTCCATCTGTGTGGTGGACGGCAGCGGTGTCATCACCGCCGTGGACGGCGGCAGTGCCACAGTCACGGTCTCCTGCGGCCAGATCCAACGGGCGGTGGAGGTGATCTGCGATTTCCAGAACAGTCTGGAGAACAACGCCGCGCTGAACCATACGGATATCTCCCTCTTCTCCGTGGGCGAGCAGACACAGCTGGTGGTCAACAACCCGCCGCGGGACCCGGAGATCACCTGGACCAGCTCTGACTCAGCCATCTGCACCGTGGACGAGGACGGCCTGGTGGTGGCTAAGGCGGACGGCACCGCTACGGTAACCGCCAACGTCAACGGCCGGGAGCTGGAGTGCGTCGTCCGCTGCAACATCCCCGGCCACGCTCCGGCCACCCCCGGCAACGCCGAGGGACCGGGCAGCGGCAACCAGCTGGACCACAGCGACGTATCGCTGAATGTAGGCGAGAATTTTGAGATTTCCGTGGTGAACGGCGTCTCCGGCGGCTGGAATGTCACCGATGGGTCTATCATCACTGTGGACGGCAACGGCATCGTCACAGCCCTGGCCAAGGGGCAGGCGGAGGTCTACACGATCATTGGCGGCCAGCGGCTCTCGTGCATTGTGCGGGTGCGGTAGGGAAGCGGGAAAGGGAACCGGACCGGTTCCCTTTCCCACGATCTCCTCTTAGGTGGCCGCTCTGCGCTGCACGTCCCGATTGGCGCTGCGGTCCCGTCTAAAGAGCAGGGTGATGCACCAGAGACCCGCCAAGCCGACGATCCCGTACACTACGCGGCTGAGCCACGCGGTCTGACCGCCGCAGAGCCACGCCACCAGATCGAACTGGAACAGGCTGATGAGGCCCCAGTTGATGGCGCCGATGATGGAAAGAATCAACGCTGTCGTGTCCATTTGCACAACCTCCTTATCATCTTGGGATGCCATAGTTTGCGTCTGGCGGGCGGATTTTATGCGGCGGGGCAAAATGGGGCTTTCCCCGGGTGGCCTGCTGTGGTACAATAAACCATGTAAAAACTGAGATAAAGAAGTGAAAAATATGAAATATATCCTGGTCATTGGCGACGGAATGGCGGACAATCCCGTGCCGGAGCTGGGCGGGCGCACGCCGCTGGAGGCGGCGGAGAAGCCGCATATCGACGAAATTTCCAAAAAATCCCTGATGGGAAGCGTACGCACCGTGCCGCCCGGGCAGCTGCCCGGCAGCGATACAGCGATTCTGGCTATTTTTGGCTGCGATCCGGACCGGTACTTCACCGGCCGCAGCCCCCTGGAGGCCGCCGGCTCCGGTATCCGCGTGCCACCCGGGGACGTCAGCTACCGCTGCAATATGGTGGCGCTGGAGGACGGGGGCGCGCCCTTTGACGAAAAGCGTATCCTCTCCCACAACGCCGGCTCCATCGAGGGGCAGGACTCTATTGCGCTTATTTCCTGGCTGTTTGACGACCCGGAATTTCGCGCTGCGGCGGAGGCCGCCGGGCTACGGGTGGAGCCGACGCCCTCCTTTCGCCATATCGCCATTCAGGCCGGCGGCGATCTTGCGGGCTTCGTGGCCACGCCGCCCCACGATATTCTGGGACAGAAGATCGGCCCCTATGCGCTCCGCGGCAACGAAAACGCCCGGCGGCTCTGGCAGCTGATGGCCCTGGCCAACCGCAGGCTGGAGCGCCATCCCTATAATGAGCGCCGCCGCGCCGCCGGCCTTCTGCCGGCCAACGGCATCTGGTTCTGGGCCGAGGGCACGGCGGTGCAGCTGCCGGACTTTGTGGAAAATTACCAAAAGCGCGGCTCCGTCATCAGCGCCGTCCCCCTGGTCCATGGCATCGGCGCGCTGGTGGGCCTGAAGATGGTCAGCGTGCCGGGGGCCACCGGTGAGACCGAGACCAACTACGAGGGAAAGGTCCAGGCGGCGGTGGACTGCCTCCGGGACGGCGACGACTTCGTCTGCATCCATGTCGAGGCGCCCGACGAGGCCACCCACAACGGCAAGCTGGACGAAAAGCTCCTGTCCATCGGCTATCTGGACCGCCGCGTGGTGGCACCGCTGATGGAGCGGCTGGACGCGGCGGGGCTGGACTACCGCATGCTGCTGCTCAGCGACCACAAGACTCTCACCGCCACGCGCACCCATGACGGAGATCCGGTGCCGTTCCTGATCTACGACAGCACCCGGGACCAGGGGAGCGGCCTGGGCTACACCGAGGCCAACGGTACACAAGGCCCCATGATCCCCGACGGTACCCGCCTGATGGGCATGCTGTTCGAGAAAACCGACGATGAAAGGAAGAAGTAACATGCGCAACTGTTTTCTGCCCGCTGACATCCTGCTGCCCCAGGTGGAGGACCTCTCCAAGTGGGCGGTGATCGCCTGCGACCAGTTTTCCTCCCAGCCGGCTTACTGGGAGCGCGTCCGTGCCTGCGCCGGCGACGCCCCCTCCACCATCCGCCTGATCCTGACCGAGGCTGAGCTGGGCACTGAGCAGGAGCGCGTCCACACTGAGGCCATCAACCGCACCATGGCCGACTACCTCCAAAGCGGCGTGTTCCGCGCCTATCCCGGCAGCTACGTCTATGTGGAGCGGACGCTTCTGAGCGGCGCAGTGCGCAAGGGCTTGGTGGGCGTGGTGGATCTGAACGCTTACGACTATGCGCCAGGCTCTGTCTCCGCGATCCGCGCCACGGAAAAGACCGTGGTGGAGCGCATTCCGCCCCGGATGCGCGTCCGCCGGGACGCGCCCGTCGAGCTGCCGCATATTCTGATGCTGGCCGACGACCACGACAAGGTCCTCATCGAGCCCATCGCGTCCCAGCGGGAGGCCTTGACCAAGCTCTACGACTTCGACCTCATGGAGGGCGGCGGCCACATCGCCGGCTGGCTGGTGGACGGCGCGGCGGCCGCGGCGTTCGACGCGCGCCTGATGGCATATACGGAAAACGTGGCCTCCAAGTACCAGGGACTGTCCGGGACGCCCATGGTATTCGCGGTGGGGGACGGCAACCACTCCCTGGCCACGGCCAAGGCTTGCTATGAGGAGCTGAAGGCCCAGCATCCCGGCGAGGATCTCTCGGCCCACCCGGCCCGCTACGCCCTGGTGGAGCTGGAGAACATCCACGACGAGGCGCAGGCCTTCGCGCCCATCCACCGGGTTGTGGCGGACACCGACCCTGAGTCACTTCTGCGCGCCCTGCGGGCAGAAGCTTGTGCCGAGACGGGATTCCCGGTGGAGTGGTACACGGAGAAGGACCACGGGATGCTCTATCTGGACAAGAGCAAGAGCCAGCTGGCTGTGGGCGTGCTCCAGGGCTTCCTGGACGCCTACTTGCAGGACCATCCCGGCGAGACCGACTACATCCACGGCGACGCGGACCTCATCGAGCTGGCCCGGAGACCGGGGGCCGTGGGCTTCCTGCTGCCGGCCATGGAGAAGTCGCAGCTGTTCCGCGGCGTCATCGCCGACGGCATCCTGCCGCGCAAGACCTTCTCCATGGGCCACGCGCGGGAAAAACGATACTATCTGGAAGGCAGAGCCATCAAAAAATGACGACTTTACGGGAACATGCATACGCAAAGCTGAACCTCACCCTGGATATCCTGGACCGCCGGCCCGACGGCTACCACAACCTCTCTATGATCATGCAGCCCATCACGCTGTGCAACGAGCTGGAGATCACCCTGGGGACCGGTGCGCCCTGGCAGGTCCGATGCAGCGACCCGGTAGTGCCAACGGGAGAGAAAAATCTGGCCTGCAAGTCGGCCAGGGTGTTCTACGGCGCCGCCGGGACCGACCCGGACGGCCTGACGGTGGAGATCCACAAGCGCATTCCCACCGGCGCGGGACTGGGCGGCGGCAGCGCCGACGCGGCGGCGGTGCTGCGGGCGCTGAACCGCCATGCCGGCAGCCCCTTCACGCAGAAGGAGCTGGAGGCGCTGGCGGAGGAGGTGGGCAGCGACGTGCCCTTCTGCATCGGCAACCGGACGTGCCTGGTGGAGGGCCGCGGCGAGAAACTGACGCCGGTGGCGCCCATGCCGGCGTGCTATTACGTGCTGGTCCAGCCGGGCTTCCCGGTGGCGACAGAGGAGATGTACCAGCAGGCCGACCGGACGCGCTTTCCGGCCCGCCCCAAGAACGACCAGATGCGCCGCGCGCTGGAGCAGGGCGACCTGCGGGAGATCGGCTGTCAGATGCTCAACGTGTTCTCCTACGTCCTGATGCCCGCCCATCCGGAGCTGCTTCAGATCATGACAGCCTTGGAGAACTGCGGCGCACTGGGGGCCAGCATGACCGGCAGTGGCTCGGTGATCTTCGGCGTCTTTGAGAACTTCGATTTCGCCGCCACCGCCAGCATGTCTCTGATGCAGGTGGGCTACCAGACGTTTCTGGCGACCAACGTGGCGGAAAAAAATTCCTGAAAAATTGTATAAAAATTAAAAATACCGTCTATGCTGTAAGAAATTCCAAATTTTCCTACATAGGCGGTGTTTTTTATGAAGAAAAAAGTATTTGGCGTCGTTTTAATGATTTTGGCTGTGTCGGTGCTGCTGGGCGGCTTCTGCGCGGGCCGGGAGCAGCAGGCCCTGGCGGACAAGCTGATCCGGCTGCACGTCGTAGCCAACTCCGACAGCGAGGCGGACCAGGCGATCAAGCTCCAGGTGCGCGACGCCGTCCTGGATGAGACACAGCAGCTCCTGGACGGCGCGGCAGACCCGCGCAAGGCCCTGGCGGACAATTTGGACCGCATCGAAGCAGCGGCCAACCGCGCGCTGGCGGCGGCGGGCAGCGCGGACCATGCCGCTGCCTCCCTGGGCGAGGAGATGTTCCCCACCCGGGAGTATGAGACCTTCTCCCTGCCGGCGGGCGCCTATACGGCCCTGCGGGTCACCATCGGGGCAGGCGAAGGGCACAACTGGTGGTGTGTGGTGTTCCCGTCCCTCTGTATGAGCGCCTCCATGGAGGAAATGGAGGCGGCCGCTCAGGCTGCGGGACTGACCGAGGGGGAGATCAAGCTCATCACCGAGGAATCCGAGGGTTATGTGCTGAAATTCAAAACCATGGAATGGCTCCAGCGGCTCAAAGAGTTTTTCGAGGACTGACCGGCGTGCCCGGCGGGAAATTTCCCGCCGGGCGTTTTATGCTGTCATTTTCCGGAGAACTGTGGTACAATGGTCCCTGGAAATGGGGGAGAGCCATGCTGGAAATTCTGCTGGGAACGGATCTGGAGGCCATTGGCGACGCGGTGCTGAGCCGGGTATCGAGGGCCGCGGCTGCGGGCGTTGTCGGACAGATCCTCATTGTACCGGAACAGTACTCCCACGAGGCCGAGCGCGCGCTGTGCCGCGCCGGGGGAGACGGCATCAGCCTGGCGGCGGAGGTGCTGAGCTTTTCGCGTCTGGCCGCGCGGGTAGCGGCGCTGTACGGCGGCGTCAGCCGCCGGAGCCTGGACCAGGGGGGCCGTCTGGTGGCCATGGCCCAGGCCATGGAGCAGGTGGGGAGCCGCCTCAAGCTCTACGGCGCGGGCCGGCGGAAGCCGGAGCTGCTGCTGCGCCTGCTGGCGGCGCTGGATGAGTTCCGCGGTGCGTGCATCGACGCGGCGCAGCTGCGCCATGCCGCGGCTGAGGCCGGCGGGCAGCTGGCGGTGAAGCTGGAGGAGCTGGCGCTGATCCAGGAGAGCTTTGAGACCGTCTGCGACGCCCTGGGGCAGGACGCCCAGGACCGCCTGCTCCGCTTGCAGGAGCAGCTGGAGGTATATCCCTACGCCGCCGGGCGGCGCATTTATCTGTACGGCTTCTCCGACTTCACCGGGCGGGAGCTGGAGGTGATCGGCGCGCTGCTGGGCGAGGCGGAGACCGTTGTTGTGGGCCTCCTGGGCGATGGGACGGATCAGGGCGTCTTTGCCCTGGGGGCAGAGACCGGGCGGCATCTGCGCGCCCAGACGGCGCGGTGCGGCTGCCCGCTGAGGGTCCGCCGCCTGCCGCCCGCGCTGCGGCCTGACGAGCTGGAGCACCTGCGCCGCAACCTGTTCGCCAGCGCGCCGTCCCCCTGGCCGTCGGTCCCGGCGTGCCTGACGCTGCACCACGCCGGAAGCGTCTACGCCGCCTGTCTGGAGGCCGCGGGGCAGATTCAGCGCCTGGCCATGGAGGGCTGGCGTTACCGGGACATAGCCGTATGCTGCACCGATGCGGCGGTTTATCGCCCGGTGCTGGAGTCGGTGCTGGCGAGGGCCTCCATTCCTGCCTACGTCTCCGGCGCCGACGCTGCGGACCGGGACCCGTTGGTGGGCACGGTGCTCTCGGCGCTGGACGCCGCCACCGGCGGGCTGGAGCCGGAGGATGTGCTTCGCTTTTTGAAATCAGGCCTTTCGCCGCTGGACAGCGAGGACTGCGACCGGCTGGAAAACTACGTCCGCACCTGGCGCATCCGGGGCCGCCGCTGGGAGAGCGAGTGGGACATGCACCCCGACGGCTATGGCTTCCCCCTGGACGAGGCGGCGCAGAGTGCTCTGAGCCGCCTGAACGATGCCCGTATCCGGGGTGTTGGCCCGCTGATCGCCCTGCGGGACGGCCTCCAGGCCGCCGGCGATACCGCGGGACAGGCCGAGGCGCTGTACGCCTTTCTCGAGCATATCGGCCTGGCCGGGACGCTGGAGCGGCTGCAGGCAAAATGTCAGAGCGAGGCCGAGCTTCGCCAGGCACAGGCCTGCGGGCAGATTTATGAGCTGATGATCCAGGCGCTGGAGCAGCTGCACCAGGTTCTGGGCCGCACGGTTCGTGAGCCGGAGGACTTCGCGCGGATGTTCGCCGCCGTGCTGAGCCAGTACACCGTGGGCACCATCCCGGCCAACCTGGACAGCGTGGCGGTGGGGGATCCGGCGGCGATGCGCTTTGGACGGCGGCGCTTCCTGCTGGTGCTGGGGGCCGACGACGGCCTGTTTCCGGCGTATCCGGCGGACAGCAGTGTTTTGAGCGAGCAGGAGCGGCGGCAGCTGCTCTCACTGGGGCTGGCGGTCTCGCCGGGACAGAGCCTGGGCCTGGACCGGACGATGACGGTGCTCTATCAGGTGCTGACATCGCCGTCCGAGCGTCTGTTCGTCTCCTACAGCACTGACCGGCCCTCGCATCTCTTCACCCGGATGCAGGCGCTGTTCCCCGCCGCGCCTTTAGGCGCCGACGCGGCAATCCCGGAGATTTTTCTTTACGATGCCGCCGCGGTGGGGGAGCTGGCGGCGTCCGGCGCGGCGCTGGCTCCGCTGGCCCAGGCGTCCGGCGCGGTCCGGGAGGCTGCGGCGGAGATCGGCGCACGTGTCCGCTACCGTCCCGGTGCGTTGGAACGCGGCGGGGTGGAGGCGCTGTATGGAAAAAAGCTCCGCCTCTCCGCCTCACGGGCGGACCAGTTCGCCGCGTGCCGGTGCGCCTACTTCCTGCGCTACGGCCTTGGCCTGCGGACGCAGAAGGAGGCCGCCTTCGACGCTCCCGTCTATGGCACCTTCGTCCATGCCATCCTGGAGGAGACCACCCGCCAGGTGCGGCAGGAGGGGGGCTTTCATCAGGTGAGCGAGGAGCGCCTCCTGGAGATCGCCCGGGCGCGGATCGACGCCTACGGCGACGAGACGCTGCGCCGGATGCTCGCGCGCTCAGAGCGCATGGCCTACCTTTACCGCCGCAACCAGGAGGAGGTTCTGGAGGTGGTGCGGGAGCTGGGCCGGGAGCTGCGGCAGTCGGACTTCGAGCCGGCAGGCTTTGAGGTGGAATTTTCCGCCGCCGGTGCCATGCCGGCGGTGGAGATCCAAGGAGCTACCGCCGCCGCGCAGCTGACTGGCTTTGTGGACCGTGTGGACCTCTATACCCGTCAGGGGGTCACCTATGTCCGGGTGGTGGACTACAAAACGGGCAAAAAGGCCTTTGATTATACGGACATCCTGAGCGGCATGGGATTGCAGATGCTCATTTATCTCTTCGCGCTGGAGTCCGGTGGCGACCGTGTCTTTGGCGGCAGGCTTCAGCCGGCGGGGGTGCTCTACTTTCCGGCCCGCCGCCCGGTGCTGACCGCCGCGGGGAAGCTCCCGCCGGAGGAGGCCGGGAAAAAGCGCCAGTCCGAGCTGGTGCGCAAGGGCCTGATCTCGGAAAATGATGTGGTTTTGCACGCCATGGAGCACTTTGAGCGCCAGCCGGTCTATATGCCCTACAAGCTCAGCGCCAAGGGCGAGAAGGTGGGCGATCTGATGGACAGCGGCGAAATGGCGCTGCTGCGCGCCCATGTGGAGCGCACTCTGGCGCGGATGGCCGACGATCTGGCTGCCGGCGGCGTGGACCCGGACCCGGTGCGCCGCGGACCGGAGGACACGGCCTGTACCTACTGCGATTTCGCCCAGGTCTGCCACCGGGCCTCCGGCGAGGTGGCGGACCGGCCGCTGAGAAAGATCGACCGGGCCGGCTTCTGGCGCGCACTGGAGGAGGATGCGGAGCATGGCTGAAATTCTTCTGACTGCCGCCCAGGCGGCGGCGGTGCAAAACCGGGGCGGTGCGCTGCTGGTGTCGGCGGCAGCGGGCTCCGGCAAGACCAAGGTGCTGGTGGACCGGCTGATGGACCGCATCTGTGACCCGGCCGCGCCCCGGAATATCAATGATTTTCTTATCATCACCTACACCAAGGCCGCCGCCTCAGAGCTGCGGGGCAAAATTTCCGCCGAGCTGGGCCGCCGTCTGGCCGGGACCCCCGGCGACCGGCATTTGCAGCGGCAGCAGAGTCTGGTCTACCTGACGCAGATCTCCACAGTCCACGCGTTCTGCGCCGACCTTTTACGAACCTATGCCCACCTGCGGGACCTGCCGGCGGACTTCCGCGTGGCGGAGGAGCTCGAGTGCGCCCAGCTGCGCCAGCGCTGCCTGGAAACAGTGCTGGAGGACGCCTATCAGGCTGCGGCGCAGTTCCCGGCGCTGGAGGCCGTGACGGACATTCTGGGCAGCGGGCGGGACGACCGGGGTGCCGCGGCGGCAGTGGAGGCGCTTTACCACGCGGCGCAGTGCCATCCGGACCCGGAGGCCTGGATGGACGCGTGTGCCCGGACGCTGGACATGGCGCAGTACGCCGGCTGCGCCGAGACGCCTTGGGGACGGGAGCTGCTGGCGCGCTTCCGGGACTTTCTGGAGGCTCAGCAGGCGCTGCTGGCGGCGGCGCTGGAGGACATGGCGGAGCTCCCGCCGCTGGAGAAGGCGTACCGTCCGGCCTTCCAGGAGACGCTGGAGCACCTGGAGCTGCTGGCGTCCCTGCGGGAGTGGGACGCCGTGTCCGAGACCTTGGCGCTGCCCCATAAGCGCTTGCAGCCGGCGCGGGGCTTTGAGGACAAGGTGCTGCTGGAGCGGTTCAAGGGCGTCCGCAGCCGCTGTCTGGACGGCCTCAAGGAGTGGCGCGGCGTCTTTTACGGCGGCGACGGGGAGACCATGGACGACCTGCGGGGCACCGCCGAGGCGCTGTTGGGCGCACTGGAGCTGGCGCGGCGGCTGCAAAAGGCCTATGCCGCCGAGAAGCGCCGCCGCCGGATGCTGGACTTCGGCGATCTGGAGCATGAGGCCATCCGCCTCCTGACCGACCGTGCCGCCAGGCGTCCCACTGCCGCGGCGCGGGAGGTGGCGGCGCGCTATGAGGAGGTTCTGGTGGATGAGTACCAGGACAGCAACCAGGTTCAGGAGTGCATCTTTGCCGCCATCGCCCGGGAGGGACGCAACCGCTTCCTGGTGGGCGACGTCAAGCAGTCCATCTACCGCTTCCGCCTGGCCGACCCCGGCATTTTCCTGGAAAAGTACAAGCGTTACGCCCCCGCGGCGGAGGCCGGGGAGGGCGTGCCGCGCAAGCTCCTGCTGTCAGAGAATTTCCGCTCCCGGCCGGAGATCCTCGCGGCGGTCAACGATGTATTCTGCGCGGTGATGTCCGAGGCGGTGGGCGATCTCGCCTACGGCCCGGACGAGATGCTGAGGCCCGGCCTGTCCTTCGCGCCGGCCGCGGGGCCGGTGGTGGAGCTGCACTGCATCGAGACCGCCGCGCCGGAAGGGGCGTCCGCCGGCAAGACTCAGACCGAGGCGCAGTTTGTCGCCGCCCGGGTGGCCCAGCTGCTTGCCGGCGGGCGCATTGAGGAGCAGGAGGGATCGCGCCCGGTCCGGCCGGAGGATATTGTGATCCTCCTGCGCTCGGTGAGCTCCGCCGCGCCGGCCTACGCTGCCGCCCTGCGGGTCCGTGGCATCCCCTGCCGGAGCGACCGGGGTGAGAGTGTGCTGGACAGCCGTGAGGTGGAGACGCTGATCTCCCTTTTGCAGGTCATCGACAATCCCCGCCGGGACATTCCGCTGGTCAGCGCCCTGGAAAGCCCGCTGTATGGCTTCACCGCCCAGGAGCTGGCGGAGATCCGCGCCAGGTCGCGGGGCGGCAGCTTCTACGACGCCCTGTGCGCCGCCGCGCCGGAGCGGCCCCACGTACAAGACTTCCTTACGCAGCTGGAGGACCTGCGCGCTCAGGCCCGCTGGCTGCCGCTGCACCGGCTGGTCCGTCTGGTGTACGACCGTACCCGGGCAGAGGCCATCTTTGGGGCCATGGAGGGCGGCGCGCAGCGGCGGGCAAATCTGCGGACGTTCTTTACCTTTGCTGCGGGGTATCCGGCGGGCGGTGCGGCGGCGCTGATGCAGCTGCTCTCCGACGTGGAGGCCCGGCGCGCCCAGGGTACGGCGCTGCCGCCGGAGAACACGGCGGCGGGCGGCGCGGTGCAGCTGATGAGCATCCATAAGTCCAAGGGGCTGGAGTTCCCGGTGGTGATTCTGGCGGATCTGTCCCGGCGGTTCAACGCCGAGGATTTGCGCCGCGGCGTTCTGACCCATCCGCAGCTGATGGCCGCGGCCAGCATGCTTGACCGCGAACAGGGTGTGCGCTTTCCTACCATCGGTCGGAAGGCCATCTCTATGCGCCTCCAGCAGGAGAGCCTGTCCGAGGAGCTGCGCGTGCTCTATGTAGCCATGACCCGGGCGAAAAACCGGCTGATCATGACCTATTGCTCCAAGTTTGTCCGCACAGAGCTGGAAAACCTGGCGGCGGAGGCGGCGCTTCCGGCGCCGCCGTCCCTGTCCGCCCGGGCCAGGTGTCCCGGCGCGTGGGTGCTGATGGCGGCGCTCTGCCGGTCGGAGGCCGGGGCACTCCACGAGGCCGGGGCGCGTCCCCGGGCGTGCGCCGTGTCCGAGTATCCCTGGGACATCCGCTTTCACAGCGGCGGGACCCAGGCGACTGCGCCCGATGTCTCCGCCGCCGCGGAGGAGGCCGCCGTGCCGCCGCCTCTGCCGGACCTGGCGGACCTGCGGCGGCGGCTTGACTATCAATACCCTCATCTGGGGGCCTCCCGGGTGCCGTCCAAGGTGACGGCTACACAGATGAAGGGCAGGGAAGTGGACCTGGAGGCTTCCGAGGACGCCGCGGCCATGCTGCCGCCGCCGGCCAAGCCCCTGCGCCGCCCGTCCTTCGTCACGGCAAAGACGGCCCTGACGCCCGCGGAGAAGGGGACAGCCAACCACCTCTTTTTGCAGTTCGCCCGCTATGAGGACTGCGGGAGTGAGGCTGGTCTGGACCGGGAGCTGGAGCGGCTGCTGCTGGAGGAGTTTTTGACCTCTGAGCAGGTCCGGGCTGTGGAGCGGCAGGCGATGCTGCGCCTGTTCGCCTCGCCGCTGGGACAGCGTATCCTGGGCTGCCCGCAGGTGGTGCGGGAATTTAAGTTTTCCATCCTGGTGGACGGCAGCTTTTACAACCCGGCCATGGCCGGAGAGCAGTTGATGCTCCAAGGCGTGGTGGACTGCCTGCTGGTGGAGGACGATGGGCTGACAGTGATCGATTTCAAGACCGACCGCGTCCGCCCCGGCGGCGAGGACACGCGCGCTGGACGCTATGCGGGTCAGCTGCAGGCCTATGCCATGGCTCTCTCACGTATCTACGGCCTTCCAGTACGCCGCCGCTGCCTGTACTTCCTGACGACGGGCCGCGTGGTGGAGGTCAAGGCAGACTAAGGGGCCGGGTCTATGCGACCCGGCCCCTTAGTCTGCCGCGGTCAGCGGCAGTTTTTATTCTGGCTCTGGTTCTGGCCGTTCTGATTGTTCTGATTCTGAGACTGGTTGTTCTGATTCTGGTTCTTGTTCTGATTTTTGTTCTGGTTCTGATTGGTATGATCCATGATGGTATTTCCTCCAAAGTTGAATTTGCGGCTTCCCGCAGGGATAGCTTGCCCTGTTTTTTCAGCTTTTATCCTTGGGCTTGAAAATAAGCGCCGCCAGATAGCCGAAGAACACAGCGGCGGTGACGCCCGCGGCGCTGGCCTTGAGACCGCCGGTCAGCACGCCCAGGAGTCCGTCCTCCTGCACGGCCTCCTTGACGCCCTTGGCCAGGTTGTAGCCAAAGCCGGTCAGGGGCGTGGTAGCTCCCGCGCCGCCCCAGTCCGCCAGATACTGGTAGACCCCGAGGCCGCCCAGGACGACGCCCGCCACCACGTAGCTGACCAGGATCTTGGCCGGCGTCAGCTTGGTCTTATCGATGAGGATCTGGCCGACGGCGCAGAGGACACCGCCCACCAAAAAGGCTTTCAGATATTCCACAGCGTTCAGCTCCTTTCCACTTCAACGGATACAGCGTGGCAGATGGAGGGGATGGACTCGCCCTGCTGGGTGGAGGTGGGAGAGAGAAGCGCGCCGGAGCCGCAGAACAGGATCTTCCGGTAGCGGCGCTGCTGCAGCTGCCGGAACAGGTACCCGCAGAATACCGCCGCGCTGCACCCGCAGCCGGAGCCGCCGGCGTGGACGTCCTGCCGCTTAGCGTCAAAGATCATGACGCCGCAGTCGTCGTAGACGTTCTGCACCGGCACGCCGTCCCGGTCGAAAAGGTCCATGACGATCCGCTTGCCGATGGAACCCAGGTCGCCGGTGACGATCAGGTCGTAGTCCTGGGGCTGGAGCTTCCGGTCCTCCAGGTGCTGCGCGATGGTCTGATAAGCGGCGGGGGCCATAGCCGCGCCCATGTTGTTGGCATCCTTGATGCCCCAGTCCACGATCTTGCCGGCAGTGACGGTGGTGACGAAGGGCCCGTCGCCGTCAGCTCCCACCAGGGCGCAGCCGGCCCCGGTGACGGTCCACTGGGCTGTTGGCGTCCGCTGTCCGCCGTAGACCAGCGGGAAGCGGTACTGCCGCTCGGCCGAAGCGAAATGCGACGAGGTCATGGCCATGGCCCGCTGGGCGTAGCCCGCCGATACGGTCATGGATGCCAGGGCCAGCCCCTCTGCCATGGTGGAACAGGCGCCGTACAGTCCGAAGAAGGGGATGCCGGCGTCCCGCAGGGAAAAGCTGCTGCTGATGCACTGATTGAGCAGGTCGCCCGCGAAAATCAGGTCCACGTCGCAGGCCTGAAGCCCCGCCTTTTTCAGCACGGCCTGGAGGGCCAGCGTCTGCATCTGGCGCTCTGCCTTCTCCCAGGAGTCCTGACCGAATTTGGTGTCCCGGCTGGTCTCGTCGAAATGGCCGCTCAGCGGCCCCTCCGCCTCCTTTTTGCCGCCGATGGCCGCGGCGGAGAGGATGGTGGGCGGATGTTCCAGTACAATGGTCTGCTTTCCAAGGCGAAAACGTGCCATGCTTCCAACTCCCAAACGATTTGTTGGCAGTAGTATGCGCAATATTTTGAAAATCACCAGAAAAACCGCAAAAAAACCGCCCCGGGAGCTTGTCCCAGGGCGGTGCGCATATTATGGTCAGATGATGCGGCGCGCGCCGATGTAGCGGCTGGCGTAGTAGGCGTCGGAGAGGCTGGTGATCTTGACGCCGCCGGACGCGGCGTGGATGAACTGGTTGTTGCCGATGTAGATGCCCACATGGGAGGCGGCGCCGGCGGAAGCATATGTATTATTGAAGAATACCAGGTCGCCCACCTGGAGGTTGTCCACCCGGTTGCCGTTGTTCAGCTGCTGCGCGGCGGTGCGGTTGAGGGTGTAGCCGAAGTTTTTGTAGACATACTTGGTATAGCCGGAGCAGTCAAAGCTGTTGGGTCCATTGGCGCCCCAGACGTAGGGCGTTCCCAGATACTTCATGGCGTAATCCACAACCTGGGTGGCCAGACTGGTCAGGGAGGAGGCGGCGGAGTTGGCGATGGGCTTTTCGGTCAGCTCCATCAGGTCGCTGCGGATGTAACCGGTTTCGCCATTGTACTTGACCTTGTACCACCCGCAGTTGAAGCCGATAATGTAGGCCTCGTCGCCGTAGGGCAGCTGATAAAGGAGGTCGCCGTCGGACGAAGGGGTGGAACGCATATTCACCGAGGATTCAATGGCCCTTCCGTCGCCCAGCTCCACGTTCTCGCGCTCTTTGTACGTGACGTATTCCGCGCTCATGTAGCCGATCTCCAGGTTGTAGTCCACCAGGTACCAGCCGTCCACCTCACGGATGATGACCACGCTGTCGCCGTAGGAGGCGGCGCAGAGCACGTCGGCAGTGGTGCTGGGCTTGGCGCGCAGGCGCAGGCCGTTGGTCTCCACGACGCCGATGGCGGCTTTCATTTCCACGGCCGAGGCGCTCAGGGAGAACGCCGCCAGCACCGCGGCCAGGGTCACAAGCAAAAGAAAATAGCGAATAGTTCGTTTCATCGTTCTGTACCTCACTCTTCACCGTTGTGGTCACTTTGCGGCCAAGGCCCGCTCCAGCCACACACAGCCAACATCCAACGCCGTGTAGAAGCCATCCTTTTCACTCTTTTTTACGATCCGGTCCCGGGACTTGGCGGCGGGGTCCGTCAGCTGGAGCTGCACGGAAACCTTCGTAGCCAGGTCCAGATCGCCTTCCTTCTGGGTCTCTAAAATTTGCAGCATCACGATATGGGAATCGGCCATGCTGCCGTAGTAAACAATATTGTCCTTCCGCATCAAGGGCCGGCCCTTGTACATCAGAAGCTCATTTTTCTCAGACATAGTTTCCCTCCTGATTAAAATGTAACCAAATTGTAACACATTGTTTCTTGCTTGTCAATAGTGAATTGACATAATCTCACAATTTGGCGGACATCCTGGAAAAAATCCTTTTTATATGGTGGAAGTTACGAAATGGATGTTGAAAAGGTGAAGAGCGGTTACAAAACAGAAACGAAAATACAGCCGGCGGCCTTCGCCTGTGGCGAAAGCCGCCGGGAGTGCGCGAAAAATTCTTTAATCGAACAGGTAATGCCGCACCAGCTCCTGCAGCAGGTCGTCCCGGTCGATCTTGCAGATAAGACTGCGGGCGTTGTTGAAATTGGTGATATACGTCGGGTCCTCAGAGAGAAGATAGCCGACGATCTGGTTGATGGGATTGTAGCCCTTTTCATTCAGAGAGCGATAAACCGACGTGAGGATTTTCTTCATTTCCTCCGCCGAATCGTCCGGGACCACAAACTTGATTGTATTATCGTGCATACGGTCTACCTCCTTTTCTGACTGGTTCTATCATATAATAGAAAAAACCAGAAGTAAAGAAAAAAAATCAAATCCAGTATGCCCCCGCGCTGTGATTTTTAACCGCCGCTCAGCGTAGCGCCGCGCCCAGCCGGGTATTCAGGGCCTCCAGGACCCGGGCGATGACTGCGCCGGACTCCTCGTCGGTGAGCGTCCGGTCGTCGGCGCGCAGTTCCAGGGAGAAGGCCAGGGACTTCCTGCCCTCGGCTACGCCCGCGCCGCGGTAGATGTCGAACAGGGTGATCCTGCGCAGCAGCGCGCCGGCGGCCTCAGCCATGCAGCGCTCCACCTGCGCCACGGTCAGCTCCTCGCCGCAGACCACAGCCAGATCACGGCTGACAGCCGGATAACGGGGCAGCGGGGTATACACCGGCGCCTCGCCGCGGGCGGAGATGAGTGCCTCAAAGCGCAGCTCCGCGCAGTACAGCTCCGCGTCCACGCCATAGTTCTGAGCTGTCAGCGGATGGATCTGTCCGAATACGCCCAGCTCGGCGTCCCCGGCAAAGACCTTCGCGCAGCGGCCGGGATGGTAGGAGGGGTTCCCGGCGCAGGACTCAAAGCGGACGTCCGCCACGCGCAGCTCCCGCAGAATGGCTTCCACCACGCCCTTGAGGGCGAAAAAGTCCACATTTCCGCCGTAAGCGCCTAGGGACAGCACCCGCCGCTCGTCAGCCAGGCCATCCCCGCCGCCAGGGAGGTAGACGCGGCCGATCTCGTAGAGCCGCGCGGCCTTGTTGCGGAAGTTGTAGTTCCGGGTGAGGATTTCCAGCATGGAGGGCAGGGTGGTGGTGCGCATGATGGAGGTGTCCTCACCCAGGGGATTGAGGATTTTGAAGGACGCCCGCCGGGGATCGTCCTCTGGCCAGCGGATCTTATCGTAACAGGCGGGGGAGAGGAAGGAATAGGTGATGATCTCACTGTAGCCCGCCGTGCGGCACAGCTCACCCAGCCGCCGCTCCAGCTTCTGCGCCTCGGAGTAGCCGCCCAGGGTGGTCTGCCCGCGCATGAGGGTGACGGGGATGTTGTTGTAGCCATGGAACCGGGCCACCTCCTCGGCCAGGTCCGCCATGCGCAGCACGTCGCCGCGCCAGGAGGGAACCGTCACCTGCCGGCCCTCCACCGGGAAACCCAGCTTCCGGAGAATGGCGGCCATCTTGTCCTCGGATACGTCCGTGCCCAGCAGGGCGTTGATCTTCTCCGGCTCCAGGGTGAGCGCCGTTGGCTGCGGCACCTGGTTGAGGATGTCGATGACGCCGTCCACCACCTCGCCGGCCCCCAGCAGCTCCACCAGCTCGCAGGCGCGGTTGACTGCGGGGAGGGTATTCATCGGGTCCAAGCCCTTTTCAAACTTGGCGGACGCCTCGGTGCGCATCCCCAGGGCCAGAGCGG
>JAAWBZ010000185.1 GCA_022792945.1 Oscillospiraceae bacterium | reverse complement strand
GCAAGCAAGCAAGCGGAGCGGTGCTATAACTATGTAGCCCCGCAGTTTTGTCATGCTCAATTTTATACAGTCAAGACTGGCGTTCTTTTGCCCGCAGAAACCTGCGCGGCGGGGAGCGCCTTTTTGTTTTGAATATCGGCAGCGGCCTATGCTTTGGGACAAAATGTCCCGAGGTGGGCAGTGAATACTTCCAGGGGGTGCATATTCCAAACGTAAAGGAAACATCTTTGCGGCTAAATAACTGAACGGAGATAGAAAACGAGGAGGAATAGAGCATGATTAACAGACTTTCCCCAAAACCGGAAACCAGTGAAAAACTGAAAACAAGACAGTATAAGGCGGCAGGTTTAATTTGCCTTTTGGTCGCTGTCGTTATGACCGTCATCCGCTTTATATGGGGAGGCGTTATGTTAGGGCGCGGGGGAGATCAAGTATCTTTGGGCATGGTTATTTTCTTGGTGCGTAACCTTGTGCTAATCTTTGGAGTTATAGACCTTATTTCGTCGGCTTACCATTCTATGCTCTGGAACCGAAACGGGCGGAAGTGCATGGATGACGATGATAACAGCTTGTTTTCTGACTGGAAAAGTGGGGAGCGTTCCCCGGTTAAAGTATCGCTGGCTTTGATAGCCTGCATTGTGGTATTGGCGTTGTTGATTGTCGTACAAGGATAAAGGGAACAGAGTGCGTTATAGTTTGGGAGACACACCATGAGAAAATATCTCGTTATATTTACCGTATCCTTGCTTTTGGTGCTGACCGTTGGTTGCCAGCATACAGAGGATAAACCTTTGTGGCAGCAGTTGGACGAAGCGCAGTACAACAGATACAAGCCGCGTTTAGACCACATGATTGAGAAGTACGGCGAAGAATTTACGATGGATAACTATGGAACGGTTTTCTCCGTGGAACATCCAGATTGGAGTTTCAATGTGGAATATTCGGAACAAAAGGGCTGTATTGTAGATAACTATATCGTGTTTCTCCGCCGGGACGAAATCAAGAGCGAAATAAAACCCATCTTAACGGAAATTTATGGGGATTGCAAAATCTCAGTTTTGCCGGAATGGTTTGCACCGCCATCCACGACCAAAGATACCACATCGACCGAATTGCTGTCCGCAGCTTTTCAAGGTGAGGCTAATTGCATGGTAATCGTTTGCTATACCACCGCACCCATCGAAAATAGGGACGCCGATTTGATAGCTGCAATTCAGGCTATCCAAGAGAACGGATACGCATTTACATTTTGTGTTCGCTACACAAATGAAGAGATTTTTGAGGAAATTCCAGACGAGCATTATAGAGAATTTCCTCTGGAT
>JAAWBZ010000203.1 GCA_022792945.1 Oscillospiraceae bacterium | reverse complement strand
GTGAAGATACCGCCCCCCCGGACGGCCAGGGCCACCGGGATGAGGAACCGGAGGGTGGAGCCCGACTCCCCGCAGTCCAGCCGGGGCGGGGCCATCCGCCGCAGGGGAGACATGGCATTGGCCCCCATGCCGGCAATCCGGAGGGCGCTCCCCTCCCAGCGGATGGAGGCCCCCAGCTCCTCCAGGCAGCGGCAGGTGGCCTGGATGTCCTGGGAGGGGGCCACGTTGGTGATAACGCTCTCCCCCCGGGCCAGGGCGGCGGCCAGGATCAGCCGGTGGGCCTGGGACTTGGAGGGGGGCGGGGTGATGCTCCCCCGGAGCGTGGCGGGCGTGATGCGCAGATTCATAGGTCGTTCTCCTTACTGTGAGTCTGGACGCCGTTACGGGCACCTGGCCAAGGAAATGAGCAGCCGCACCAGGCTGGCCTTGGGCATTCTGTGGGGGACGGCGTGGCCCATCCGGTCCAGCAGGATCACGGTGATATCGCTCCCGGTTCCCTTCTTGTCCCGGCCCACGGCGGCGGCGTAGGTGCGGGCGTCGCAGGGGATCCCGGTGGGCAGGCCCAGGCCGGCCACGGCCTTCTCCAGCCGGGCGGGCAGCTCCGGCGGGGTGATGTGGAGGGCTGCCCCCAGCCGGGCGGCGGTACACATCCCCGCCGCCACCGCCGCCCCGTGGCTCCACTGGGTATAGCGGCCCGCCAGCTCGTAGGCGTGGCCCACGGTGTGGCCGAAGTTGAGCAGCATCCGCGCCCCGGTGTCCCGCTCGTCGGCCTCCACCACCTGCCGCTTGATGTCGCAGCAGGTGTAGAGGATGGACCCGATCTCTGCCATAAGCTGCCCCCGGCTGGGCCGGGCCTCCAGGAAGGAGAAAAATTCCCCGTCCCAGATGCAGCCGTACTTGACCACCTCCGCCATGCCCTCCATGAACACCGGCAGGGGGAGGGTGTCCAGGGTGTCCGGGTCCATGAGCACCAGCTTGGGCTGCCAGAAGGCCCCGGCCAGGTTTTTGCCGGCCTCCAGGTCGATGGCCACCTTGCCC
>JAAWBZ010000202.1 GCA_022792945.1 Oscillospiraceae bacterium | reverse complement strand
TCCCCGCGTCATTTTATTGGATAGGTTCTGCCGGGTCTGCCCAGAGGCTTCGGCGATGTCCCCCATCGTTTTGTTCTGACGCTTCATAATCAGCCGTATCTTTTCGGCCACCGTAATGTCCATGGCGTCACCTCCTACGACCACTATACACCAATCCATGTCACTTGTCAAAAGTTTTTTTCAAATTTCACGAAAAAATGTAAAATAACCCTTGACAAGCGACACGAATTAGTGTAATATAAGAGCGTAAGGCAGGGGCGGCCAGCCCCTTACGAAAGGAAGTGAGGACGTGGACGAAATGGCGAACGCCGCCGAGGTCATTGAAAAGCTGGCACGGGAAGCCGAGAGGCTCCAGCTGCTCGAACTGGCCCGGAGCTGCAAGGACCTGGATGAGCTGATTAAAAAGCTCGAAGCGATGACAGCCAACAAGTAAAAAGGGCAGCGGCCCCCGACCAAGGAACACCGCTACCCAACGCACGAGGCGAGCCGGGAGCCTTACCCCGGCCGCCTCCATGATAACAGAGTAAGGCAAAAAAATCAAGGAGGCAACGAAATGTATGAAGAACTTATTCGCAGTATCCAGGATGCCGCGGCCTTTAACCTCGAAAACGCCGACAAGGGCGACGTGGAGCGCAGCTTCTACACCGCTGGAATGGCAAAAGCCTATACCGATGTTCTCCGGGGCTTGGGCCACGAGGTCGAGATTGGCACCTGGGACGACAACGGCTGTGACCGAATCGGTTTCATCAAAATTGATGATGTGGTTCTGGTCAAGAACAGCAAAATCGATTTTGATGGGTACGGCGAGCTGCTGAAAAAGTAAAATTATGACACCCGCCCCGGAGGTTACGAGGGCAACGGAGGTAACGAAAATGGCAGCCACTACAACAAGGGATGCAACAAAAACTTACAGCACGATCCTTTCGGAGCTTACCACTAGACGTCCCGTGATCGTGACAGATGGCACTCTCACCAGAAAGGTTGTCCAAGTGGATCGTGTGCCGGGACTGACCGGAACGGATGATGGCACACTGGACCTACTGGACGAGAACAATAATTGGTGGTGCATTAAAGTCGAATTTCCATTCAATCAGCTGGACGGTTGGGCGGGTGCTTGGATAGATGGAATCTTCTATATTGCTCCCTACTGGTGGATCGAGCTTTAATGCAAATCTGCCCGCCCCGGAGGTCACGAGGGCAGAAAGGTGCTCCATCATGTTCATTGTGGAATGGACAGACCACGAAGGGAACCTGCAGCAGCGGCCATTTGAAGATCGGGAGAGTGCCGAGTTGGAGGCCGCCAGCCTGGAAGAGCAATATGACTACGTTGCGATTATCGCAGAAATGGAGGTTTGAACATGAAATTCATGAAAAGGCGCGATGACAACGGAAGTATCCGCAAGGTGTGGAGCGATGACAAGGAAGTATGCTTTGGTGTCGTGGGAACCGTCGGTGATCTCCTCCGGGAGGGAATCCTCGAATATGCCGACTACTCCCCTGAGACTTGGGCGTTCATCCCAGCCCCCGGCGTGATTCAGCAGCCCAGGTTTGGGAAATCCCGCGAGGACGCATTGGTGAACCTCCCCAAAATGTAAGCCACGACCCTCATACCTGCATGAATCCTAAAAAGATGCAGGTACAGACCATCCGCAGGAGGAACGTAAGATGACCTGCTACGAAATCTGCTACGAAAGGTTCGGCTCATCGCGCACGGAATGGACCACAGACAAAAAGGAAGCAAAGAAAATGGTCCACAGTCTTCGCCTGAGCGGCTATGTGGTCGATGTTTTTGCACACACAAAGCGAGGCAGACATAAGGCGTATCTGTAAGACCAGCCCGCAAGGCCGACGGCCCCAGGCCGCCGCTGGTGCAAGTCCAGCCGCCCCCGCAGCGGGGCGGGCGCTCATGGGTTTACCCATCGGCACAGGGGGAGTCAATCGCCGCCCCTTTTACATACGCACCTTGAAAACGGAAGAGGAAACGACTACGCTGCCCCCTGCCGCTGGCCACAGCGGGG
>JAAWBZ010000201.1 GCA_022792945.1 Oscillospiraceae bacterium | reverse complement strand
TGATTATAAAAAATCGTGTTTTTTCAGCCGGTCATCATAGACCCGGCCTATGTTCGCTATGGCATGGACAGCCCGCCCGTTCTGGTAGTCTGGGTGCTCCCGGCAATAGCGTTCATAGCAGTTGATGTTGTAGAAGATTTCATTGAAATCTTCCTCTGTGTGCTTTTTCTCCCGGAGCAGTTCTGTGTTAAACTGCAAAATCCTGGCCCGGTGCATGTCCGCATCCCGCTCGTCGTCTGCCTGGATGTGCTTTTCCAGCCGGGTTTCTACCTTGCCCAGCTTGTCCAGCACGTCTCCATTGACCGCCCTGCCCACCCATCGGGCAGCAGCCGACCAGGGATTTATTTTCACAGGGGCAATCTGCACCAGGGTCAGCAGCAGGAATACGCACCCGCCGCCCCAGGCGAAAATCTGGCTTAACTGCATAGCTTCACCTCCTTTCCTGCAAAATAAATACCCGGCCTTGTTCTTGACAAAGCCGGGGTATATGGTATAAAATAAAGATAAAGAGGGCGCTGCTACATGGCGGTTAGCCCGTAAATTGCTAATTTTTACAAACTAGCCGTTCGGGAGCCAGCCGAGCGGCTAGTACGCTTTTATGGGTGCTATGTAAGCAAGCAGTATTGCTACCGCCAGCAGTGTCAGCACAAACCGCAGGATTTTCATCCAGCGTTCTTTTCCCATATCGCGCCACCTCCCTTCGTGTAAAACTCCGGGAAATGTATCACCCCCTCTCATACGGGGATGAACTAACCGCCTTTTATGTATACAGCGTCCTCCGGCGCATATCCGCGCCTGCCCCTCTTTCAGAGGGGTACTTTTTATTATAGCTGTGCTGTCGGATTTTGTCAAACCTCAGCTCAGGCCCAGGCCCACAGCCCGCACAGATATTTCCCCGGTGGCAGACCAGGCCTCTATGGTTACATGAAGCCGCACAGCCCACTGCCCAGCAGACTTGCGCTGGTTCTGGAACTGCCAGGTTTCCCCGTTCTTATAGGCCTCTGTGCAGTCCTCCCACACAGGAAGGGCGTCGTCGCCGTTGTTGCAGGCCAGGATCCTCACCTGCGCCTGGGGGTCTATGGACGCGGACAGCAGGGGGA
>JAAWBZ010000200.1 GCA_022792945.1 Oscillospiraceae bacterium | reverse complement strand
TCATGAATTTCCGTGATATTTCGCAGCTTTCGATTCTCCCACAGCTCTTCTCCGTCTCCAAGTTCAATATAAGTGAAACCATTCCTGTAATAATGTTCCATGGCCGCATAATACAGATGCTGGTTCTTCAGAAAATTGTCCGACGAGGTACCCACCCCCCTGTGACAGTCGCTTATGAGCACATATCTGGAACAATGGTGAAACGGCAGCACCAGCGCCTGGGAAAAAGCGCGGTCCAGACGACTGGCGGTACTCATGCCTTTTCCCTGGGGCAGGGCCTGCATCTGCGGCAGCATTTAGGGCGGCGGCAGCCCCTCTTCCTGTGGCACCGTCTGTGAAAACGGCGCAGACGCATCAGCTTCCGAAAGCAAAACGGAAGATAATAGTAAAGGAACAGAATGCGGTCTTCCACACACTCAAAAGGCCTGGTGACCCACAGAAAAATCCGGCAGTACATCCGGTTCAGGCACTGAGACAGCCGCCGATGAAAGCGAGTCAGCAGGCCATAGCGCTGCGGTCTCGGCTGATGAAAGGTAAAAGACAGCGAGAGATTCTGCATGGCAATCCTCTCCCCAGAGTATCCTTCCCGGCACAGCCCCCGATAGAAGGCTTCCAGCATTTCTCTGTTGGGAAAGCCGACTGCTGCTTTCAGACACAATTCAGAAGGCTGGGAAAAAACACCCGGCAGAAAAGCGGTCAGCCACCAGTGCCTTTCAGATATCTTCACACAGGCCCCCTTTTCCGTACATAGCTGCATGGAGCAGGACAGCATCTCCTCTTCTTTGGCCGCTTCAAAATGTGCGGCTCGATATTCCGTCTCTGACAGCAGTCTGTCTGCATGATAAATACCGATTTCCGCACCGGTATTTATGCCATACTGGCCTTTCCAGAACTCAATCAGCCATGTTCTGCCCCGATAATTGAAATAGACCGGAAGGGCATCGAACACCATCTGGAATCTGGGTGCCATATAATCGTAAAACCAGGTATACCCGGCGGCTTTCTGCCAGGCATCAACAGTAGAAGAAAAAAATCCACAGCAGCAATGATACACATAGCCGAAGGGGTCCGCCAGCTCTTCCAGCAGAGAACATTTCCTGCATTTATCCATACACCGGATTTTGCAGATAATCTTCTTCCTGCGGAAGTGCCCGAAAAGCATGCCCGCAAATGCAGACAACAATAAAATAAGCAGAGCAACATACATAATCTATAACCTATAATCCTATGATGTTTTGCTCTATTATATGCCGCCGGCAGGAAAGATGTACCCCAAAAGATGACAGAGTTCCCCGTCATTTTTTTCCTTTGTCTTCTTCGCGGTGGAAATATTTATCCAGTTCCTTCCTGGTGTCCTCCGGCATGCCTTTCTTGACGGGAAGCACTGCCGCATTTGCCACCGCCCCAATCATTCCAACCGCAAACTCCACGTTTTTACGCATTGCCTTTTCACTTAGCGTGGGCAGCAAGTCATATATGGTGTGAATCTCCGCCGTAGATGTC
>JAAWBZ010000199.1 GCA_022792945.1 Oscillospiraceae bacterium | reverse complement strand
TTTACACAGCGATCCGCAGAATTATGACGCCAGAGCAGAGATTATGTGGGCCGGCTCCTTGGCTCACAACAATCTGACCGGATGTGGAAATAACGGGGGCGATTTTGTCTCCCATATGCTGGAGCATGAGCTGGGCGGAATGTTTGACGTAACACACGGTGCAGGACTGGCAGCGGTGTGGCCGGCATGGGCAAAATATGTATACAAAAATGCTTTGCCTAGATTTGTCCGTTATGCAGTGAACGTAATGCAGCTAAACCAGGAGGGCAGCGACGAGGAAATCGCCCGGAAGGGAATTGAAACAATGGAAGAATTCTATCATTCCATCGGTATGCCTACAACCATGAAAGAGCTGGGCATCACACCGACAGATGAACAGATTCACGAATTGGCTGCGGGCTGTGCAAAAGCCTGCGGCGGAAGCAAGGGCTCCGCAAGAATCCTGTATCAGAACGATATGGAAGAGATCTATCGTATGGCGCGGTAAAATAACTGGGATAAAGACATTAAATTACTCTGTGACTTTGTCACTGAACAAAATAATCTCCTTCTGTATACTGATATTAAACAGGAGGAGATTTATTATGGCAAAAAGAAAAGCAGCTGTCAGTATGAAGAAATGCGTAGCCTGTGGATGCTGTATGAAGCTTTGCAATGTTTTTTCTAATGCTGTGGAACACTTATCTGGTGTTCGCAGGGCTGAAAGATTTAAGTACAGCGGTAACTCTGCTGTGGACCTTTAAGCTTCCCCGGCATTGGGCCTATCACGGCACATTGTTCTCCGACGGCACAGCTCAGTTTGCCTTCGGCTTCTACAGTGTAATGCTTACCTCCACTGTACTCGGGTTTATCACAATGGTTTTATTCAAGCCCCGTTCCTGGTGTGTGTACTGTCCCATGGGAACCATGACACAACTCATTTGCAAAGCTAAGAATGTGACCTCATCACAGAAAAAATAACAGATACAGGTTATGATAAAGACACAGACAAAAGAAAGGAAGGTAATTATAATGTCAGTATTCAGCGTTAATAAAAATAATTTTGATTCCGTGAAAGCAAGCGCCAAGCCCGTTCTTCTGGACTTCTATGCCGACTG
>JAAWBZ010000123.1 GCA_022792945.1 Oscillospiraceae bacterium | reverse complement strand
GCCTTAAGAGAAAGCCGCTGGAGCGAGCGGCCTCCATGGGCTGGTTCTGCGTGTATGCGGTGGATGTCCCGGACAGGGGGGAATCCCGTATGCTCCATTCTTTAAGATAGTGCGGAATCCCATGGAATGTGGGGTTCCGCCCTTTTTATGTGTCTAAGAATCTGTAGACAGCTGTAGACAGCACCTTTTTTCTACTGTAACGCTTTTGTTATGAGGTCATAGGTCTGTTCTCCCGTCAGAGGATTGTAGATGTATCCGAGAGTCGTATTCAGGTTATTGTGTCCCATCATTTCCCGGATACAGTCAAGGGGTACTCCACAAGAATTTAAGTTGCTGGCATAAGTTTTTCGCATCTTATGGCTTGACTTAATAGGCATTCCCTCATATCGTGCGAATTGTCTGAGGATAGTCGCAATCCGCCTAGCAGTAATTCTTTCCCCATTCCGCATGAAAATGTAATCCCCTTGTCTCTCTATCCGCTGTAAGATTTCAATCGCTTTCGGAATCAGTATGACAAAGCGGTCACGGTTCGTTTTGGTGTGTTCTACAACTGAAATACTGTTTTCTGTCTGGTCTTTGATTTCTTCACGAACTATATGAAGCTGATTAGCTTCTTTTACCCAGTCATTCCATTTAACCGCGACCAGTTCCCCTACACGCAAGCCCAAAAGGAAGTTTATCTTTACTGCGAGATAAGAAGAGTCCAGCGTTTCCTCATACATACGTTCAAGGAATTCATTCATGTCCGCTAACTCTTTGGTATTATACGTTTCCGTCTTTCCGGTCTTCTTCACCACCTGGCGATATTTTACCAGAATCTGCACCTTATCCATAGGATTCTCTGTGAGGTACTTTTTTCTGACGGCATATTCGTACATGCCGTTTAAAATACCTTTTGCATTGCACCACTCTTTCCGGGGTAGGTTGAATTCCCTTACAATCCGATTGCATTCCCTTTCCAGCAGAAGTTCATCAATCTTTTTTACTTTCATGTTGTGCAAGGCGGACGGCTCAAAATATTTTCGGTAATGTTCTTTATGCCGCTTTATAGTGTTAGGGCTATTGGTGACAGTGACTTTGTATTCCAGCCATTCTTCATAGAGTCCGTAAAATGTTAAATTGTCAATGTGCGAATCGGAAAGATATATTGGAATCAGCTTGTCCAACAATTCTTCCTTTGTCTGTGCTTTGATATTCTTTCTTTTGCCGGATGCATCCTTGTAGCATGTCTGCCAGCGTCCATTCTCTGTTGCTGGCGGGGTAATCGCATAGGTGTGCATCTTCAGTATCTGTTCTCTCTTTGTTGACATAAGCGTATCAAGCACACTGTCTATATTTATTATACCGCAATTTACGGCATCTTTCAACATAGAAAAGCTTATTTTTTCTTTTTCATCTCTCATAATTTACCGCCTTTAGCGATGCAGGAAATCTAGCTTTTATCAGTGTTTTGAGGATATTATTGATTTCTTTTTGATTAATTAGATTGTTGATAAAATGATAATTAATATTTGTAGATTTTTCGTTCTATAATAATCGTTATTTGGTTTTATGTTTCTATATCATTTATTTCCCGCATCAAAAAAATCATTTTTTAAGAAGTAGATTACATGAATCTGGAGCAGCCCGCAAACCATTTAGATATAGTAAGTGTGCACTTCCCCTAAATAGGTACATCAATCGTGTTCATATTCTTCCTCCATTTCTACAGAATCGGGACTATCAGTTTCCACACGTGGCGTTGCACGGAACAAGGACTCAAACAAGTCTCTGGGGTTACTGGTAGCACAGTCTTGTTCTCGGTAATGCTTGGAATAGTGGTTTTCCTTTTCGGCATTATCTATTGCCCTGTAAGCCTGTGCCTCCCTGTCGTACTCAACCGCCCTAATATGAAACGAGTCCATCTCAATAGTTAGCGTAATCCTCCTCAATAACTGTTCCAGACTGTCAATGGAATCCCAGGAGGGCCGACTGAACGACTTCAAGTAGAATTCTTCCGGATTATATGGAGAGGTAATGAGGATTAAATCACAGACCAGCGGCTTGTCGCTGTATCTGGACGGTGCCATAACTTGACTGCCGAAAGGGTCTAGAATTCTCAACAAATCTGAATATTTCATCATGTCTGCCCGGAACTCGTCAATAATCATGGTATGCTCACCGGAATAATTCTGGAAAATATCCCGACTACTTCCTGTGATAAAATAAGGCCGGTTTAATTTTTCCGCATATGCTCTGGCTAGGCTTGTCTTTCCGGTTCCCGCTTTCCCATAAATCCATATGACTTCTATTTGCTTTCCACTTTTTTTCATTTCTTCCCGCCATTTGGCCGCTTGGAATTGCAAATATTTGCACCACACGTCTTCAATCTGGCGTTTCATTCTCCCATATTGACTGCCGCTCAACTGTTTTTCCAGTTCCTCTTTCGAGATTTCACCTTTATAAAGAGAATCCAGCAGAATCTTACTATTGGCCGTCTGCCTACTCCGTTCGACTTCTTCCGTGATTCTCCGTATCTCTTCTTGGTAATTGAAATTCGCTGTGACATTTAATGGAGAATATTGGTATTTGCCAATGGAATCCTTTGTGGCATGGATAAGGTAGGAATAACCGTTTTCTGCTTTCCCTTTCCACATTTCCATAAACTGCGGCTTGTCCCCCAGTTCCTTGGCAATGCTGTTGATGGAACGGGCATTTTCAAAAGACAGCATCACATGTACATGGTCTTCCGCGTGTTCTCCATTGTCATCAACATCCTTGTCATGCACAATCAGTGCATATTTCTTCGGGGCAGTCTTTTCCACCCGCTGGATTAACTGTTCAATAGCCCCGGCTGGCAAGTGCCTTATCTGTTGCGTATACATCATGTTCTTAGACCTGGCACGACAGTTCTCGTTATCGGACATTTCGGTGTCACTCCTTTCCTTGACTTTCTTGTGTTTCCAGCTGTTCTTGACACTTTGACACTTTGGTTTTCTGGCGGTATAACAAGCCCACCGCCAGAAAACATCTGCTTTTATAGAATTTGACACTGACACCACGATTCCGGCAAGCCGGAATCGTGGTGGTTATTCATTCCTTTGGGGCATAGTATTCGGTCAGGAGCCTTCCCAGTTCCGCATAAACTTCAAATTCCATGTTCGGGAAATGCAGATACCCCGGCGTGTCGTGCATGCCGTCCGTGGAGGAAAACAAGCAGTCTCCGGCTCCATATGCACGTCCCGCATTAAAGGTCTTTAGCCGTTCGCTGTTCCAAATGAGCCGGGCTTCCTCCACCGTAGGCTTGAACAGGATTTTGGTAGTCATTGCTGACTTTAACATGGACGGTAGGCCGCCTTCTTCCACTGACGCTTCTGCAATGGAGATGATGACAAAGCACCCGGCAGATGCCCCCATGGTTATAATGCGTTTCAGCAAACCTTCAAAATCAGATATATTAAATCCCCCGTTCCCCTTGGCAGACTTCGGAAAAAGGCTTTTTAATGCCACATATTCATCAATGAACAGGATACTGGGGTGCATCCCAGCATCCCACCATTTCACGGCATTACCGGTCTTCTGTGAGAGTCGGTTCAATACTGCCTGTCGAGTCTTTCTTGTGGATTCAAATTCTTTCATCACCGCTATGACCGGTTCGACATCCCCGTTGGGATTTATGGTCACAACATGGGGGAGCATTGACAGTTCCGCCAGTTTCGGGTCAATGATGAAGATGTTGGAATCATACCCATCACGCCCGTGCTGTAAGAGCGAGGTCAGAATTGCGTTAGTACCCGTGGTCTTCCCACTCCTTGTCTTCCCGGCAACGAGGATACTGCCGGAGGTTTTCAGGTCGATAAAGGTTTCCGTGTCAATCGGGATTTTCGTCTTGTCCGGCGATTTCAGCCCTTCCACGGAATCCACCGTCAGACTTTTGTCGGCCAGCACATCTTCAATCCGGTAAGCTACCCAGTTAAAGGCTTCGTCCGCTTCACAGCTGACAACCGCATACTGTTTATATCTCCCATTCATGGAAGATGATATGACCGGCGCAATCTTCAGTAAATCTTCTACTGTACATGAACCAGCTCTAACAGAGACTTCAAATGTTGTACGGTTGATTCTCCGGCACCTGACGGGCGGGAGCAGTTCCCCTTCCCGGAAACCGAGCGGGTTCCCATACCTTGAGTCGTACAGCCGCTTTTTTATACAGTGTTCTATCTGCTTTTCGACACCCCCCGTAATATGCAGGGCAAGCGATAGCGTGAGCAGGACAGTCGCCACTGCCATGGATATGGCATTGGCTTTCCCGAGATAAAGATTCAGGCCGAACACGTCCGAATGATTCAAATGTGTCATTAGGTGTAAAAAGATAGAGTAGAGGAGGAGGAATCCCCCCGCCGCAAAAATCCAAACGGCGGGGGGAAAATACCTGGCTCCCTTCTTATAATGGTTCATAATGCTTCACTCCCTTCACTTACTTGTTTGGGGTAAGTACCCGGATATCGTCAGCTGTCACTGACAGCTGGTTCCGGTAATCACCGTACACGGTGGCGGTCGCATTGACCGGGACGACATAGGCATTCAGCGGGATTTTTACGTCTTTACGAACCTTAAAATTCAGTTTCTCATAACGGTTCGATACGTTTTCGCCCTCTTTCTGCTTATACTGGGTTTCGTCTTTGAGAATCGCCACTTCAACCTTGGTTCCCATGTGGGCTTTGCTTGTAAAATCCACCCATTCGCTTGTGCCGCTGACCTGATACACTTTCCCTTTAGAAAATGCCTCGAAGTCAAACTTCAAAAACTGGTTTAATTTTTTTAAAGCCATATCCTTTCACCTCCTTTCTCCAATGAATTCGCTTTACAAGATAAGCATAAAACATCTTACTTGTTTTCCAACTTTACCATATGGGGTATTTACCGTCTTACCCCGCATGGAATGGGGGAATTCATATAGTGGTTCCCTTCTTTTTAAAATATTCTTTCATCAGGATAAGAATCAGACGTTCTATTGTGTTGATTTCCATTTCGCCACACATCTGGCGAATACTGGAACAGATACCGTTTTCCCGTATGCTTTTCAGAGTTTCTCCGTCTTGATAAAGTTCTGCTATTTCACTTAATGTGAGCGGCGGGAGTCCCAGCACGTTGATAATTTCTGTGGTGGAGAAATGCAATACCTGAAATATTTTTAGGATTTCAAAAATATCAGATATGCCTTTGCCGGTAGATTCCAGCCGTTGATAGGTCTTTTCGGACTTGACAATCAATTCGGCAACTTCACGCTGTTTTAAGCGTAATGCTTCACGGCGATGAAGCATCTCTTCTGTTAATCGTTTTGTAATTTCATCTTTTTCTAAAAAACTGTCTTTACTCATATGAATAATTCTCACATGATGCGCATCATAATACTTTCTCTTATAGGCGGATATCCTGATTTCTTAGTAACATTTTCCGCATTTGCAACTGCGGCGTGGTGATGAACATTACCACTGATATCATCCTTCCAAGATGATACTTTCTTAAATCTTTATAAACTTTTGAATAAAATACTTAACAACTCAATCCCAAATGCCGACATTATTTTAGAAGAAATGGAGATGAGAACAGAACAGGAAAAGTTGCTAAAACAATCTTATTCATATTTAGAGAGGGGTCGGGGAGTATCCCCGAGTATAGGAGCGGCGTATGCCGCGACTACTTATATAAATAGTGGGATAGAGTGAAATGATAAAAGAAATGCAAAAGAAAGAGTAGGCGGGAGTCTCTCTTTTTCTGTTCTTAATAAAAATGACTAAATAATATAGACGATAACCTAATTCCTCGAAAAAATTATCTTCCTAAAATAATATTAAACAATCTGTGTTCCGACTCTACTCACCAATCGCCAAATTGAAACACTCACATTCGTTCGTTCAATTTGGAACGCTTTCCATATCCAGCGAGTGACGAAAGAGTTGCTTGTACTATGAGAATGATACAGTACAAGTAACTCTTTCTGTTTTCTCTTCCTTGAAAACCTTTACAGAACCCTATAGACTCTTACTTTGGTTTCCCGCGCAAAATTATCTGAATATCTTCCTAGCTACCGCACACAATATAGATATAAGCTGTCAACCAAATAATCTAAAATCCATATTTCAATATATAGGTAAGGGGAATTGATAGAAATGCATCTATCAATCCCCCGGCTCCATTGTTTTACGGCAATTTCCGCTGTGTCAAGGGGCTTTCGCGGCATATCCTCCGCGCATTCGCTTGTGCGGTATTCCACGTTCCCCTTGACACGCTGCTTTCCTGGCCTTATGCCATGTGGAATGCTTCAATAAATACGGATGTCTTAATCGTATATGCTGTTAGTCTCAGTAATGACAATATGACATTTCTTTGTTATGTCGTTAAGACTCCCGACTTTTATCCCCTTAACCTCGCCAATCTGCCGTCAAAACTTTGGCGGCTGTCCGCACATGTTCTCCGCCAGTGGCTGGCTTTCGTGGAACTCTCTGTTTCGAAAACCTCGAAAATGTCATCCCCTTTTATTTCAATCCCATCAAGCATATATTTCCCATTTTCCGAAATTCTGATTATGCCCTGACACATGACCGGCTCTTGAAGATAGTTCATCATCCAATTGATATAATGTAAATGAGTCAATAACTCTCTTAATTCATGATACCAAAAAATATCATTTGGATTATTCCCATCATATCCTATTGGCAACAAATTGTCGTTTCCGCGATAATTAGTTTCACGTAAAATCATTTCAATTTTTTCGTTAAGTTCCAATAGTTTACCTTTCAGCATCTGAACGTCCATTTTACACCTCCATGTCTTTTTATAGACATTATAGCCGAATCTTCGGCAATATTCAATTGAAAAATATCCCTATATACTGAAATGAAAGAGGAGGGCTAAAATGTTTGATTACAGTCCGCTTTGGGAAACAATGCAAAGAAAAGGGATAACACAATACCAACTCATAACTGACCACAAGTTCTCGACAGGAACTTTAGATGCTTTGCGGAAAAATAAAAGCGTAACTGTCAATACAATAGTCACATTATGTACGCTTTTAAATTGTACACCAAACGATATCCTAAGAGTCGAAAGAGGAAAGGAAGAATAATCGCTAATCATGTGTGCCACCAAGCATCTCCCTCCAACAGAACTTGCCTGAACCAAATATAATTATATCTTTCTTCATCGTTCTCCATTTCTGCCATTAGAAGCGCTTTTTCCGTCTTCGAATCTATGCCCAGCCAAAACATGTCGTATCGTTTCCAGAAATATGCTATCACAGCTTTTCTAATTGACTTAAATGATTTCACCATTCCCTAATTTCACCCCCTTTCGTTTCAGGCCTTATAACAGCATATCCAATCCTTGTTTTCTCTATCTTTTACCCATCCAATTGTGTGGGACAAGACAGCCAAAACACCAACAATCTTTTTATGGTTCATTATTGTCTGAAAATAGACATTCCGCTAATACTCATTATAACGATAAACTTGTAGTAATACAAGAGCGAAAAGAGTTGAACATGTATAATTACGACAAGTTATGGCATACAATGAGCAAAAAAGGCATTTCCCAATATACGCTGATTAATGAATACGAAATATCTGAATCCCTGCTTTACAGATTAAGGCATAATCAGTCGGTAAGCATGCACTCCATCAATAGGCTTTGCGATATTCTGGAATGTGATATTGGAGATATCGTGACGTATTACAGAGAATAGGTATGTCCATCAGGAAAATAAACAACAGCCCTTACTTTTTCAGCAGGGGCTGTCTTTTTTCTCTTATTCAATTGTTTTTCGAAAAACCGCTATACATACTTGCCAATCGTATAACAAAATGATACAATAAATTGCGGTTACACAAAGGAGCATCCAGATTCTTCAGTACCAAGAGATTGTAGACACATTGTAGACAGTGTGCATTCCTCCTTGATTTTATTATAACTTCTCGGAATCTTCATCCCTTATTTCATGGGGCTTTCAGAACCTATTTTTCAAAAATCACCCACTTTTTTCTCAAAAACACTTGACAAACCAGTCAAAAAATGCGGCGCTTCGCGCCCTTGATTATGAAGTATATT
>JAAWBZ010000198.1 GCA_022792945.1 Oscillospiraceae bacterium | reverse complement strand
GACCTGCTGGGCCGCATGGTGGAGCCGGAGCGGATGTTCACCTTCCGCGTGTGCTGGATGGACGACGCCGGCCAGTGGCACACCAACATCGGCTACCGCTGCCAGTTCAACGGCGCCATCGGCCCCTACAAGGGCGGCCTCCGCTTCCAGGCCAACGTGACCCCCAGCATCATCAAGTTCCTCGGCTTCGAGCAGACCTTCAAGAACGCCCTGACGGGCCTGCCCATGGGCGGCGGCAAGGGCGGCTCCGACTTCGACCCCGCCGGCAAGTCCGACGCGGAGATCATGCGCTTCTGCCAGAGCTTTATGACGGCGCTCTACCGCTACATCGGGCCGGATGTGGACGTGCCCGCCGGCGACATGGGCGTGGGCGGCCGGGAGATCGGCTATCTGTTCGGCCAGTACCGCCGCCTGAAGGGCACCTTTGAGAACGGCGTGCTCACCGGCAAGGGGCAGACCTACGGCGGCAGCCTGATCCGTCCCGAGGCCACGGGCTTCGGCGCGGTGTACTACCTGGGCGAGGTCCTGGCCCACGAGGGCGAGACCATTGAGGGCAAAACCATCGCCTGCGCGGGCTTCGGCAACGTGACCTGGGGCATCTGCAAGAAGGCGGCGCAGCTGGGCGCGAAGGTGGTGACCCTGTCCGGCCCCGACGGCTATGTGTACGATCCCGACGGCGTAACCACCGAGGAGAAGATTGAGTACCTGGTGGAGATGCGTTCCTCCGGCCGCAACCGCGTGCAGGACTACGCGGACAAGTTCGGCGTGGAGTTCCACCCCGGCGAGAAGCCCTGGGGCGTCAAGGCGGACATCATCATGCCGTCGGCCATGCAGAATGACGTGAAACTGGACAGCGCCAAGAAGATCGCGGCCAACGGCGTGAAGTATTATATTGAGGTCGCCAATATGCCCACCACCAACGACGCCCTGGCGTACCTGATGCAGCAGAAGGGCATGATTGTGGCGCCCAGCAAGGCGGTCAACGCCGGCGGCGTGGGCGTCTCGGGTCTGGAGATGAGCCAGAATAGCGAGCGTCTGCGCTGGACCGCGGAGGAAGTGGACGCGCAGCTGCACAAGATGATGAAGGACATCCACGCCGCCTCTGCGGCGGCGGCGGCGGAGTACGGCCTGGGCTATAACCTGGTGGCCGGCGCGAATATCGCCGGCTTCAAGAAGGTCGCCACGGCCATGATGGAGCAGGG
>JAAWBZ010000197.1 GCA_022792945.1 Oscillospiraceae bacterium | reverse complement strand
TAAAATCCCCAGGGCCGCGCCCCGGGGATTCATCTCCCGCTGGGCACAGCCCTGGTAAAGCCCCTGGCGGGCAGCGGCCTCCAGCACCCTGGAAGGCGGCATAAGCTGTGTCCCTGTCACCGACACCCCCCACAGGAACCCAGAGAGGAACCAGTACAGCGCCCCGCCGCAAAGCGCCCCTAGCAGCAGCCCCTTCCGGGCCTCCAGCCTGTGGAGCAAAAAGGGGGCGCCCCGCTTTTTCAGCAGACGGGGCCTGGCCCCGCTGCGCCTGTACACCCCCCGCAGCTTTTTATACTCCCGGGCCTTTATCCGGGCCACAGGCAGCCCTTCCCGGCGGCGGTAGCCCCAAAGCCCGATGCGGCTTTTGGCAGTTATGTTAAAAAATCGGGGGCCGTCCCCCTCCACCTGAAATTCCGCATACCCTGAAAGCAGATGAAACACCTTTTCCAGCAAAGCACCCAGCCCCTTCCCTATACCATATATTCCACCTGGGAAATAAATCCCTCTATCACAGCAGAGTTCTCTGTCAGCCTGCGCAAAGCCAGATCCCGGCCCCCAAAGCGCACAGTGAGCCTGCCTGCCCGCAGGAGGATTTTTTCCGCGTCGTAGTCAATAATGCCGTCGCAGCCGTCCACCACAGCGGAGCGGTTGCCTGTAAGCGTAATCAGTGTGCCGCCTTTCCCCTGCTCCATGCCATCCCTCCCAAAAGTTTTTTTGCCGTCGGGTAATAATATGTGTGGCAGGCGGCATGTATCCCCGGTTTTTCCCATATCCTGTAGATGGACAAAGGAGGGGTTCATAATGGAAATGGCGCGCAGGCTGTGCAGGCGGATACCAGGGGTGCTGGGGGCTTTGGGGGTGCTTCTCCTGGCCATGGCCCTGTTGTCCTTCCCGGAGGAGGTAAAGGACGGGGTGCGGGCAAGTGTGCTGTACTGCCTGACAGCCCTCATCCCCTCCCTGTTCCCCTTTATGGTGCTTAGCTGTCTTATAGTGCAGTCCGGGGCCGGGGAGCTGCTGGGCAGGCCCCTGGCCTTCCCCACCCGGTGGGGCTTCCGCCTGCCGGGGTGCTGCGCCGCCCCTGTTATCATGAGCTTTTTAGGGGGATACCCTGCCGGGGCCCGCAGTGCGGCACTGCTGCTGGAGCAGGGGAAAATCACCCGGGAGCAGGCCGGGCGCATGATGCTTTTCTGCGTGAACCCCGGCACAGCTTTTGTGGTCACCTATTTGGGCGGCGGCGTGCTGGGCAGCTACCAGGCCGGCTGGCTGTTGTTTTTCTCCGTCACCCTCTCCGGCCTTTTGCTGGGCCTGCTTTCCGGCCTGCGGGGAAAAATACCCCCGAAAAAGCAGGAGGC
>JAAWBZ010000142.1 GCA_022792945.1 Oscillospiraceae bacterium | reverse complement strand
GTTTCTCCATGGCCTGGGCCAGTCTCCCGCAAGCTGGGACAAGGTGCTGGGCCATATGAAATCCCCGGGGCCTGTGTCCTGCCCGGATCTTTTCTCTTTGGCAGGCAGCGGGCCTGTCACCTATGAAAAGCTGTACCAGGGTTTCTGCGCCTTTTGCGAAAAGACAGAAGGGCCTTTGGCCCTCTGCGGTCTGTCCTTAGGGGCAGTGCTGGCCTTGGCCTTTGCTCTGGAAAGGCCGGAAAAGGTAAGCGCCTTGGTGCTTATTGGCGGGCAGTGCGCCATGCCCCGGGCCTTGCTGCGGGTGCAAAACGGCATATTCCGCCTGTTGCCCTCCAAAGCCTTCCAAAGCATGGGCCTTGCAAAAAAAGATGTGCTCAGCCTCACCCGCTCCATGCTGGGGCTGGATTACCAGGGCCGCCTGCAGGAGGTTGCCTGCCCTGCCCTGGTGCTCTGCGGGGAAAAGGACAGGGCAAACAAAAAAGCCGCCCGCACCATGGGGAAGGGAATCCCAAGGGCGCGGCTGGCGTTTATCCCCGGCGCTGGGCATGAGGCCAACATGGACGCGCCGGAAAGGCTGGCAGAGATGCTGGAAACATTTTTTGCGGAAAAAGAATATAAAAATGGGATTTTATCTAAGTGATAGTAAGGTCTGTTTAAAAACCCCTCAAAGACAAAAAACTGCAGATATATGGCAAGCTTTTCAAACTTCCGTTAAAAAACAACGTAACAAGGATGAGGCAACATGAAATACCCGTTCAGCCGTGTTCTGCACGGCGGCGAATGCTTCTGCGAGAACTGCAAGAAGGCGTTCCGGCTCTAGCTGTGGAAGAGGTACGGCACGTTGGACACTCTCCTAAAGCCCTTTGTCCTTGACAACCCCAAAGTTCTATGCTATACTTTAATTTACAGGTAAAGGATAGGGGAATCTGCATGTTAATTTACACCAACAATCGGTTACGTAACAATTAAGGGATATAGCAAAAGCCTTCATAGTTTTTTGGTTGTACCTTTTTCTGTTTAGTAACGAAAGAGGTGCCCTTTTCATGTCTAAAAAACCAACCCATAAAGGGGCTGGCAGTGCGTGTGCGCCCTTGTCCTTTTCCCCAAATTTTTTAAACCGGCCGTCGTACCATCCACAGGCTGCTGGATTTAACAGACACAAGCAGCGGAGACCTGGTGGTGGAGATTGGCCCCGGAAAAGGGCATATCACAAGGGAACTGCTGCCAAATGCAGCTCTCTGCAGGCGGCGGAATGGGATCACGTTCTGTGCGCAAGGCTACAGGAAATCTTTTTCTGTGAGGCAAAATTTTCCCTTTTCCAGGGTGATTTTTCTCCATGCCCTGCCGGATGAGCCTTATAAAGTCTTTTCCAACATTCCTTTTCCCGCACTACCGATATTGTGCGCCGCTTGGCCTGGGGGCGATCCTCTCCCGAGACTGCCTGGCTGTTGATGGAAAAAGGTGCCAGCCCTGCGCTTTTGCGACAAGCCCCATGAAAGCCAGGCTGCTCTGTTGCGCCCTTTTTTTCCAGACTGGCATCTGGGCACAGGTTTCCCGCCAGGAGTTCCATCCTGCGCCCCGGCTCGACACCGCTTTGCTCTGCCTGCGGAAAAAAGCTCAACCGGACTTGCCGTGGGATCAACGGGCGGCTTACCGGGAATTCATCCGGCGCTCCTGGAGCCAAGGTTCGCCGTTCCGACTGACAAAGAAACAGGCAGCTACCGCTCTGCGTCTGGAGGACATCTCTCCCATTCCCAGAGATTCTAACCTCCTGTATGTCCCAGTGGCTGTGCCTTTTTCCATGCTGACAAAACTTTTATGGCCGGGGTGTATCCTGATCCGGGTTTCATTATACGGCTTCGGGGACTGCTCTGCGCCCAAAGGAGTCCGGCCTGATCCGCCTGGAGCTGGCCCGGCGGGTCAAGGACGGGAATACTGGTTTGCTCTGAACCTGACGGGCAAAGCCCAGCCCCTGCCCGCTTGCTTTGCGGGGGACATAGACTTGCTGACAGGCCGGGATGCTACAGCGGAAATGGAACCCTTTGACGGCATGGTTTTCTACAGATAAGCAAAGAAAATCGGCGCAGCCACCTGGCCGCGCCGATTTTTTGCCGTCATTGCAGGGCCGGGAACAGCCCCTTCACTGTGGGATAGATTTGCCGGAATTTCTGGTAGTGCGCCTCGTACCGGGCTGCAAGAGCGGCATCCGGCTCCACCCGGCCCGCGATCTTCACCAAAGCCTTGCAGGCATCCGCCACGGTGGCGTACTCCCCGCAGGCAACCATGCTGAGCATGGCGCCGCCGTAGCCGGGGCCTTGCTCAGTCTGGGGCAGCAGCAGGGGGATGCCCAGCACGTTTGCGAGAATCTCCCGCCAGAGAGGGCTTTTCGAGCCACCGCCGCACAGAGTGCTTTGAGGGATCTCCAGCCCCAGCGTCTTCGCCACTTCAAAACTGTCCCGGATGGCAAAAGCCACGCCCTCCAGCACGGCCTGGGTCATGGCGGAGCGGGTGGTGGCCATGTCCATGCCGATGAACGCGCCCCGGGCGCTGCTGTCGTTGATAGGGGAGCGCTCGCCCATAAGATAGGGCAGAAAATAGACTGTGTTGTTTCCCAGTTGCGATTTGTCTATGCTGGCCTGCTCGGCAGTATAATCATTGGTAGAAAGAACGTCCTCGCACCACCACTTGTTGCAACTGGCGGCAGAGAGCATACAGCCCATCAGGTGCCAGCCGCCGTCGGCATGGGCAAAGGCGTGAAGGGCATTGTGGGGGTCGACACCGAACTTTTCCGAGCTGATGAACAGCGTCCCCGACGTGCCCAGAGAGATGTTGCAGCCGCCATCGCCCACAGCCCCTGTACCAACAGCCGCTGCGGCGTTGTCCCCCGCCCCGGCGCAGACTTTCACCGTTTCCGGCAGGCCCAGCTCTTTGGCTACCTCCGGCAGCAGGGTGCCCACTATCTGCCAGCTTTCAAATAATGCAGGCAACTGGCTCTCCCTTACGCCGCAGATTTCGCACATTTCCCGGCTCCAGCACTTGTGCTCCACGTCCAGCAGGAGCATGCCGCTGGCATCGGAAAAGTCGGTGCAGTGGATGCCAGTGAGGCAGTAATTCACGTAGTCCTTGGGCAGCATGATTTTGGTGATTTTCCCGAACAGATCCGGCTCGTTTTCCCGCATCCACAAAAGCTTGGGCGCGGTGAAGCCTGCAAAGGCGATGTTCGCAGTGTATTGGCTCAGCTTGCCTCGGCCGATAGTCTCATTGAGATAGTCAACCTGCCGGGCGGTACGACCGTCGTTCCAGAGAATCGCCGGGCGCAGGACATTGTCCTCCCCGTCCAGGGCGACAAGGCCGTGCATCTGGCCTCCCGCGCCGATGCCTGCCACCTGGGCAGGGTCAAAGCCGTCCAGCAGCTCCGGCACGCCGGTGCGGACAGCCTTCCACCAGTCTTCCGGGTTCTGTTCGCTCCAGCCGGGGCGGAGAAAGCTAAGGGGGTATTCTTTCGTCACGGTATGGCACACGCGGCCCTGTTCGTCCACCAAAAGCAGTTTGCAGGCCGAGGTGCCTAAATCTATCCCAATATAAAGCATGGCGATTCTCCTGTTGAAAAGGTTTTCTCTAATTATATTCCAAAAGGCCGGGAGAATCAAGGGGAGGTTTTTCTGGGGAGTGTCCAAACCGTGCGTCTTATGCCACGCTGTTAGCAAAGTCGCTGATGTTAGAAGGCCCCCTGCTACGTAAAATCCACCCGCACATATGTACGAACTATTTCCTTTCCACTTCTGTTAGATAACTTTCAACTGGAACATGGAAACAAAGCGAGGAAATAAGAAGGGTGAGTGACACCATATAATTAACTCTTATTAGGAACACGAACACGCGAGGTTTTTGACGAAAACACAAGAAAATAGATTGAAACTATCAGATTACGCAGAAAGTCGTCCTTGAAAATAGGGCAGCTTTTTTGCGCGATATGGGTTGAGCGCGCTGTAAAACCGCTTATTTTTCACGGCTGGAATGCTAACATGAGACGGGATGCACTTTAAGACATTTTGTCCCAAAGGTGCAGTTGAAAAGCAAGAGAAAACGTGATGATTTTCTTCTGGTAGTGACTACCGATTGTTGATAGTCGGAGGTCGCTGTTTTATTATTGAAAAATGAACACTACAGAATTAGTTTCGTGAGATTGATTTTTGCCCTGTGTTGATTTTTTCATGTTTTTACTGGAAAATTATGGGGGAATTTAGATTATCTCTTTAGAAGTTCTTATATGTCGGTATAGCCCGTATTTCCGGGCTTTTCCGGCAGTTTAGAGATGTTATGGGCTGCCTGTCCACACGGAACTTGAACAATGCTTTTAGCAGCGTTTCCGTTATGCTCTATAAGCGGGCGGTGGGCTGTTCCAGAACAAGCTGGCCCAGCGTTCAGGATGAAAACATCTGGACAGGGAGATGGATACCGCCGCTCTGCGAGAGGTCCACAGCAAGCTGGAGCGGCAGGTCAAGGACCTCTATACCTCTTTTGGGCTGGGGGACATCAGCAAGGCGGAGTATCTTGCCGCTAAAGCCGCCGCTACCCAAAATCGGGATGCCGCCGCTGAACAGCTTGCCGGATGGGAAGCCAAGCTGGAGAATACCGGCGAGGATGGAGAACTGCAAAATCAATTTGTTGTCCGCTTCCGGCCCTATGTTGAAGCGGATATGAAAGAAATCACGCAGGAAATCCTATCGGACCTTTTGAGCGGAATCCGTGTTTACCCCGGCGGACGGCTGGAAATTATCTGGAATTACCGGGATGAATACAAGAAAATGATGCTGGATTTGGAGAGAGGATAGAAAGATGGAGCATAAGAGAGCCTGGATTTATTGCAGAGTTGCGTACCCTGACGCCCATGCGCTGGCGGCGCAGCAGGCAAACTTGGAGGCGTATGCCAAAAAGCAGGGCTTTGAGATCGTAGGGACTACCGTTGAGCAGGCCAGTGGGATGGACTTCTCCCGCAGAGGTCTGGCCTGGCCGAGGTTTCCAATGCGGTGGCCGCTGGTAGAGCTGATCTCCTGCTGGTTACAGACTTCTCCCGCTTGGGGAGGGATGCAGGAAAGACAGACGCTTATCTGCGCTGGCTGGAAAATCAGTTTGTCGAAGTAGTGTGTGCTGATGGCACCATACCGCAGACCAGTACGGACATACTGCTGGCACTGATGAAAGAAAGCGGCATTTCTCTGGACAGGGTGCGTTAGCGGTAGAGCGATGCAGTAAAAGGCCAGGGCTTTTCTATCTGACAAATTCAGATGGAAAAGCCCTGACCTTTTATCTGAGCGTGGGTGCTTTCGACACGGTTCACAATTTATTTACATTTTTCTATTAGTCTGTACTTGACATTGGCTGATGACGGCCACACGGGAACCGATACAGAGCGCGAAAGTTTCCAGCGGCTCTTGGGGGATGTAATGAGCGGGAAAATCAACTGCGTTGTGGTGAAAGATCTTTTCCGTTTCGCCCGGAATTATAGCGATGCCGGAAGTCTGGTTGATAACCTTTTTGTTCAGATGGGCATCCGCTTTATCAGCTTGGCCGAGGGTGTGGATAGCTACCTAAACCCGGATAGCGTGTGAACAGCATATGTGTTGTTAATTAGAACGCTATATGTCCACCGCTTCTGAATGAATGCTCCCGGCGGAGCCAAAGTATTTCCTATGCGGACAAGGCCCGAGGATATTGACCGCGTTTGTATGGTCTGGCGCCTGTGCTTTTGCCGTCTCATTCCCGCCAGGCTTATCCGGTTGTTTATACAATTTAAAGAAACTCCGGGCAGGCTGCGTACCTGCCCGGAGTTTCTTCCCTTCTGCCTGCTGTTTCCTATGCTGCGTCATGCTCCTGGACAGACTGGCTGGCAATGGCCCTGCCCTGTTCCACCATGGTCTGGGCAAAAATCCCATACCCCATAGCCGGATCTTCTGTAAACACATGTGTTACAGCCCCTGCAAGTTTCCCGTTCTGCAGGATAGGCGCGCCGCTCATTCCCTGCACAATGCCCCCTGTAGCTTCCAGAAGCCGGGGATCTGTCACCCGGAGCACAAGGTTTTTGGTGGGCTGGTCGCGGCTGGCGATCCCCTCAATTTTTGCCTCATAGAGCCTGGGGCCGTTTTCGTCGATGCTCAGGAGAAGCTTTACCGCCCCCTCCTGTACCTCT
>JAAWBZ010000160.1 GCA_022792945.1 Oscillospiraceae bacterium | reverse complement strand
CCGTAGTAGTCGGCACTGTGGGAATGTGCATAACTTGCTGTCTTATGGAGTTGTGGGAAAGTCCGTTTGCAGAATGTGGGAAAGCTGCACTTTAGCTTTTCCATGTTCTGTGAACGGACTTTTCCATGACGTAATAGCAAGCTATACACATTTCCACGGTGCTTTTCTTTTGGTCTTTAGTTCTTTTGTTCGGAATAGTGTGGTGCTGGCGGTCTATCTCTTGTTTTTGGTTGCTTGCTTCTTTACCGTACATGAGCATTTAGGCAGGGGGTGTTTTGCCTGTTTCCAGCCTCTTTTCAAGCACGCTTGCTATTACAGGCCGCAGGGAGGGTTCTCCTGCCCTCTGGACGCACCCAATATTTTCCAAAGCTTGCATGGTTCTCCTGTTTTGTGGTATGCTATTGCTATAAATATGATATGCTGTGGGGAATTTTATGAAAAAACTGCTTGCACTGTTTTTAACTCTCCTGCTTTCTGTAGGCGCCCAAAAGGCCACTGCAGTGGCAGAGCCTGCCTTGCTGCCTTTTCAAGATGTAAAACAGGGCGACTGGTTCTACGACGCTGTGTCATATGCCTATGGGGAAAAGCTGTTCCAAGGCGTTTCAGCCAGCGCCTTCAATCCCTCCGGGCAGATGGACAGGGCCATGTTTGTCACCGTTCTTGCAAACCTGGCCGGGGCGGACACCTCCAGCTTTACCCAGCAGCATTTTACAGACGCAGCCCCCGGGCAGTGGTATACGAAAAATGTGGAGTGGGCTGCTTCCTTCGGCATCGTCTCCGGCATGGGCAATTTCCAGTTTGCCCCCCGCAGCCCCATCACCCGGGAGCAGATGGCGGCGCTGCTGTACCGCTTTGCCAAAGCCACAGGCAACGACATGTCCGTAAGCGGCAGCCCGGCAGGCTTCACAGATTACAACAAAATTTCCGGCTACGCTAAAACCGCCATGGACTGGGCCATCAGCAAAAAACTGATCCGCGGCCTTTCGGAAACTGTCCTGGATCCCCAGGGCACTGCCACCCGCGCCCAAGCCGCCCAGATTTTCTGCAACGCCCAAAGCGTCCTGCTAAAAAAACAGGTGGTAACCCCGCCTGTGGCCCTGCCCCTGCCCACGGAAATTGACAAAAAGCTGTACACCATGACACTGGAAGAAAAGGTGGGCCAGCTTTTCCTTCCCCGTTTCCCAGGCAGGGATGCAAACACCTGGACAAAGGGCTATTTCCCAGCAGGCTACGTGCTGTTTGCCAAAGATTTTTCCGGCAAAACAAAAGCCCAGGTGCAAAACATGCTCGCAGAGTGCCAGTCCGCGGCAGAAACGCCCCTGCTCCTGGGGGTGGACGAGGAAGGCGGCACAGTGGTGCGGGTAAGCTCCAACAAAAATTTGGCAAGCGCCCCCTTTGCCTCTCCGCAGAAGGTATACCAGCAGGGAGGCGTGGAAGGCATCAAGCAAGACACAGAGAAAAAGGCAGCGCTGCTGCTGGACTTGGGTCTGAACTTAAACCTGGCCCCGGTGTGCGACATTTCCACCAACCCCGGGGACTATATCTATGCCCGCACCCTGGGCGTTCCCGCAGAGGAAGCCGCCCTGGTGACAGCAGAGCTGGTGGGAGCTATGGAGAAGCAGAATCTTTCCAGCACCCTGAAGCACTTCCCCGGCTATGGCAATAACCTGGACACCCACACAGGCATTGCCGTAGACGAGCGGCCTTACCAGCAGTTCCAGAAGGAGGATTTTCTCCCCTTTGCAGCCGGCATAGAGGCTGGCGCCCCCAGCGTGCTGGTGTCCCACAATATTATCAACTGCATGGATCCTTCTAAGCCCGCCTCCCTCTCCAAGCCTGTGCATAATGTCTTGCGGGAAGAACTGGGCTTTGAAGGGGTCATCATGACCGACGACCTTTCCATGGATGCCATCAAACTGTATACAAACCGCCAGTCCCCGGCGGTAACAGCCTTTCTGGCAGGCAACGATTTGCTGCTCACCTCCGACTGGAAAGCAGACTATGACGCTCTTTTAGCCGCCGCCAAAAGCGGGGAAATCCCCTTAACGCAGATAGAGGAATCCGTGCGGCGCACCCTGGAATGGAAGGCAAAAAAGGGCCTGCTGTGATGGGATGCCTGCCTTTGCGTACAGGGAAAATCCATCCGCAATCTTGATGCCTCCATACTAACCTCGTACCGTTTCAATGGGACTAGAACATGAGGACGGCTTCTCTCTAAAACCTGAAACTCAAAATAGGCGTGAAATCGTTTGAACGCGCCAATCAGGGCGTTGAATTAACAAAGGCGGTAGTCTTATTTACCACGGTGCCACGGCGGATAGCCGGGAATTAGCGGAACTTGCAGGGCAAATCGCGGCAATGGGGGGGATAGAGTACTACGGTTTTACTACGAATAGGGAACTTAAAATTGAAAGTGTGAAAAATGGTTTCTTAAATTTATGTTACGTAACTTTTCTTTTGCCGAAGAAAAAGATTATGGTTGGAATACCAATAACGGAATAGTAACTTCCCAACCAACGATAGAGGCAATCCGGAATGATTTATTTCAACACAAAAAGGAGATTTAGATACAAAATATGATTTGGTTTTCCTCCTTGTTGTAGTGCAGTACGGTTGCATGGACCTCTTCTATCTTACTGTAAAGAGTTTTTCTTTCATCACAAAGATTTTTTATCCTTCCAGCGGAGCCAAAGGGATCTTTTTCGCTAAAGCAACCAAAAAAGAAAAAGCTCCGGGCAGTGCCCGAAGCCTTTCAAAAACAGCCTTTTGTGCCTGGCGTCATTTCTTTCTCATTTTTCACAAGCTCCCTGCCACAAGGGGGAGGGATACTGCCCCTGGGCGGTCATGGCGGCAAGGGCTTCCACCACAGTTTGGCGATCCTCCTTATAGGTTACACCATACCATTTGTCCTGGGAGGACAGCACACGCACCTGGGCGCGGCCTGCTTCCAGCAGGGAATTGACCACAAAGGGCAAATAGATTTCCGCCTTCTCCGGATTTTCCGGCACGTCCTCCCGGAAAAAGCGCTTGAAGTCCTCCTCCAGCGCCGGGGTGAAGCCGGGGGTGAAGCCCCACACATTCATGGAAACCACCGCGTCCGGGGACAGGCTGTGCCAGGTTTCCCCGTCCTCTGTGAAAGCAATGCCTTCCGGGCGCTTTTCAATATGGGTGCGCTCCACAATGTTTTGCAGCAGGCCGTTTTCCGTTTCGCACACCCCCCGGGACACATAGCCGTTTTCCGTTACAGTGTTGCCCAGGCGGTAGCCCACCATGGCGAAATCCAGCTTTTCCCCGTCTTTGGCGGTTTTCAGGAAGCTGTATATTTTCCCGAAAGCTTCCTGGCCGTAAAAATCGTCGGCATTGATGACGGCATAGGGCGCGTCCCCCAGCACCCGGGCGGCAGTGAGGGCCGCATGGCCTGTGCCCCAGGGCTTTACCCGGCCTTTGGGAACAGAGAAGCCCTCCGGGATGTCCTCCTGCTTCTGGAACACCACCTGGATGTCCATATAGTTCCGCATTTTCTGGAAAACAGCTTCCTCGAAATCCTGCCGCAGTTCCTCCTTGATAATGAAAACCGCTTTCTTAAATCCAGCCCGGCGGGCGTCGAAAATGGAGTAGTCAATAATCTTCTCCCCGCAGGCCCCCACAGGTTCAATCTGCTTCAGGCCGCCGTACCGGCTGCCCATGCCCGCAGCCATCACT
>JAAWBZ010000022.1 GCA_022792945.1 Oscillospiraceae bacterium | reverse complement strand
CCACCAGATATGATAAATTGGATTCCTCTTTTCTCGCTTTCGTTTACATTGCCGCTATCGCAATTTTGTTGATTTAGGCCTTGTTTGAAAAATGGCAACATGCCCAAACGACGGTTCTTTTTCCGCCTGGGCGGCACAATTTTCCCTTGAAATCCGTCAGGATTTCTGCGGAAAAATCGTTTGCCAGACGAAAAAATCCCTCGCCGCTGGGCACATTGCCATTTATCTAACAAGGCCTAATGCTGTTTTATGACCACCCGGCTTGAAACAGCCCCCATTTCTTATCTATCGCTCTCCTGCGCCATCGCCGCAAACTTCCCGGCCACTTCGGCCGTCAGCTGCGACTTTTTTGCGCGCCAGCTCCAGTTTTTGGGGCTGACAGTGCCGGGAACATTGTAGCACGCCGTATTGTCAAGGGCCAGCAGGTCCTGGAGCTGGGTCAGCACCCAGACGGCCTCCGACCGGTATAGCCAGTGGAGTCGTTCATCGCTGGCTTCCGCCGCGTCCTGATCCGGACAGGCACTCTGACACCAGCCCAGCAGCGTCTGGCTGTCGTGGGTGGAGCCGTAGTAGATCCGCTCTCTGGCGGCCTCCGGCGCTGCGGACTCCATCTTGCGCTGCTCGAACTGGATCACATCCATGCCTGGGAAGCCCGTCCGCTGCAGCAGGTCGTAGACCGCCGTGTCCAAGCTGCCCAGATCCTCGCCCAGCAGCGGCAACGGCCCGCCCAGGGCCTTCTCCACCGCCTGGAACAGCGCCATGCCCGGCCCCAGCCGCCAGCTGCCCATGGCAGCCTCCTGGCCGGCGGGGATGGCAAAATACTCGGAAAAGCCGCGGAAATGGTCCAACCGGATGAAGTCATAGGACCGCATTCCATGGGCGATCCGGCGGATCCACCAGCGATAGCCGTCGGCAGCCATGGCATCCCAGTCATAGACGGGATTCTCCCAGTTCTGGCCCTTTTCGTTGTAGTAGTCCGGCGGCACCCCGGCGGTGCAGACGGGCCGCAGCGTCTGGTCGTCCAGCTGGAACAGCTGCGGCGCGGCCCATACGTCGGCGGAGTCCGCCGCCACAGCCAACGGCAGATCGCCTATGAGCTGCACGCCGTGCTGATGGGCGTAGTCCTTCAGCTCGCCCCACTGGGTCCAGAACCAATACTGATCCCGGCACACCTGCTCCACAGCCTTGGCATGGGTCTTCAGCAGCCTGGCCTTGTCACGCGGCCGCCGCTCCTCCTCCGGCCACTGATACCACAGCGCGCCGTGGTTCGCCTCCTTCAGCACCGTGAACAGGGCGTAGTCCTCCAGCCACCAGCGGTTCTCCCGGCGGAAGGCCGGATAGCCTTTCCAGTCCGGCTCCGCGCCGCGGTCGATATAGCGCGTGTCACCGGCGAAGCAGCCCGGGCTGGAATACGGCGATCCGCCCTCCCCTGCCGGGTTGATGGGCAGCACCTGCCAAAGCTTTTGTCCCGCCTGCTCCAGGAAGTCCACAAACGCCCTGCCGTCGGTGAGCACCGGCTGCTTCCCGCGGGAGGGAATGGCGGCAAGGGAGCAGACCACACCTGCAGACCGCTCTCTGGGCGCTTTTTCCGGCTTCTCCCGGCACCACAGCAGCATCACGCCGGACAGCGGCTGCAGCTCCACATTGAGCTTCCCGTCCCTGGCTTCCAGCCACCGGGCCGTCAGCAGATCCAGGGCGTAGGGCTCCTCGGCCTCCAGAGTCACGACCTCCGTCTCCTGGATAAAGATACCGCGGTTCAAAAGCACCTGGATCACCGTGCCGTCCTGGGCCCGGCGGCAGCCGTAGACATGACCACCAAAGGCCTGTGCCTCATAGCTGCCGGACGAGAGCACCAGATACTGCCGGCGCAGGGTGGTAATGGTGCGGTAGTGGGCCATGAGATCGGGATCCTGCCGGCCCCAGGGATATGTCCCGCGGTTGTAGGGATCGGCATACCCCTGCATGCCTGCCTCATCGCCGTAGTAGATACACGGCAGGCCCGGCATGGTGAACTGCAAAAGACTGAGAATTTTCAGACGGCGGCGGGCCAGGTCGTATTTCTCCGGCGAGAGGCGGAAAGCACCTCGATCCGCCTCTGACATGGCGTCGGCCTCCGGCGCGTCGCCCAGCAGCGTCAGGATCCTGGGCCGGTCGTGGCTGCCGATGAGGTTCAGGGCGCTGTAGAAGCTCTCCTTGGGATAATTTTCCATCAGGCTCATCAGACGCCGCCGCAGGTCATACGGCGAGATCCTGCCCAGCATATAGTTCAGCGCCGCCTCCCGGAACGGGTAGTTCATGGTGGAGTGCAGCTCATCGCCCAGAAGATAGGCCCGCAGATTCCCATAGCTGATCTTGTTGGAGGCGTCCTCCCAAACCTCGCCCAGCAGAACGCTGTCGGGCGCTTCGTCGTCCATGGCCGCGCGGATGTCCCGGATGAACGCGTCGGGCAGCTCGTCGGCCACGTCCAGCCGCCAGCCGCCGATGCCCTTTTTCAGCCAGTGGCGGATGACGCTGTCGCCCTTGCCGCAGATGAAGTCAGTGTACGCCGGCTCCAGCTCCTCCACGTTGGGCAGGTCCTTGACGCCCCACCAGCTCTCATACTCGTCGGGCCACTTTTGAAAGCGGTACCAGGCGGCATAGGGCGAGTCGGGATCCTGGGCCGCGCCGCCGGAGCCGTAGTTGCCGAAGCGGTTGAAGTAGCGGCTGTCCGCGCCGGTGTGACTGAACACGCCGTCCAGGATGATCCGCATCCCCATGGACTTCGCCTCGTCCACTAGAGCCTGGAAGCTCTCATCGTCGCCGAAAGCCGGGTCCACCTGGAGATAGTCGGCGGTGTCATATTTATGGTTGCTGGCGGCCTCAAAGATGGGGTTGAGGTACAGCACTGTCACGCCCAGGCTCTGGAGGTAGCGCAGCTTCTCCCGAATACCCTCCAGGGTGCCGCCGAAGATGTCCCAGCGGTTGATATCGCCGCACGGCAGGCGGTCGTACTGGGGCACATCGTCCCAGCTCAGCCTCAGCATGCGCTTGGGGCCCTTCCAGCCGTCCGGCCGCACGGCGCCGGCCTGGCGCCGCAGCCAGTCACTGCCCCGGGAGAAGCGGTCCGGGAAGATCTGATAGGCAATGCCGTTTTTATACCAGTCCGGAGTCTCCGCCGGGCGATAGACGGTGATCTGATAGGATTTGGGGCTGCTCCCATACATCTGCCCCTCTCCGCCCAGGCCATCCAGCGCAACGCCGTAGAAGGTCCTGTCCTGATAATTCCTCAGCACGAAGCTGTACCACACCAGGCCGCTCTCCGCCGGCATGGTCAATCTGGCGGAAAAGCGCGCCGTCTCCCCCCAGCTCTCGCACTGCATGGGAACCAAGCTGACGCCTTTGTCCTTCTGCCACATGCGCACGGAGCACTGCAGGCCGGACGGGGGATCCCGAACATCCAGCCACAGCTGAACCTCCGCCCCTAACGGCACCGCGCCGAAGGGCTGCCGGTAGTCCTGGGATTGGGAGTTGTGATATGCAAACATAGAGAACCTTCCTTCCTTGGAGCATTGGAGATCAAAGATTTGCCTCAGTTCTTCAGGAGGCCCTGATAAAGCTCCAGATATTTTTTTGCGGAGACTGTCCAGGTAAAATCGGTGTGAAACGCGTTCTGCACCAGGGTGTCCCAGGCGGGGCGGTCCTGCTGGTACACACCGATGGCGCGGCGGATGGTGTCCAGCAGCTCGTGGGCATTGTAGTTGCGGAAGCTGAAGCCGTTGCCCTCTCCGGTGTACTGGTTGTAGGGCTGCACGCTGTCCCTGAGGCCACCGGTCTCCCGGACCACCGGCAGCGTGCCGTACCGCATGGCGATCATCTGCGTCAGGCCGCAGGGCTCAAACAGACTGGGCACCAGCACCATGTCGCTGGCTGCGTAGAACGCCCGGCTGAGGTCCTCGGAGAAACAGATGTTGGCCGAGATCTTTTCCGGGAAGCGGCTGCCATAATAGCGGAACGTGTCCTCGTAGCGCTTCTCGCCGATGCCCAGCACCACCAGCTGGGCATTCTCCAGCAGCAGCTCCGGCAGGATATAGTTGACAAGATCCAGGCCCTTCTGGTCCGTCAGCCGGCTTATGATGGCGATCAGAGGAATATCGACATCCACGCGGAGGCCCAGCCGCTGCTGGAGCAGGCGCTTGTTCTCCGCCTTGCCCTCCAGGTGGTCCCGGTCAAAGGGCGTCGGCAGCACCGCAGGGTCGTAAATCTCCGGATCGATGCCGTTGAGGATGCCGGAAAGGGCGCTGCGGCGGCGGTTGAAGATGTCGTTGCAGCCCTCGCCGAAGAAGTCGGTGCAGATCTCACCGGCATAGGTGGGACTGACGGTGGTAAGCCGGTCGGCGTAGTTCAGCGCGCCGCGCATGAAGTTGACGGCGTCCCCCTGCAGCAGCTGATCCCGGGCCGGCGGGCAGTCATAGAGACCCAGCACGTCGCCCAGCATCGTACCGGCGAACTTGCCCTGGAAGCGCAGATTGTGCACCGTGAATACGGTCTTTACATTCTGGCACGCCGGCACGTTGCGGTAGACCTCCCGCAGATAGACCGGACTCAGCGCCGTGTGCCAGTCGTGGCAGTGCAGGATATTGGGCTGGAAGTCCAGGTGGGGAATGGCCTCGCACACCGCCTTGGAGAAGAACGCGATGCGCTCGCCGTCGTCATAGAACCCATAAGGATACGACCGGCCGAAGTAATATTCGTTGTCCACAAAGTAATACGTCACACCGTGGTAGACCAGCTTTTCAATGCCGGCGTACTGATTCCGCCAGCCAAGCTGAACGGTGAAGGAGGTCATGTGGGTCATGGCGTCCCGGTATTTCTGCTCGATGGTTGCGAACTTGGGCAGGATCACCCGCACATCGGCGCCGACGGCGTTCAGCGCCACAGGCAGCGTGCCGCCCACATCTCCCAGGCCGCCGGTTTTCACAAAGGGCATAGCCTCAAAGACTGCAAATAAAACAGATGCCTTCATACCTGGCCCCTTTCTCAAATCTTTTTTCGTGTTCTCTGTATTGCCGGGGGAATACCGCCCCCGGTTCCCGCGGCCGGAGCACTCCCGCACCGCTTCTGGTGTTTTCCCGCTTTCCCCGCCGGAATGGGAAAGAGAACCGTAGCGGTTCTCTTTCCCACAAGCCGCGGACGCGGGGATCGCCGGCCTGAGGCCGGCAGCGCCTGCGCGCTTGTGATGCTTAGCTGTACTGCTTTCTGGTGACAATCAGCGGCTTTTCCGCGGTGCCGCACAGGGAGACACCCTCGGTGATGCGGACGAACTTATCGCAGATCACCCGGTCCACGGCCACGCCTTTCTCCAGCACCGTATGCGGCATCAGGATGCTGTTGCGGATCACGGCGCCCTCGCCCACAGAGCAGCCGCGGAATACGATACTGTTCTCCACCGTGCCATCAATGATGCAGCCCGTGGCGACCAGGGCGTTTTTCATCACGGCATTGGGGCCGTATTTCGCCGGGTGCGCGTCCTGGACCTTGGTGTGGATCCGCCGCTCGCCCATGAACAGCTCCTGGATCACTGCCGGATTCAAAAGCTCCATGCTGGCCGCCATGTAATCCACGGCACTGTCGATGCAGCGGATATAACCGTTGAAGGAATAGCCATAGACCGCCAGCTGGTCCAGGTTCTCGTTGATGACATCCATCAAATCCAGGTAGCTCTGGTTCCTGTACCAATCCAGGATCTTCAGCAGCAGCTCCCGGTCGATGACGATGGCATCCAAAAAGAGATTGGACTGGCCCGGCACGTTGGTACGCAGCTCCGTGACCCTGCCGCTGCCGTCGCAGAAGATGGCCAGGTGCTTGTTGAACGTGCCGCCGGGCACCGGCTTATGGACCAGGGTAACGGCAGCGCCGGTTCTTTCATGAGCCGCCGCCACATCGCGGAAGTCGATGTTGAACACCGTATTGCAGGCCATGATCACCACCAGCTCCCTGGTGGTACGCTCCAGATACGCCCGGTTGCCCAGAAGATCGCGCAGCAGGAACTTGCCGTTGGCTCCGCGCATGCCGTAGGTGGAGCCGGGCAGGATGAACATGCCGCCCACCTTGCGCCCCAGGGCCCAGACCTTGCCGTTGCCCACATGGTCCAGAAGACTGCGGTACAGATGCGGCGTGATGAGGCCCACGGTGTTGATCCCGGAGTTGATCATATTGGAAAGGGGGAAATCCACCAGCCGGTACCGGCCGCCGTAGGGAAGGGACGCCACGGAGCGCTCCTCTGTCAGCAGTCCGAAATCCTCCGCCGTATAGTTGGCAGCTACCAAACCCATCATACGTTTCATGGCTTTCTTCCCCCTTAAAGGCTCTTAAAGTGTTCGCCGTCGCCCAGCAGAGCGATCTTTTCCTTCACATTGCCGCCGCAGAAGCAGGCACCGGCCTCGATGACAGCGCCCTCGCCGGCAATGGCCCGGAACACCCGGGCGCCGGCCTCCACCCGGACGCCGGGCAGCAGGATGGAATCCTCCACCACGGCGCCCACGCCCACGTAGACATCCGGCGACAGGACCGAGTGCTTGACCTCGCCCAGGAGTATGCAGCCGTTGCAGACCAGGCTGCGCTCCACCGCGGCGTCCATGCCCACAAAGTGCGGGGGCGAGATGTTGGAGTTGGAGAACAGGCGCATCTCGTCGTGGAAGATGTCAAATTCCGGCTGGTCCTCCAGCAGGGCCATCTGGCTGGAATAGTAGCTGTCGATGGTCCCCACGTCCTGCCAGTAGCCGCCGAAGGTGTAGGCAAAGAGATTCTTGCCCTCCCGGAGCAGCTTGGGGATCAGGTTCTTACCGAAATCGTGGTCGCTCTTCTCGTTGGCGTGATCCTCCAGGAGCGCCCGGCGCAGCACCTTCCAGTTGAAGATGTACAACCCCATGGACGCCAGATTGCTCTCCGGCTCCTTGGGCTTCTCGGCAAACTTGGTGATGCGTCCCTCGCCGTCCACACTCATGACGCCGAAGCGGCTGGCCTCCTCCCAGGGCACCTCGATCACTGACACGGTCAAATCTGCGCCATGGGCCTTGTGGAAGTCCAGCATCAGACTGTAGTCCATCTTATAGAGGTGATCGCCGGAGAGGATCACCACATACTCCGGGTCGTAGCTCTCGATAAAGTCGATGTTGCAGTAGATGGCGTCGGCAGTTCCCTTGTACCACTGGCCGCCGGACTCTGTGGCGTAGGGCGGCAGCACATGCACGCCGCCGTGCGGCGAATCCAGGTCCCACGCCTCGCCGTTGCCCAGATAGCTGTTGAGGATCATGGGCCGGTACTGCGTCAGCACACCCACCGTATCAATGTTGGAGTTGACACAGTTGGACAAGCTGAAATCAATAATGCGGTACTTTCCGCCAAAGGCCACGGCGGGCTTCGCGTTCCGCTTGGTTAGGGCCATCAGGCGGCTGCCCTGCCCGCCGGCCAGGAGCATAGCTACACATTCTTTTTTTGTCAAGGTGAATTCCTCCCTTTCCTCCCTTTTTCTGCCGGGATATGCTGGGTCCCAAGGTGCTGGATTGCTGGAGTATTCTATGCGATCACCCGGCGGCGCCGGGCTGCTGTGGACAAAATTACCGCTCGTCGCACCGGACGTGCCAGATATCCCTGGCGTACTCGGCGATGGTGCGGTCGGACGAGAAGAAGCCCGCCTTTGCAATGTTATGCAGGGAGATCCGGTTCCACGCAGCCTGATCGCTGTACAGGGCGTTCATCTCCCGCCAGGTCCGGACGTAGTCCTCGAAGTCCTGGAGAACGAAGTACTCGTCGTTGTAGGTCAGCAGCGAGTCGCGGATGCCCCAGAAGTCGCAGCCGGCGGCGCGGAAGAAGCCGTTGACCAGCTGGTCGGTGATGCGCTTAAGCCGCGGATCGGCCTCCACCAGGCTGGCGGCGTGATACGTTCCGCTGGCCCGCAGCGCCTGCACCTCCTCCTCGCGCATGCCGAAGATGCGGATGTTCTCGTCGCCCACCAGGGAGTGGATCTCCACGTTGGCGCCGTCCATGGTGCCCAGGGTAATGGCGCCGTTGAACATGAACTTCATGTTGCCCGTACCGCTGGCCTCCTTGCCGGCGGTGGAGATCTGCTCGCTGATCTCCGCGGCGGGATAGATCAGCTGTGCTGTGGAGACGCAGAAGTTCTCCACAAACACCACCTTGATCTTGTCATTGATGTCCGGATCGTTGTTGACCACCTCGGCAATGGAGTTAATGAGCTTGATGACCTCCTTGGCGAAGTAGTAGCTGCCGGCGGCCTTGCCGGCGAAGATGAAGGTGTGGGGCCGGATATCCAGGTTGGGGTCAGCCTTCAGGGCGTTATAGGTGTCCATGACCTTAAAGGCAAACAGCAGCTGCCGCTTGTAGGCGTGGATGCGCTTGACCTGGATATCGAATACGGAGTCCGGGTCTACGCGGATGCCGTTGTGCTCCTGGATGTAGCCTGCCAGCCGGGCCTTGTTCGCCCGCTTCACCTGGGAGAGCCGCTGGAGAAAAGCGGCGTCGTCCTTCAGCTTCAAAAGCTTCTCCAGCTGGTCGGGATAGCTCTTCCAGCCCTCGCCGATGGCGTCAGTGATGAGCTCGGTGAGGCCCGGATTGGATTCCATCAGGAACCGCCGGTGGCTGACGCCGTTGGTCTTGTTGTTGAACTTCTCCGGCATCAGGTCATGGAAGTCCTTGAGCGTGGTGGCCTTGAGAATCTCGGTATGCAGGCCCGCCACCCCGTTGACGGAGTAGGAGGTGATCACCGACAGGTTCGCCATCTTGGCCTGCCCGTCCCAGAGGATGGCCGTGTTCTGCCGCTGCTCCGGGGACGCCGTGGGGGGCAGGCTCTCGCGGTAGCGCCGGTCGATCTCCTCAATAATCATATACACGCGGGGCAGGATGCTCTGGAGCATATCGATGGGCCACTTCTCCAGTGCCTCAGGCAGCACGGTGTGGTTGGTATAGGCGATGGTCTTGCTGGTGATAGCCCAGGCGTCGTCCCACTCCAGGCCCTCCTCGTCCATCAGCAGGCGCATCAGCTCCGGCGCGCACAGCGCCGGGTGGGTGTCGTTGATATGAATGGCCACCTTGTCCGGGAACTCGGCCCAGCGGTCGGTGCCGTACTGCTCCTTGTAGCGGCGCAGAATGTCGCCGATGCCCGCCGCCACCAGCAGATACTCCTGCTGCAGCCGCAGCTTCTTGCCGGCGTAGGTACTGTCGTCGGGATAGAGGATGGAGGTGATGGCCTCAATCTCATTGCGGTGCTTCATGGCCGCCGCATAGTCGCCGCGGTTGAAAGCGGCCAGGTCGAAATTCTCCTCCTTGGGCTGCGCGTACCACAGCCGCAGCTGGTTGACGGTCTTGAGTCCGTAGCCCACCACCGGCACGTCATAGCGCATGGCCAGGACTTCCTGATAGCCCTTGTAGCGGTATGCGATCTTGCCGCCGCGGTATTCCCGGTCCACATAGCCGCCGAACTTGACGACAACGGCGCGGTCCGGCCGGGCGTTCTCCCAGGGATAGCCCATGTCCAGCCAGGTGTCCGGCGCCTCCTGCTGATAGCCGTCCACGATCTTCTGCTGGAACAGGCCGAAGCGGTAGCGGATGCCCATGCCAGTGCCGGGCACACCCAAAAACGCCATCGAATCCAGGAAGCACGCCGCCAGACGGCCCAGGCCGCCGTTGCCCAGGCCCGGATCGCGCTCCACGCTGCACAGACGATCCAGGTCCAGCCCCAAATCGGCCAGTGCCTCCCGCACGATGTCCTGGACGCCCATGTTGAGAAGATAGTTGCTCAGCAGCCGCCCGATCAAAAACTCCATGGAGAAATAGTAGATCTGCCGGTCCTTTTTGGTGCGGTCGCGTTCCCGGGTCTCGGTTCTGGCCTGGGACGCGTGGTTCTTGACCAGCTGCACCAGCACCTCATATCTTTCATAGTCGCTGCACTCCTCCAGCGATTTGCCGGCGAAGTCGATGCAGGCGGAACGATAGGCAATCTTAAAGGCTTCTTTTCCTCGAAACATCATAGTCTGTTTTGTCTCCTTTCCTACATCCCTGAGAACACATGGAAAGACCCCATCCACACGCTGCGGTCATGCCGCCGGACGGCGCAGGCTTCTCCACGCTTCCTCCCAGGAAGGTTTTCTGAATCTTATTTTCCGGTCCGCCCCGGGCTGCGGCTCAGCTTCAGTACCGTGCCGCCCAAGGGCGGCATTTGGATCCGGATGGACCAGGGCTGCCCGTGGCAGGGGATCTTCTCAGCCTTGACAGGCTGAGCATTGAAATGCAGGCCGCTGCCGCCGAACTCCTGCCGGTCGGAGCTGAGCAGCTCCCGGTACCAGCCGCCCTTAGGAACGCCGATGCGGTATTCCGGGTAGCTGTCTGTGCCGAAGTTGATGGCCACCACGGCCACGTCGTTGGGCCGGCGCCCGTGACGGGCGTAGAGCAGGATGCTCTGCGCCGCGTTGTCCGCATCCAGCCACTGATAGCCGTTCCAGTCAAAGTCCTGCTGCCAAAGGCTGCTCTCGTCCAGATACAGGCGGTTCAGCGCCCGGATAAAGGCCTGCTGCTGCTGGTGATGCGGGTAATCCAGCAGGAACCACTCGATGCCGGAATAGAACCGCCACTCAATGAACTGACCGATCTCGTTGCCCATGAAATTCAGCTTTCCGCCGGGGTGGGTCATCTGATAGAGTGCCAGCATCCGCAGGCCGGCGAACTGCCGCCAGTAGTCGCCGGGCATCCGTCCGATCAGCGAGCACTTGCCGTGAACCACCTCATCGTGGCTCAGCGGCAGAATGAAATTCTCCGAAAACGCGTACATCATGGAGAACGTCAGCAGGTTGTGGTTCCGGGACCTGCCCGGGAAGTCGGTCTGCATATAGCGCAGGGTATCGTTCATCCATCCCATGTCCCATTTGTAGTGGAAGCCCAGGCCCCCCTGCTCCGGCGGGCGGGTGATGAGAGGCCAGGCGCTGGATTCCTCCGCCACAGTGAACACGCCCGGGAAGCTCCTGCCCACCATCTGGTTGAACTCCCGCAGGAAGCTGATGGCCTCCAGGTTGCCGTCGCCGCCCTGGCTGTTGCGCCGCTGCGCGGCGTCTCCCTCCAGGCCGAAGTTGAGATAGAGCATATTGGTGACGCCGTCCACGCGGATGCCGTCGGCGTGGAACATCTCCAGCCAGAAGGCGGCGCTGGACATCAGGAACGACCGGACCTCGCTGCGGCCCAGGTCAAATTCATAAGTGCCCCACTGGGGATGGTCGAAGCTCTCATAGAGCTTATCGCCGTTGAAGCGGCCCAAGCCGTGGGCGTCGCGGCAGAAGTGGCCCGGCACCCAGTCCAGGATCACGCCAATGCCCGCCCGGTGGCAGGCGTCGATGAAATACATGAGATCCTGAGGCGTGCCGTAGCGGCTGGTGGCGGCGAAGTAGCCCGTCAGCTGATAGCCCCAGGAGCCGTCGAAGGGATGCTCCATCACCGGCAGCAGCTCCAGGTGGGTGTAGCCCATGTCCTTCACATAGGGCAGCAGCGTATCCGCCAGCTCCCGGTAGGTGTAGAACGACGCCGCCGGCACCTCCTGCTCCTGCTCCCGGGGCACGTCGTGCTGCTTCCACGAGCCCAAGTGGACCTCGTAGATGTTCATGGGCTTTTCAAAGTGGTTGGCACGGCCGCGGCGGTAGAGCCAGGCGCCGTCCTTCCACTGGTAGGACTCCAGCCGGGCCACCCGCGAGGCGGTGGCGGGCCGGACCTCAGCAGAGAACGCCACGGGGTCGGCCTTGAAAAACGTTTCGCCGGCGGCGGTCTCAATGCTGTATTTATAAAGAGCGCCCTCACCGATGTCCGGCACAAAGCCGGCCCAGACACCGGTACTGCCCAGGGGCTCCAGGGCGTGGCCCTGCGCGTCCCAGCTGCAGAAATCGCCGGTGGCGGAGACCCTGCGGACCCCCGGTGCCCAGACGGCAAAGCGGACGCCCTGCCGCCCGTCCACCTCCATCAGATGCGCGCCGAGAAAGCTGAAGCAGCGCTGCTCTGTGCCGGTGTTGTAGCGATAAAGCTGATCTTCGGATATGCCTAAGTACTTGTCCATGGAAGTTTCTCCTTCGTATAGTTTGGGAATGATCCTGCTATCTCGTAGGAGCGGGCGTTTTGCCCATTTTTCTACTGTATCTCTCGCATTTATCTCCTGCTGATTCTGTGTTTTACGCCAGGCCCAGCTTCCCGGTGATGGTCGCGCGCAGGGCGTCCAGACGGGCCTGCGCGGCGGCCTGATCCGCGCCCTTGACGCTGTAGTAGATCTTGATTTTCGGCTCGGTGCCGGAGGGACGGACCGCGATCCACGCGCCGTCCTCCAGGACATATTTGAGCACGTTGGAGGTGGGCAGGTCGCCGAAGCCCTGCACCGAGGGCACCGGGACGCTGTAGTCCACAGTCTCGGCCGTCTGTTCAAACGGCGTTCCCCCGGTGCGCAGCTGCCGCATCATGGAGGCGATCCGCTCGGCGCCATCCTTGCCCTTGAGGGTGTAGCTGTCGGTGACGTCCACATAGCAGCCGAATTTTTCATACAGCTCCGCCAGGCGGTCCAGCAGCGTCTTGCCCTGGGCCTTGTAGGCCGCGGCCATCTCGCAGATGACCATGGCGGTCACCACTGCGTCCTTGTCCCGGGCGTGGGTGCCCACCAGGTAGCCGTAGGACTCCTCGTAGCCCATGATGAAATCAAAGTCCCGCGCACCGTCGCCGTCACGGCGGGCGGCCTCAAACTGGGTGATCTTCTCACCGATGAATTTGAAGCCCGTCAGGGTGGAGAACACCGCCGCGCCGCAGCTGCCGGCGATGTCGGCGCCCAGGCTGGACGTGACGATGGTGCTGACCACGGCGGGCCGGCGGAGCTGGGAGAGATCCTTGTGGCTGAGCACATAGTCCATCAGCAGCGCGCCCATCTGGTTGCCGGTGATGAGGTGGAACCCATCGGCCGCGCGGACGCCCACGCCCACCCGGTCGCTGTCGGGGTCCGTGCCCACCACGATGTCGGCGCATAGCTTCTCCGCCAGGCCGATGCCCAGGGCCAGGGCGCTGTGCTCCTCGGGGTTGGGGGACTTGACAGTGGGAAAATTGCCGTCGGGCAGCTCCTGCTCCGGCACCACGGTGACGTCGGTGAAGCCGTCGGCCTTCAGCGCCGCCCGCACCGGCACATTGCCCGCGCCGTGCAGCGGCGTGTAGACCACCTTCAGATCGGCCTTGGCCTTCTCGTCGAAGAACAGCCGCTGCTTCAGAACGGCGTCCACATAGGCCGCGCTCACATCCACCTTCTCCACCAGCTCAGGATCGCCGGCAAAGTCGATGGCCGCGAAGTCCTCCACAGCGTTGACGTATTCGATGACCTTGGCCGCGTCGTCCGGCAGCAGCTGGCAGCCGAACGGATCGTAGGCCTTGTAGCCGTTATATTCCTTGGGGTTGTGGCTGGCGGTGATGACCACGCCGCCCACGCAGCCCAGATGCAGGACCGCAAAGCTCAGCTCCGGCGTGGGCACCGGCTCCTCGATGAGCCGCGCCCGGATGCCCAGACCCGAGAGGACCCTGGCCGTGATTTCGGAGAACTCAGGGCTGTTGTTTCTGGTGTCATGGGCAATGACCACGCCGCCGCTGCGGCAGGCGTCCTTGCCGAAGCGCTCCAGAAGATACTGTCCGTAGCCCTGGGTGGCTCTGCCGACGGTGTAGCGGTTCATGCGGTTGGTGCCGGCGCCCATGACGCCCCGCAGGCCTGCTGTACCGAATTCCAGCACCCGGTAGAAGCGGTCCTCGATCTCCGCCGCGTCCCGCTCCGGGTCCAGCGCCGCCAGCTCCCGGCGGGTCTCCCCGTCAAAGGCTGCGTTGCTCTTCCAGAATTCATATTGTTGCCGATAATCCATCTTCATGCGCTCCTTCAACACGTCTCTTCTTTGAATATATTTCATTATAACTCATTCCCGCATGCGGCGCAACTGTACTTTTGTCTGCTTTTCATAAAAAACTCATCAAATTCTGCCAAGTCTTGTCCGATGCCGTCTCCCGGTGACGCCTGCTATCGTTTCCGTTCCCGGCGCATGCACGGACAAAACCAGGGCCTGCGGCTGCGGGCCCTGATTTTGTCGGCAGAGCGCCGCCCCGCCGTTCACTCCAGCTTGGAAAGACGCGCCTCCAGCGTGGACTTCATGTCCTCATAGCCGGGCTTGCCCAGCAGCGCGAACATGTTCTTTTTGTATGCCTCCACACCGGGCTGGTCGAAGGGGTTGACACCGTTCATGTAGCCCGAAATGGCCAGGCTCTTCCAGAAGAAGTAGACGATCTCGCCGAAGGTGTAGTCGGTCAGCTCCTCCATAGAGACAATCAGGTTGGGCACGCCGCCGTCCACATGGGCCAGCAGTGTTCCCTGCATGGCCTTCTTGTTGATCTCCTGGAGGGACATGCCGGCGGCAAAGTTCAGCCCGTCCACGTTGGCCTTGTCGTGGGGCACCAGGACCGTGCTGTGCTCTTTCTCCGCCCAGAGGACCGTCTCAAAGAGGATCCTGGCGCCGTCCTGGATATACTGACCGATGGAGTGCAGGTCCGTGGTGAAGCTGGCCGTCACCGGGAACAGGCCCTTGCCGTCCTTGCCCTCGGACTCCGCCATCAGCTGCTTGAACCACTCGCCGAACTGGATCAGCGCCGGGTCATAGCTGGCCAGGATCTCCACCTTCTTGCCCCGCATCTGCATCAGGAAGCGCAGGGCCGCGTAGAGCATGGCGTCGTTTTCATAGAAATCGGGGTTTTCATAGGCATGATAGGCCGCGGCGCAGCCGGCCATCACCTGCTCGATATCCATGCCGCCGGCAGCCATGGGCAAAAGGCCCACGGCGCTGAAGCATGAGAAACGGCCGCCGATGTTGTCCGGCACCACGAAGGTCTCATACCCCTCCTCCACCGCCAGGCCGCGCAGCGCACCCTTCTTGGCGTCCGTGGTGGCGTAGATCCTGTCCTTGGCGCCGGCCTTGCCGTACTTTTTCTCCAGCATAGCCTTAAACATCCGGAAGGCCACGGCAGGCTCCGTGGTGGTACCGGACTTGGAGATCACGTTCACCGAGAAATCCCGGTCGCCGATGACCTTGACGATGCTGCTGAAATAGTCCGCACTGAGGTTGGTGCCCACAAAGTAGACCTCCACGCCGTCCCTGGTCTGGTTGGCCAGCGGGCCGCCCACAAACTCCAGTCCGGCCCTGGCGCCTAGATAGCTGCCGCCGATGCCGATGACCACCAGCACCTGGCTCTGGGCCTGGATCCGCTTGGCCGCGGCCTGGATCCTGGCAAACTCCTCCCGGTCATACGTATCGGGCAGATCCATCCACCCCAGCATCTCATGGCCTGCGCCGGTCCTCTCGGTGACGATGCGGAAGGCCGTCTCCGCCAGGGGGCGTACCTTTTCCAGCTCCTGCTCCCGCAGGCCGGCATTTTGATAATTCAGCTTGATTGTCATTGACTATCCCTCCAAATCATACGGTTTCCCGCTCTGATTTCAAATACATCAAAAAATATATCCAATAAGAGCATTATATCACAGCCGCCGGCTTTCGGGTAGTGAATTTTTCCCAGCGGAGAAACTTTGTTCCTTTTCACAGTTTTGTCCCCGGAATCTCAGCGGTTTCGTCAGGTCTGACGCCCAGGCGCCGGAAGAACCCCGGCAAAAAGCCGGTGCCGCTCACCGATCTTCCCCCAGTCCCTTCCTTCTTCCATTTTTATACACTAGCACAGACTAACCAAAAATACAAGAGATTTTCCTAAAAAGAGGTTGCAGCGCGCGGCAGACGGCTATGTTAAAGAGGGAAAGCAAGCTGCCAACCGCCAAAGCAGTTGACAGCTTGCTTCCAAGGCTCGTTTTTACCGATGCAGCAGCGTTTTACCAATTTAACATATCCTGAGCGCAGCGCCCTCCAGACTTTGGAACCAATCGGAAATTTCGCATCCAGGGGGCCCGGATAAGGCCGGCGAAGCTTTTATTCCTTTATTCCTGGGACTCCACACGGCCTCCCGGATTCTTGGGGCGGCGGGAACGCCGCCGGCGGTTTGACTTCGGCTTCTGCCCGCCCTCGGCGGCGCTCTGCTGCGGCTTTGGCTCCTGCTGCGGCGGCTTTGCCTCCCCGGCGGGGTGCCGACGGCGGCGGGACCGGCGGTAGCCGTGCTCCTCCCCGCCCTCCGGCCGCGGCTCCGTGTATCCGGTGCTGGCCGCGTACTCGTCCAGGCGCTTGAACATCAGCGGCATCGTGTCCTCCGCCGCCGGCGTCTCCCGCTGCGCGCGCCGGGGCTGTCCGGAGATGGGCGCCAGGTCCCGCGGCACCGGCGGGTCCGTTTTTTTCGCCTTGCCGCTGCGCAGAACGGCAATCTCGCTGTTGCGGAAGGTGCCGATGGTCTCCGGATGGTCCTCCATCCGCACCCGCACCGTCTGCCGCAGCAGATTCACGTCGCACACCGTGCCGCGGCCCTCCGGCGTGTCCACAAAGGACTCCGCCCGGGGCGCGGTCTTGTGCAGGTCCTCATAGGCCTCCTGCTCATACTTGAGGCAGCACATCAGCCGCCCGCAGGTGCCGGAGATTTTCGTGGGATTCAGGCTCAGATTCTGCGTCTTGGCCATTTTGATGGACACCGGCTGAAAATCATCCAAAAATTGGCTGCAACAGAAAGGCCGTCCGCACACGCCCAGGCCCCCCACCATCTTCGCCTTGTCCCGCACCCCGATCTGGCGCAGCTCAATGCGGGTGCGGAACACCGAGGCCAGGTTTTTCACCAGCTCCCGGAAGTCCACGCGGCCATCGGCGGTGAAGAAGAACAGGATTTTGCTGCCGTCGAAGGCGCACTCCACCGACACCAGCTGCATTTCCAGCTTGTGCTCCTGGATCTTCTGGAGGCACACGTCGTAGGCGCGCTTCTCCTTCTCGCGGTTGGCGCTGACCACCCGCTCGTCCTGCTCGGTGGCCGCCCGCAGGACGCGGCGCAGGGGGGCCACCACGTCGGTGTCGGCCACGGTGTGGCAGCCGCTGGCACAGATGCCGTACTCCGCGCCCCGGGCGGTGTCGATGATGACGTGGTCGCCGGCCTTGAGCTCCAGCTCGCCCGGGTCAAAGAAATAGATCTTCCCCCCGGAGCGGAATCGGATATCCACCACGCGCACCCGCGCGGGGACCGCCGGCGCCTCCGGTAGCTCCGGCAGCAGCTCCTGGGCCAGCGCGTCGTCCACGGCCTCGCCCAATGCCGCCTCCTGGGCGCAGGGGCAGCCGCCGCAGCCCTGGCAGGACGACTCGCGCTCGTTTCGTTTCAATTCATCCATAGGGTACTCCCATCCCGCCGTTTCCGCGGCGAAAGTCTAATTTTTTTGATATTTTAAAGCCAAACAGCCCAATCTCCGTAGTCAAACGTTCCGCTCCCGTGGTGCAGCAGCCCCTGCCGGCGCAGCTCCCGGAAGGCGTCCCGCATACGCGTGACCAGCTCCGGCCCCACGTCCAGGCTGTGGTGGGCGGGAAACACCCGCCGCGCCGGGAGTGCGGCAATTTTCTCCAGCGAGTCCAAATACGCCGCCGGGTCGGTGGAAGGATAGTATGCAAAGAGCGTATCTTTATACACTAAATCGCCGGTAAACAGCCAGCCCCGCTCTGCCTCCCAGAAGCACAGATGCCCCGGCGAATGGCCCGGCGTGTGCAGCGCCCGGACAGCGCGCCCGCCCAGATCGATGACGCCGCCGTCCTCCAAAAGCCGCGTGGGCGTTCCCTGGAACATCTCATACCCGTCCAGATCAAACCCCTCCGGCAGCGCGCACCGGTCCGCCACCATCTCCCGCACCGTCTGCGCGGACAGCGGAAACTGGCCCTGGAGCCAGTCCAGCTCCGCCGCGTGGGCGTAAAAATCCGGAAAATCCCGGTGGCCCCCTATGTGATCCCAGTGTATATGCGTCGCCACAGCCGTCACGGGCTTGTCCGTCAGCCGCGCGACCGCATCGCGGATGTCGCAGATCCCCAGCCCGGTGTCGATCAGCAGGCAGCGGTCCCGCCCCTCCAGCAGATAGCAGTGCGTCTCCTCCCAGTGGCGGTACTCGCTGATGATATGTGTAGTTTCGTCAATTTTGTCAATCGTAAACCAGCTTTGCATAAAAAACCCCTTGAAAATAGCACACGGAACGTAACGAATTATTTTTGGAGCTTCACAAACAGCCCCGCGCAGATATTGGGAATACCCACATTCCCCCAACAGTCGTCCAGGGCCCCCTGCACAGCCTCGCAGGCATCCAGCAACGCCCGTGCCGTGTGCTTCTCGGCCATGGCCCGTGCCTCCGGCGCGGCGGTGCGGCCTCCCTGCCGGACAGCCAGCGCGTCAGCCAACAGCCGGCGCATCTGCTCCAAAACCGGCGCGAATTGCGCCCGTTTCAGCCGTTCCATGCCGCAAAACAGTTCCAAAAGTCCCAGTGTATCCCCCCCGGTGTAGGCCGCGGCAAACGCCGCCGTCTGCGGCAGGACCGCCGCCTCGGCCTCGGCCAGCGAGACCGCCCGGCCCAAAAAGCCCCCGGACTGGGCCGCAATCTCGTCCAAATCACCCCGGTCCCGCCCGGGATAGCGCCGCGCCAGCTCGGCACGGAGGACGTCCGCCTCCAGCGGAGTCATCCGCAGCTCCACGCACCGCGAGCGCACCGTAGGCAGCAGCGCCTCCGGCGCGTCGGAGAGCAGCAGGAACGCGCCATAGCTTGGCGGCTCCTCCAGAATTTTCAGCAGCGCGTTCTGCGCACCGGTGCCCAGGTCCTGGGCACGGGGGATCAGGAACACCTTTCTCTTTCCCTCGTTGGGCCGGATGAAAGCGTCGGCCCGAGCCTGGCGGATGCGCTCCACCGACACCTGTTTTTTCTCCGGCTCGTCCACGGTAACAACGTCCGGGTGGTTCCCCGAGAGGACCTTCCGGCAGGCGGCGCAGGAGAGGCACGGCGCGTCAGCCCCGGTACATTCCATGGCGGCGGCCAGCAGCTGCGCCAGGGTGCGCTTGCCGGAGCCGTCCGGCCCGGAGATCAGGTAGCCGTGGGACAGCCGCCCGCTACGGATCGCCGCACGCATCTGTGCTTTCAGCCGCTCGTTGCCCAGCAGCCCATCCAAACCCATTTCCTCACCCCACCTCCGCTATTCTTATAGTATAACGCCTTTTTGCCCACAAATCAACGAAAAATCCGCCGCACAGCGCACCTTGCCCCGAGTCCGCCCGCGGCAGTGGATTCCGGCAGGTCACAACTGAAAAGGAAAGCTCCTCTTAACCTGCACACCGCAGCCATGCGCCGCCGCAACGGGCCAGGACCTCCGCCGTCTCCGACGGCGGGGCATAGAGGGTAAAGCCCTCCGGCGTGGGGGAGGCCTCGTAGACGCCGCTGTCCAGAACCACGCAGATCGGGGAATCCACGTCCAGGACCGCGCAGTCCAGGGTGCCGGTGTAGACTGTCAGATCCGGAAGGTCCCGATGCGCCCCGCGCTCAATCATCAGCGCCGCCTCCACTTCCCCGCAGATTTCCGGCATTTCCCTCTGATTTCCTTCCATCACTGGCGGTTTTTCCGCCAAATTCCGAAGATTTCTCTCCACCAGCTCAAAAATCACCGTCCCCTCCCCTGCCAGCAGGTCCATGCGCACCGGCATGGCGCGGGAGAAGGTGGCCTCGGAGAAAGACTCAGCCAAGTCCTGGTGCAGGAGGTTGCCGAAGGAATCGCGGAACATCAGGAGCGCCCCTGAGGTTCCGGCGCTGGTGGTATGGATCATTTGATCATCAGGACCGCGGACGTTTCCGACGTATTGGAATGACCGCGGGCGGGCCAGGATGCGGCCCGGCTCCGTTTGGGTCCCCGCGGGGTAGAGCATCTCGTGGAGATCGCCGGCGTGCGGCGACATTGTGAACGCCTCGCCGGCCAAACCGGCCTCGCCGCCCAGCGCTGCGACCAGTGCGTCATGCGCCAGAGCGGAGCCGCAGCCGTCCCAATGGCTGTCGGTCTTAAAGTAGACCGGCTCGTCCGCCGCCAACAAAACTGGAGTTAAATCGCAGTAATTTACTCCCATTTCCTCCAAATACGGCATCAAACGCTGCCAATTTCCCGGCGTCTCCGCGCGGGTATAGCGTACCGGCATCCACTGGGGGTAGAGGGTATTTTTATTGGGCGGCGAGGTGAAGAGAAAGTCTGCGCCGCGGGCCGCGGCGTACTCCTGCATCAGCGCCAGATTCCGTGCGGCGCACCAGAGCTCCCGCTCCGTCATGGGATCCGAGCCCTGGTAATCGGCCAGGGTGTCTGCGTAGTACAGCCAGCCGTCCTGGCCAAAAATCACAGAATTTGTTCTGGATTCACCGAAAATCGCAGCAGTCAGCGCCGCATCAGCGGTGATAAATTCCTGCCGCAGGGCAAAGCGATCCTCCACATAGCGGGAGAGGTCTGAGAGAAAATCCCAGTTTACAGCACCGGCGCGGGTCAGAGACGGGAACGCCGCCAGGACCTCGTTGGCCCCCACCGCCGACGGCCCAAACAACACCAGTCCCACCGCCGGAACGGCGCAGAGGGTCAGAAACAGCGCGCAGAACACCGCGTATTTTCTATTTTTCTTCATGATTCGCTCTCCTTCGACAGGGCGTTTCCATGCGCCAAATCATCCGCAGCGGACGATTTGCTTCTATCTGAAATCCATTATTTTATCCGTATTGGGGCAAATTTATCGTGTTTGATACCCCCTTGAAGGGGCAGTGAAGGGGCAGTTGAAGGGCAGTCAACGGGCTTGGAAGTGTCAGAATTGCTGGTAGATGAACGGCTGAAACGAGCCGCCGGCCAAGGCCAGCAGACTGAGCAGGAGCAGCAGCAGCGTCCCGGCCATCTGTGCATTTTCCAATTTTTTCCAATTTCCAAGACGCCGCGCCAGCCATGGGGCGGCTCCCAGGGAGAGGACACAGGCCAGGATGAACACCGCCAGGACCTTGCGGCTGAGGACCGCCTGCAGGAGGAAGGTGGTGGCCTGGGTCAGATGGAAGCCGGCGAACATCTGCGAAACGATCCGCACCGCCTGGCCCACGCTCTCCGCGCGGAACAGGACAAAGCCCAGGACCACCGCCAGCAAGGCATACCCGTGACCCCACCAGCGGCCCTCGGCGCGCTTCCGCAGGGACGGCGCGGCAGTCTCCAGGATGGCGAACAGCCCGTGCCAGAGGCCCCAGAGCACAAAGGTCCAGCTGGCTCCATGCCAGAGGCCTGTCGCCAGAAACACGACACCTTTGTTGAGCATCGCCCGGCCCCGGCCCCGGCGGCTACCGCCCAGGGGGATGTACAGGTAGTCCCGGAACCAGCCCGAGAGCGACATATGCCATCGCCGCCAGAAATCGGTGATGGAGGCGGCGCGGTAGGGATAACGGAAATTCTCCGGCAGCGGAAAGCCGAACAGACCCGCCACACCCACAGCCATGTCGCTGTAGCCGCTGAAATCAAAGTAAATTTGCAGAGCGTAGCACAACGCCCCCAGCCACGCCGAGCGGATGTCCACCTCCCCGGGGGCCAGGGCGAACACCGCATCCGCCGCAGCGCCCAGAGTGCCGGCCACGATCAGCTTCTTGGCAAGACCAACGGTGAAGCGCCGCAGGGATACGGTTATGTCCTGGGGAGAGGTCCGGCGGGCCGTCAGGCGGGAGCGGAAGTCCCGGAATTTTTGCAGCGGGCCGGAAACCAGGTTGGGGAAAAAGGCCAGGTACTGCAAAACCGGGAAAAAGCGGCGGCTGGCGGCGTCCCGGTCGCGGTAGGCGTCCACCACATAGCTGATGCCCTGGAAGGTGAAAAAGGAGATGCCCAGGGGCAGCGTCCGGGCGGTCAGGCCGGCAAAGGGCAGGAAAAAGCTCAGGTATTTATAGAAAATCAGCAGCCCCAGGTCCAGGGCCGCCGTGACCACCACCACGGCCCGCCGCCCCCGCGTCAGGCGCAGCAGCAGCCGGCCCGCCAAATAGTGCACCAGCACCGAGGACAGCAGAATGGGCAGGTCAGCCAGCCGCCCGAAGGCGTAAAAGACCAGACCGGCCGCCGCCAGCAGGAGATTCCGCGCCCGCAGGCCCCGCGCCAGGTAATACAGCGCCGCGGTCAGCGGCAGAAACGCGCTTAAAAACAGGATGGATGGAAAAGACATAGGCCCCTCTCTCTTTACGCCAGGTGCGTTAATAAAACCGTCTGTATAAATTTTCTACATTTTTGCATAGCCCGCCGTCAAGCCGGGCCAAAAGGAATCGAGAGCAGCGGACAGAGGCGCCATGCTGCCCACTTCCGATGCTCCCGCAATCCATGATTGTACTTTCCGCTCTATTATAGCGGATATCCGCGGGCGCGTCAATGCTTTTTACGACGCGGCACCGGGGAAGAAATACGCCTTGCCGTTGTAAATACCACCGCCGCTGGAGGCGGCCTTGAACATGTCGATAGGACCGCGGTTGTAGATGTAGAGGTAGGCATACTCCAGCTGCACGTCGAAGAGGTACGTCTCCCCGTCCTCCCAGTCGATCATGACCCAGGCGTGGTCGTTGTCGGCGGTGTACTCGTGTCCCGCCACCACCTGTGCCTGGTAGCCCAGGCGGCGGGCGCAGCAAGCGAACAGGGCCGTGAAGCCGTAGCAGTTGCTCTTGCCGTTCTGCGCCAGGAACAGCGCCGCTTCCTCCAGCCAGTCGGTGGTGCCGGCGTCATAGTGGCGGATGCCGATGTAGGAATAGTGGTCGCGGATGTAGTAGTAGGCTTCCTTCAGCCGCGTCTCGCGGTCCGCAGAGGGGTCCGTGACCGCGGCAGCGAGAACCTCATCCACCGCCGCATCCAGGTCGGCGCTGCCGGTGGTGTAGCGGCCCTGGGCGTCAAAGTAGAGGACGCCCTCATAGCCGTCTTGCAGGTAGGTCCCGTCTGGCTGGACGAAGTAGAGGCCGTCCTCGTTCTCCTGGAGGCCCGGATCCATGGGTTCCGGGGCCGGTTCGGCGGGGGGGGGCGGTTCCGGCTCCGGTTCCGGGGACGGAGGGGGCGTTGTTGGGACCGGTTCCGGCGGGGGGACAGGCTGGACGGCGGGTTCCGCCGGGTGCTCCGGCGGCGCGGCGGGGACAGACGGCTCTGCCGCGCAGGCGGTGAGCAGCAGCGCCGCCAGGAGCGCCAGGAAGCGTCGTTTCATCTCAGCCCTCCATCCGCGCCGTCTCAAAGACGCTGGTCAGGGCCGCGCCGGGGTCCTCCCCCGCGGGGCTGAGGAGGATCAGATACCACAGCTCGTTCCCTGTCTGCAAAAACCGCACCCGGGCCGTCATGGCCGGCGTCTCGCCCCGGGCCGAGGTCTCCACGGCGTAGGCGTGGGGTAGGTCCGCTTGGGGGGTGACGGTGATGCCGGCGGTCTCCGGCGGGTCGGCGTAATACGCCTGCAGCAGGCCCGCAGCCAGGCGGAGGTACTCCTCGTCCGTTGGCTGCTTGGCCTGGAGCTGCTGGCCGTCCAGGCGGGGCAGCGTCTCGGTGTCCAGGCGGACGGTGACGCGGGTCTTATCGCGGTTTTCCTCCAGCAGGAGCTCGCCGGGCATATCCAGGCGCAGCGCGCCGTAGGCATAGGTGGTGGCGGCGGTGACGGAGGCGTCGTCGGGGGTCTGAATGGGGGCCGGAGGGGCGTCGCCCTGGGCGGGGGGCGGCGTCACAGTCTCGCTGGCGTCCGTCTGGGGCGGCGGGGCGTCAGCGGCGTCCCCCGGGCGGAGGAACAAAAACAGCACCACCGCAAACACCATGATCACCAGCACCACCAGGAGGTAGGGCAGGATCTTCAAAAATGTCGATTTTTCTTTCATAAGCGTCCTCCTCACTCCGCCAGCCGGTCCACGCGCTCGGCGCGCTCGGTCTTGCAGCTCAGGGGGAAGTCGTTGCGGTCCTGGGAGAAGAGAATCACCGACTTGCAGTCCCGGTACAGCAGGGACGAGGCGGCGTACACCAGGCCCTGGTTATCCCCCGGGACGTCGCGCATCTGGTCGGTATTGCGGTAGCGGCTGGGCTGGATATAGGGGTCGGCCACCAGGAAATAGCCCACGCCGTCGATCTCCTCATAGTCGGCCAGGACCATATAGTGCTCCTGCCCGGTAAACGCGCCGGCCACCACGTGAATGATGGCCATATAGCCCTCCTCCCCGATCTGCCGGGCCAGCTGCTCCATGTCCAGCTGCGCCTTGGGGACGATGGTGGGGTCGTTGAGGACGGTGCCGTAGCGCTCGGTCTCCAGGTAGGTATACTGGCGGGCGATGCCCTGGAAATACTCGTTGGGCAGGCCGTAGCTCACGGGCCAGTCGCCGGCTAGGGCGTAGGTGCGCATCCATTTGGGGGTAATCTCCACCTTGTGATAGGTGGAAAACACCATGGCCGCGCAAGCGCAGCCGCAGCCGCGGTCCTTCAGCGTCGCGCCGTTGCCCTCGAACTCAAAGATCAGCTCGGCCCAGTCCGGGTCGGTCTGGGCGAAGTAGTACAGCCCGTCGGCCGCGCCGTCCCGGGCGATGGTGCCCTGGGTGCCGCCGATGGTCATGTTATACTTATAGAGGACCTCGATATCGTTGCGCATCTGGGGCGTCAGGGCCGGCAGCTGGTCCAGGATAAAGAGCGTCAGCTCGTCGAGGCAGGGAGTTTTGTCCTCCATGCCGCAGAAGGTATAGACGGTTTTCAGGAACAGCGCCAGGTGGCTGTCAAAGTAGGACACCACCTCGTGGCGCACCTGGGTATAGGTGACAAACTCATTTTTGGGGTAGATCTCATCGGAGTTGAGGGTCTTTTTCACCTGCTCCACCAGGGGGTCCACAACACCCTCCACGGGGCCTGTCCCCTGGGCATAGCGCTCCCGAACATAGGCCGGGATGAGAATCCGGTGGAACTCGGTATCCTCCACCGTGAACGTGTCGCCGCCGAACAGCACCGGGAGGCTGACCTCCTTTAACATGGCGTCGGTCAGCTGCGTGGCGTGGGCCGGGGCCGCCAGCAGGCACGCCAGCAGCGCCCCCAGGAAGATCATTCGCATTCGCCGCATAGGTCCGCTCCTTTCACATCCGGGCCGCGCCCTGCCTCACGGCAGGGGCAGCACATCCTGTACGCTCTCCGCGCCGTCGGGCGCGCGGTAGGTATAGACGTGGAAGCCGTCGTAGCTCAGCTCCCCGTCCTCGCCGTCGCCGATGCAGGACGAGGCGTAGCTGCTCCCGTCCGGCCGGCCAATGGCGTCGTAGAGCTTCTCCACATCCTCCCCGATGAGGCCCTGGGCCGCCTCCAGCCGCTCCTCGGGAGTCAGGTCCTTGGGCGCGTCCCCGCCGCAGGCGGCGAGGGCCAGGATGAGGACGGCGGTCAGCAGGATGGCACTGAATCTTTTCATGTTAGATACCTCTGTTTTTGCGATTTTTTTAATTGGGCTTCGCCCAAACCCACCAGGGCGCTGCCCTGGGCCCGCCGCCTTTTTGTAAAAAGGCGGGCAAAAACTGGATTGCGCTGCGCGCCCCTTAATCAAACAGGGCTTCCCAGGCTTCGGCGCGCATGGCCCGGAAGCACATTTCGATCTGTTCCCGATTATTTTTTTCTTCCGCAAGACAGGGCAGCTCATCCACTCCAAAATAATCAAAACCGGTCGTTTCCAGATTCGGGACGAATTCACCGCCTATGACCTCACATTGCATAAAGATTTTACACACTTTATAGGCATAAATTGGCAGATTGTGCTTTTCCCGGTCCTGAACCGCGATGATCCGTTTCACGCAAACATCCAGTCCCGCTTCCTCCTTCACTTCCTTGATCGTATTTTCCTCCACGGAAATATGCACATCCACCCAGCCGCCCGGCAGGGACCACGTGTCATTGGCTTCATGCACCAGCAGTATCTTTCCATCGCGGAAGATCGCCGCGCGCGTGTCAATTTTCGGCGTTTGATATCCCACGTCGCTGCAAAATATGTCCTTTACCTTCTCCAGGGGAATCTCCGACTGACAGCTGAGCATTTCCGCCGATATTTCCCGGATGCGCTCGTATCTTTCCATCTGAAACGGATTTTTTTCAAAAAATAAACCAGCTTGCGCAATGCTTTGCAGCTCCACCGCCCATTGCAGCCATTTCTCGTTTTTCTCCATAAATCATCCCAACCGTTTAAAATTCGCTGTAGACGAAGTCCGTTGCCGCGCCGTCGGTGAACAGCCACGTCAGCAGCAGCGCCGCCGTGATGGCCGCGTAGGCCAGCGCCCGCCACGCGGGCCTCTCCCGGAAATTCCGCTCAATCCGGTTGATAAAATTCCACAATCGCCCGGTCAACCGCCAGCCACCCCTTCCAGCCTAAGTGCATTGTATCACAGAGAAAATAGGGTTCGTACTCGTTTTTTGTCAGGTCCAGCAGCGTGACGTTCCCATAATTTTCCACGATTGCCCGGACCTTCCCGTAGTATTCCGCCCGCCGCGCCGCATCGAAGCCGGTGTAATCGTTCCAGCTGCCGTGCATGGGCACGTGGACGAACAGCACCTCCACCTCCCGCAGGGCGCACAGGTCCAGAAGGCAGCGGAGATCGTCGTACTCTGGGGACTCCGCGTAGCTCTCCGCCGCATCCTTCCCCGCCTGCTGGCGCAGCTTCGCGCCGATGTAGGTGCTGTAGTAGCCGTCCTGCATATAAAAGTCGTTGTTGGTCGCCATCTCCGCCGCCTGCGCCAGGGCCGCGGCCTCCTCGGCCTGCCAGTCAAAGCGCAGGTCCAGCGGCTCCGCCGCCGACGCCGGATACTGGGCCATCAGCCGCCGCGAAGATGCCAGATCCTTGGCGTCCAGGAGGCAGCGCGTCAGGCCCGCGTAAGGGGCCAGATACCAGACAGGCGCGCCGGAGGCCCAGGCGGCGCTGAGGACGTCCCCGGCGGTGTGGGCCTGGGGGGCCGCGCCGGCGTCAGCCTCGTACCGGGCGAAGAGGTCCTGCACCCGGCGGGAGAGGTATGTTTTGATGGCATCCGGCACCTGACCGTCAGCCAGGATGTCCAGCAGCTGCTGCTGGGAGTAATTGGCCATAAAGAGGTCGCTGGCGATGCCGCCGGACACATAGGACTGCGGCGCGGTGATCAGCACCACCTGCCGCCCCCGCAGGTTCTCCCCCTGCGCGCCCACGGCCAGGGCGTGGATCAGCGACTGGCAGGAACCGCGGCCCACCAGATCCACCCGCAGGCCGCTGCCCCGGAAGAAATTGACGGGGTGGGTGCAGATGTCCGTGGTCCCCAGCTCGCTGGAGCCGAAAACCAGGAGGCTGTGGTCCGCCTGCGCCGCCTGGGAGACCAGATACGTGCCGGTGATCTTCTCCGCAGCGTTGTCCGCGGCCAGGGCGGCGGGATAGGCCGGCATGGCCAGCCGCAGCCCCAGTGGGACGGCCAGCAGCACCAGCACTGCCGCCAGAACCGCCGCCAGCGCCGCAAATAGCTTCCGCCTCACGCCTGCGCCGCCGCGGCCAGCTTGGCTGGAGTGGAGATGGCGCTGCGCTCCAGCGCCGCCGGGTCCAGGCTCACGCCCAGCTGCCCCTCCATCTCCACCAGCAGCTGCACCAGGCCGAAGGAGTCCAGAATGCCCTCCTCAAAAAGCTCGGTGTCCGGCTGGATCTCGCCCTCGTCCGCGCCGCAGATGTCCAGGAGCAGCGCGATGATCTTTTCTGTCATAAAAATCCCTCCAAATCCCCGGGGCCTTATAACAGCCGTCCGGAGAAAATCAGCAGGCCGAACGCGAACAGGTGGAAGGTAATCAGACGCATCCCCCACCGGCTCCAACGGCCTTTTTTGATGGTTTTGAACCGCTTCCACCTGGTGTCCAGCACCTCGTTGGCGCTCATGAGCAGGCCGTGGTATGCGCCGTAGACCAGGTAGCCCGGCGTCAGGCCGTGCCAGAGGCCCATGAGCAGCATGGTGAGGAAATACCCCACATACGAGCTGGTGCGCCGTCCCCTGAACCACTTTTTCCGCAGCGCCGCCATGCAGAAGCGGGTGTACACATAGTCCCGCAGCCACGTGGAGAGCGAAATGTGCCACCGGGCCCAGAGGTCCTTCAGGTCCACCCCCAGGAAGGGCCGGTCGAAATTGTCCGGCATCCGGATGCCCAGGAGGTACGCCGTCCCCACCGCCATGCGGCTGTAGCCGGCGAAGTTGAAGAACATGAAGAAGGTATAACCGTAGAAATAGCTGAGGGTCGCCCAAAAGCCATGCTCCGGCAGCTTCGCCACCCAGAGGTCCCAGATGAGGCCGCCCAGCACAAAATTATACAGCGCGCCGGTCATCAGCTTCCACACGCCGTCCCGCAGAAGATCAGCGTAGGCCTCCCTGCCCGGGGGCGTGTGGAGGTCCTTGGTGAACCGGCGGTAGCGGTCCAGCGGGCCGGAGGAAATGCTGGGGGCGAACAGGAGAAAATAGCTGAAATCCAGCAGATTGACAGATTCCAGGTGGCCGTCGCAGGTGTCCAGCAGCACCTGCACCGCCCGGAAGGTCATATAGCTGACTCCCAGAAGCCCCGGGACCCGCAGGTTTGGCAGGACGCCGGAGAGCTTGGTCAAAATCAGGGGCGTCAGGGACGCCAGGAGGAAAATCCACAGTAGCCATCGCTGGGCATACCGCCGGCACAGCCGGGCACAGCCCCAGCAGAGGGCCGTTTGCAGCGCCCAGAAGCCAAGCAGCGTGAGCTTCGCCGCCCAGCCGTCGAACACCGCCAGGAGCAGCGCAAGGGTGGCTACGAGGCCATAGCCCCGCAGTGACCTGCCCAGGAGGCCCAGAATGACCGCCGGGACCAGCGCTGCCGCCAGCACGCAGAAAAAGGCCAGGCCGCCGAAGGGTGTCATGGCTTCCCTCCGGCGGAGAGCGCCTTTTTGTCCACCTTGCCGTTGGTGTTCAGCGGGAAAGCGTCCACCGCCACAATCTTCCGCGGCACCATGTACGAGGGCACCAGGGCCCCCAGGGCCTCCTTGATCCTCTTCGCCCGCTGGAGGGAGCCCAGGCCATCGGGGGCCTCCAGGAGAACGTAGGCCGTCAGGCCCTGGACCAGCGCGCCGCGGTACTCCGGCACCACCGCTGCGCGGGCAATGTTGGGCACTTTGGTGAGGTTCCGCTCCACATCCTCCAGCTCCACCCGGAAGCCGTTGAGCTTCACCTGACCGTCCAGGCGGCCGTAGTAGTAGATCATGCCGTTCTCGCGGCTACACAGGTCGCCGGTACGGTAGCCCCGGACGCCGTCCCGCTCGAAGAACGACCGGGCAGTCCGTTCCGGGTCGCCCAGGTAGCCGGGACTGACGCACTCCCCCAGAATCCGCAGCTCACCCTGCTGCCCGTCGGGCAGGAGCGCTCCGGTCTCAGGGTCCGCGATCTGGCAGGTGAGGTTCCCGAAGCCGTAGCCGATGGGGACGGTCTCCCCGGCGGCGCACAGGGCATCGGTGGCTTCCACCGCCGTCACCAGGACCGTAGTCTCGGTAGGGCCGTAGGCGTTATAGACCCGCGCACCGGGGAAGCGGCGGCGGACCTCGCGGCCCAGCTTGCTGGTCATCACCTCGCCGCAGAAAATGAACTTCTGCACCCGCGGCAAAAGCCCCCGGTCAAACTGCTCGGACTGGAGGCAGAGCTCGCCAAGAGACGGCGTGGAAACCCAGATGTCGATCCCTGACGCCGCCAGGGCGGCAAAAAGCGACCTGGCGTCATTGAGGGCCGCGCGGTCCACGGTATAAAGGGTCATGCCCCGGGAGAGGGCGTAGTAGAGGGCGCAGACCGAGACGTCGAAGGAGTAGGAGATGGCGTTGAGGAAGGTCCCCCCCTCCCCTTCGCACCGCAGGAGGCTGTCCACGCCCCGGCTGAACGCGGCGATGTTCCCGGCGGTGATCTGCACACCCTTGGGCTGCCCGGTGGAGCCGGAGGTGAACAGGATATAGGCCGTCTGGCCCGGGGTGATCCAGGTCCCGCGGTCCGCCGTACCGCCGCTCTCCAGAATCTCCGTCAAAGCCATGCCGTCCAGCACCGCCGGGGCCTCCAGGCCCAGGCCGCAGAAATCCACGATCACCCGGGGCCGCACCGCCTCCACGATCTGTGCCACCCGCTCCCGGGGGAAGGTGGTGTCCACCGGCACGTAGCCCCGGCCGCTCTTCAGCGCGCCGAACATGCAGGCGGGAATGGACAGCTCCTTGTGGCCGTAGATCAGGATGGGCGTCCGGTCCTCGCCGAAGCGCGCCAGAAGCCACGCCGCGAAGGCGTCGCTCCAGGCGTCCAGGCGGGCGTAGGACAGGACTTCGCCGCCGTAGAGAATGGCGGTCCGGTCCGTACCCGCGTATGTTTTGAGACGTTCCAGCAGAAACAAAGCGTCTCCTCCTTATTCCGCGCAGGCGGGGTAGTCCGCCTGCTGCCAGCTGTGGGTAGTCAGAAAGTCCGCGTCGGTTCCAAGAAAACAGCTCCGGTCCGCGTTTTCGGTGTAGTAGCGCTCGTAGAGGGGGTCAAAGTGGCGGCAGACCTCCCCCACCCGGGCGATGACCCAGGCGTGGTCCACCTCCTGGCCGTCCTCCCGGGTGAAGGTGCCCTGGACCACGACGCTCTCGCAGCCCATGCGCCGCAGAAGCACCGCCATCAGCGCCGCCTCGCCGTCGCAGTTGCCCCGGCGCTTGGAAAGCATGGCCTCGGCCAGCGCCGCGGTCAATTCGTCGGTGAAGCCGCCGGAGGTGTCCTCCGCCCCGGCCCGGTAGGCGATCTCGTCCCGGACCCAATCGTAGACGATCCCAAGATTTTCCTCCAGACCCGCCTTGGGGTCGCAAAGCTCCTGGAGCAGGGTCAAAACCGCCGCGTCCAGGCTCTCCACGCCGGTGGGCTCCCCCGCCGGCTCGTAAATTCGGGGGCCGCAGGCGGTCAGGACCGCCAGCACCGCGGCCAGGAGGGCTGCCAAAATCGTTTTTTTCCTTCTCATTCCGCCCGATGCTCCGCCACCGTGGCTATGGCCGTAACCTTGCCATCGGTCAGCTCAAAATAGACGGCGTCCGGCTCGTAGTCCTCAGACTGCGCCGTGTCGTTCTCGTAGCGCAGGACGCTGCCGGACTCGGTGAAATTCTGGCCAAAGGCCGCAATGACCTCCTCCCGGGCCGCGCCGAAGGTGACGCCGCCCAGGGCCGTCTCCACCTCGCCGCCGGTGCAGTACAGCTCCATCAGGCATTCGCCGTCCTCCGCGGGGTAGGTGTAGACCACGGCGTCGGGATAGGTATAGGTTTTGTCCATGCCGTCGTAGACGCAGGAGATGGCCTCTGCGTACTCGTAGTCCCCGCCCAGCAGCGCGAGAAGGTCCGCAACGGAGGTCTCCCCGTTCACCCGGGTCCCCTGGACCATCAAGGCCGTGTCCCAGGCGTGGCCCGCCTCGCCGGAGGCGGTCTCCGCCGCCTGCCCGCCGCAGGCGCACAGCAGCAGCGTCAGCAGCGCCGCCGCGATTCCCATTTTCTTCATCCTCAGTCCGCCTCCGCGTCGATCACCGTCTCCACGCCGTTCTCCACATAGGTGAACACCGTGAAGCCGTCGTAGTACAACAGACCGTCGTCGCCCGGGCCGGAGCAGGAATACTCATAGTAGGTGCTGTTGGGCTGGCCGATGGCCGCGTAGAGCGCGCCGATCTCCTGGCCGATGTACGCCTGGGCGTCGGCAGCCGTGGCCTTGGGCGCGGCGGGCGGCGCGGGCGGCTCCGCCTGGACCGGAGACTGCTCCGGCTGAGTCTGGGCTGGAGGCGCTGCCTCCACCGGCTGGGGATCCTCTGGCGGATCCGGCGGGTCCGGCTGGGGCTGCTCCGCTGCCGGCGCCGGCGGCTGCTCCGGCTCCGGCTCCACAGGCACGACCTCCTCCGGCGGCTCCGCCTGTTCCGGCGGCTCCGGGGCGGGGGCCGACTTAGGGGCGTCGGCCTTGGGCGCGTCGGGTACCGGCTCGGGGACGGGGGCGCTCTCCTCGGGCTGGGCCGGCACTTCCGGCTCCGCCGGGGCCGCGCAGGCCGCTGCGCTCATCAGCAGCAGCGCCGCCAGCAGCAAACTGAGGCTTCGTTTCATCTGACTCTCCTCGCTTTACACTAGTTTTTAAAATAAGTCCCCGTGGCTGTCTCATAGGTCACCCGGAACGCGCTGTGACCGGCGTTGCTGATGCCGCGGCGTATGTTGTAATTCTCGATCTGCGGGTCGAAGAGGTATACGGCGCCGTCCATGGGTATCTCCACCCAGCCGTGGGACACGGTTCCCCAGCTGTAGGCGCACCGGCCCACCACAGCGGTGGCATCGTAGCCCAGGCGCTTGGCCAGGAAGTAGAACGCGGCGGCGAAATTGTAGCAGTCGCCCTTGCCGGTATCGTAAATCTTGTTGGCGTAGCCGATGGCCTTGTCCCGGGGCATGGTCTTGTCGGAAATGGTGGCGTTGCGGCCCAGGTAGCCGTAGGCGCGGACGTGGTCGTAGCAGGCCCGCAGCTTCTCCAGGTCCGTCATCTCCGGGGTGGTGACCGCCGCCAGGATGGCCTCGACGCTCTCGTCCAGCTTCGCGTCGCCGGAGGTATAGCGCCCCTGGGCGTCAAAGTAGAAATCGTGCCAGCCGCCGTTTTTCAGCAGTGTGCCGTCCGCCTGGCAGTAGACCGGCGCGCCGTCCACCAGGTGGATGGCCCCGTCGGCGGCGATGCGGCCATTGGACTGGACCAGATACGTCTCACCGTTCAGGTTCAGCAGTCCCGGTGTGGTGCAGAGCGCGCCGTCCGGCTGGACAAAGGCCAGCTCACTGCCCGCCTGATGGAGGCCCGGCGTCACCGCGGGCAACTCCCGGGTTTTGGCGCTCCAGGCCGCGTCGTGGGTGGAGGCGGCCTCGATAATATCGTAGTAGGCCCGATCGCCGGGGGCCAGGTCCAGAAAGCGGAGGCCCTCCAGTGCGTCGATGGCCGCCTCGTCGGGGGTCCGGCCCAGGGCGCGGTTGGTGATGGACACCACCATCCAGCGCTGCGCCGGCGTCTCCGGCTCCGCGCCCTCCAGTGCGTCGTGCCAGCCCAGCGCCGCCGCCGCCCGCCACGCGGGAGCGTACCACGCCTCGCCTTCGGCGGCGGCGTCCGTCTCCACGCCCAGCACCCGGCAGTGGATGACGGTCAGCTCCGCCAGGGTGATCGCTTGGGCGGGGCGGAAGGTGTGGTCGTCGTAGCCCTCCAGAATGCCGGAGATCCCGGCCACCGCGGGGGCGTACCAAGCCGCCGCCGGCACGTCGGCAAACGCACCGGAGCCGGGGGCTGAGAGGCCTAAATTATGTAGAATTTGCGCGAATTCCGCCCGGGTACAGGTCTTTTCCGGCAGGAAAAAGCCATCGATGCCCTGGACATAGCGCAGCAGCAGCGGTGAAGCCGGATCGGTCTCCGCAGCCTCCGGCACGGCTTCGGACCGGACCGGCGCTGCCGCCGGCGATGCCGGCGCGGGCGGCGCAGAGGGCGTCTGCGCCGCTGAGTGCGGCAGGGCCGCGGTCGTGATCAGCAGCGCCAGCAGCAGCACCGCGCCGGCGCCTGGTAGAAGAAAATGAGAAAGTTGACGTTTTTTCATAGGCAGTAATCCCGCGGGCGGGCGTCCTCTTTTCATCCGGTTTTGCCCGGGATGGGCAGAATAAAGTCGAAAAAATTATACCGCAGAAACCAGAATTTTGCAACCCCTACAGGAAAATATATGCGTGAGCTGCGGCCTTCGCCTCAAAACTTTTTCCGAAAAATCACCGCAGCGGCCCGATCTCCTCCCGCTGGCGGCGGCTGTTGTATTGAATGGTCAAAAAGGCGTTGACAAAATTGTTGAAAAAGCCGAAAATTCAGCAGGCATTTGATAAGTTTCTGTGAGTGTTATAAGTTTAAGTTACTTTTAAAAGTTTATTTTTTAAATCACAAAATAAATAAAGAATGCAGATAAATGAAAAAAAGCACTCGCACTTCTTCTGGCAGCGCTTCTGGTTTTCGGCCTGATGGCCTGCTCGACCGGGAGTCCCGTGGACAACAGCGGAAGCGGCACGCGCGCCGCTTCGGACGGAGACAAGCCCGCCGCAGAAACTCCCAAGGACGACGGCGGCGTCGCCCCCGCGGCCGAGCCCTACAAAATCGGCTTCTCCCTTCAGACCGTGGAGGTCCCCGTGTTCCAGCGGATGTCCAATGGTATGGAGAATGCCTGCCAGGACCACGGTGCGGCGTATCAGTGCATGGTCTCCAACAGCGACGCAGCCAAGCACATCGCCAACATTTTAGATCTCTTGCGAAAATAAAATAATGAAATAAAATAAGTGCATGAGATACGAAAAGACAGAGGTTTGTCCGCTGAAAAATCCCGTTTCAGCAGGTCATCCGACTTTCTGGCCTCCCGGTCTGCCCTGGTGATGCCGTTGGGCCTGCGCTTTGGGTGATGGACCAGGCCAATTTCCTTCATCACCCGCCAGACCGTCCGCTCGCTATGGATCGCCCGCGTGGCCTCCGCCAGGCCCTGGTACTTCCAGGGCAGCTCCCGCCGGGAGAGATACCGGTAAAAAACCTGACGGCTCACCTTCAGAACCCGACAGCACAGGGCAATTTTTCCCTTCTTCCCGCCGCCGTCTGTCTTTTCCGCAAGGAACTTCATCCGCGGTTCCTTGCGGACTTCCGACGGCTCGCGGCGAAAAAAGCGCTGGCCTCCGCCAAAAACTCGTTCCTTCCTTCAGCCGGCGGATTTCCCGCTCCTGAGCTTTTATCGGCTGTTCCTGCGCCATTTTATCCACCTTCCTTTTTCACGAAACAGACATAATAGGGAAACCTGCTATATACGCAGAATTTCTCATGGCAACTGCCGCTGTTATAGTTATTTGGGTCCGGAAACCTGGGAAAAGGACAATGGTATAAAAGAAAGATATGGTGGCCTTCGGTTTGAGGGCCACCATATTTATGCATCGGGATTCGCCACTTTGACGAAGGATTTAAAAAGGAAGCAAAAAAGGGCGCGAAGCTCGCGCCCTTTTTCTCACCTTGTCAGCTGCTTGATCCAGTGGTAGCGGTTGGCACGGATGGCGGCGGGGACGCACTTGAACACCTGATCGGCGTTGAGGCACATCACCACCGCGATGGCCGGCCAGTTCCAGACAAACGCCGCCAGGTATGATACCGGCAGGACGATGCACCAGATGGAAATCAGATCCAGGATGGTGCCGTAGCGGGTATCGCCGCCGCCGCGGATGATGCCGGCGTTGGTGGGCATCTGGTAGGACATGGTGAAGATCACCACGCACTGGATCAGAATGAACGCGCTGGCCAGGTCATAGGTCTCACGGGAGATCCGGTACATGGACAGCAGCGGAAGGCGGATGGCCAGCAGTGCCGCCGAGAGCACCGCGCCGATGCCCAGAAACAGCACCTGCAGTGTCACCACCATGGACTTCAGCGCCGTCCGGTCGCCGCGGCCCACCTGCTGGCCCACGATGATGGACGCCGCCGTGCACGCGCCCACAGCCATAACCTTCAGCAGCAGGAAGATGGTAGAGGAAATGGAATACGCCGTCATGGCGGTGGGGTCCATATGCCCCAGGATGGCGGTCTGCACCGCGTTGGAGACGCCCCACATAGCCCCCTGGGCCAGCACCGGCAGGGCAACGCGGGTATAATCCCGCCGCAGCTCCCCCGGCACACGGAGGAGCTCCCGGAATCGGAAGCCCAGCTTCTTGTCCCGGAGGAACACATAGGCAACCACGATCACAAACTCCAGCACCCGGGCCGTCAGGGTCCCGATGGCCGCGCCCTGGACGCCCAGCTCCGGTGCGCCGAAGCGTCCGGAGATCAGGACGAAGTTGATACTACAGTTGACCACCAGCGAGACGATGGACACACCCAGCGCCAGCCGCACTGTCTCCACGCTGCGCATGGCGCCCAGCAGCGCAGTCGTTACCATGAAAAATGGATAGGTGAAACGAATGATGCTCAAATACCGGATGCCCTCGCCGATGATGGCGGCATCCTCCACAAAGAGTCCCACGCAGCCCCGCGGGAACAGCGACACAGCCGCAAACAGCGCCAGAGCCACCGCCAGCTCGTACCGCAGCGCCGCCGCCGCGGCCTGCCGGATGGGACCCGTGCGCCGCTGGCCCCAATACTGGCTGGCCAGGACGATTAGGGCGTTGCTGATGGCAAATGCCAGCTGCTGCACCACAAACTGGATCTGGTTAACCGCCGCCACGCCGGCCAGGGAGACCTCGCTGTAGCTGCCGATCATCACATTGTCCGCCAGGTTGACGCTGAGCACCACGGCCTGCTCCAGGATCAGCGTCCCGACCAGAGCCGCGAAGGTTTTGTAGAACGCCCGGTCATGCACCAGAGGTAAACGCATTTATTTCCCGCCTTTCGCACACCAGGGCCGTATCCATCAGGATACGGCCCTGGACCTTTGCAGTTCAGACCTCGTACATTGCCATCTCTTCGCCGCTGCGGTAGGCCAGCTCCATAATGTGCTGGACGTGGACCGCGTCGCTGGCGGGAACCTCCAGGGGCTTGTGGTGGAGGATGGAATCGGAGAAGCTCTCGATCTCCCGGGTGTACATATTGCCGAAGTCGCCGGGGATATCCTCGCCGGCATAGTCGTTGTGGGTCTGCTCGGCGTCGTAGGCGGCGTTCTCGGCGATAAAGACGCCGTTGAGCCTGCCGCCGTCAACCTGGCCGATGATGGTGTCGCCCAGGAGGCGGCCCTTGGTGCCGAAGAACTCCAGACGCCACTTGGCGGCCTCATCGGGAATGTTGAAGTTGGTCTGCACCACGAACTGCGCGCCGTTCTCCATGCGCATCATCACGGTGGAGGTGTCCTCCACGTCGTACTGAGGATGATCGGAGAAGGCCACATTCTCATTGAAGGACCCCACCTTTGTCACCCGCATGCCGGTGATGTACTCCATCAGGTCGATGCAGTGGACAGCCATGTCCATCATGCAGCCGCCGCCGGCCTTGGCCTTGCACTGGCGCCAGTTGCCCTCCTCATAGGGGAGCCACAGGGTGAACTGAGAATAGCCGGAGACCAGCGTGCCGATCTTGCCCTCGGCAATGGCCTTCTTCATATTCATCACGTGGGCGCCGAAGCGCATCATGAAGCCCGCCGCGATCTGCACGCCCTTCCTGGCGCAGTAATCCAGGACCTCCCGGCCCTCCTCGCTGGTCATGGCCAAGGGCTTTTCAATGAGGATATGCTTGCCGTAGTCCGCGGCCAGCTTGGCCTGCCGGGCGTGGACCACGATGGGGGTGGCGATGTAGACCACGTCCACCTCCGGGTCCTGCAGCAGCGCCTCCTCGCTGGTATAGGCGCGCTTGGCGTTGTACTTGGCGCGGACCTTCTCTGCCAGCTCCTGGGTGACGTCCATCACCGCCACCAGCTCCGCGTTCTTCGCCAGCATCATACCGGGAATCGTCCTGCGGTCGGCGATGCCGCCGGCGCCGATGACGCCCCAACGTAATTTTTCCATATCGCTCGTTCCCTTTCCTTACTTTTTCCGAATATTTTTCCGCACGTCGAAGCCCACCGCCGTCAGGATGATGATGCCCTTGACAATCCGCTGCCAGTAGGGCGGCACGCCCAGGAAGGTCAGGCCGTAGTTGATGATACCAAACATCAGGACACCCAGCACCATCCCCGGGATGGTGCCCACGCCGCCGGAGTTGGACACGCCGCCCACCACGCAGGCGGCAATGGCGTCGAACTCGTAGTTCTCGCCGTAGCCGGCGGTGGCGCCGTTGGTCCGGGCGCACTCTAGGAAGCCGCCGATGGCAAAGGTGATGGCTGCGATGGCGTAGGTCCAGATCAGGACGCGGTCCACGCGGATGCCGCAGACCTCCGCCGCGTCGCGGTTGCCGCCGATGGAGTAGATGTTCCGTCCGAAGGCCGTGTACTTCATGATGAACCAGGAGATCAGCACCACCACCAGGGCGATGATGATGATAATGGGAATTTTGGCCACGTAGCCCGAGCCAAGATTCCGGATGCCCTCCTGAATGCCGCCGATGGGCTGGGAGTTGTTGGGCTCCAGGTCATAGTAGAGCAGGTTGGTGCCCCAGATGATCATGCCCGTGCCCAGGGTGACGATGAAGGGCGGGATGGAGAACTTGGCGATGGCGATGCCGTTGAGCATGCCGAACAGGAAGCAGACCACGATGGCCGCCAGCAGCGGCACGATCACCGGCAGCTGCGGGAGATTGGGGAAAAACTTGCTGGACGTGTCCGCCACCTGACCCAAGGAGCCCGTGACCACCGCCGCCAGGCCCACGATGCGCCCCGCCGAGAGGTCCATGCCGCCGGAGATCAGCACCATGGCCATGCCGCAGGCAATGATCATGCGCGAGGAGTTCTGGATCAGAATGTCCCGCACCACACGCATGGACATGAACTTCGGCTCCATGGCCGCGATGACCACGATCATCACCAGCATACAGATCATGATGACGTTGTTGCTGAGGAAGTGGAGAATGCTCTTTTGATTCAGCCGGTTCTTCTTTGTCTTATCCATAGGTCGCTCCTCTTTTACACGAACTGCGTGGCCAGCTGCATGATGGCCTCCTCGCTGAAGTCCTTGCGGTCCAGCTCGCCGGTCTTGCGGCCCTCGCACATGACCATGATCCGGTCGGCCATGCCCAAAAGCTCGTTCATCTCGCTGGAGATCATGATGATGCTCTTACCAGCCGCGGCCAGCTGAGAGATGATAACGTAAATCTCATATTTTGCGCCCACGTCGATGCCGCGGGTCGGCTCATCGAGGATCAGGATCTCCGGCTCCGTCAGCAGCCACCGGGCCAGCAGCGTCTTCTGCTGATTGCCGCCGGAGAGGTTGTTGATGGGCGTTTTGATGCTGGGCGTCTTGACGTGCAGACGCTCCACGCCCTCGTTGGCGATCTGATTGCATTTCTTATAGCTGATCTTTCCGCAGGTGCTCGCCTCGCGGTACTGCCGCAGGTAGATATTCTCACCCACGCTCAAAACCGGAAAGATGCCGCTCTGCTTGCGGTCCTCGGTCAGGAGGGCGATCTTCTGCCGGATCGCGTCAATGGGGCGCTTGATCTTGATTTCCTTTCCGTCTAAGTACAGCTTCCCCGCTGTGCAGGCCCGGATGCCATAGATGCCCTCCACCAGCTCCGTGCGCTGCGCGCCCACCAGACCCGCGACGCCTAAGATCTCGCCGCGCCGCAGCTCGAAGTCCACGCCACGAAAGCTGTTCTGGTGGATAGAGGTGTAGTTCTCCACACGCAGCCGCACCTCGCCGGGGGTATTCTTCCTGGGCGGGTAGTATTCCGACAGCTCACGGCCCACCATCCTGGAGATGATGGCATCGATGGTCATCTCCTCCGTCCGCCAGGTGCCGATCATCTTGCCGTCGCGCATGATGCTGATATTGTCGGAAATGCGGAGAATTTCGTCCATCTTATGGGAGATATAGATGATCGCGATGCCCTTTTTCTTCAGGTCCTCGATGATGCCGAAGAGGTATTCCACCTCTGTCTCCGTGAGAGACGACGTGGGCTCATCCATGATGATGACGTCGGCGTTGTTGGAGACCGCCTTGGCAATCTCGATGCACTGGATTTTGGACACCGACAGCGTCTTGACCAGCGCCCTGGGGTCGAAGTCCAGCTTCAGCCGGCCCAATACCTCCACGGTGTCCTGGTACATCTTTTTATAGTCCACCATGATGCCCTTCTTAGGCAGGCGGCCCATCCACAGGTTCTCCATCACCGTCAGATGCCGCTCCGGCTGAAGCTCCTGGTGGATCATGGAGATGCCGCTGTGCAGCGCGTCCAGGGCGCTCTGGAATTTGACCTGCTTGCCCTGGTGGGTGATAGCGCCGGCGTCCGGCGTGTAAATACCGAACAGGCACTTCATCAGCGTGGACTTCCCGGCGCCGTTCTCGCCCATAAGAGCGTGGACCTTGCCCGGCTCCACCTGCAGCGTCACGTCGTCCAGCGCCCTGACGCCGGGGAATTCCTTTGTAATATGATGCATCTCCAGCACATAGCGCGGCTGATCCATCTTATCCCTCCTTTTAGAATCGGGAAGAGCACGTTACCATGCTCTTCCCGACCAAATGCGATCTGAGATCAGCCGATCTCGTTCAGGTTGTCGATGGTGACGGGGATGTAGGGAACCCACACATACTGGCCGTCCAGCTCGTAGCCCAGGTTCTCAGAGGTGGGGGTCTCGCCCTTGGCGATCAGGGCACACAGCTTCACAACCGCGTCGGCCTGGCCCTTGGCATCGTTGAACACGGAGGCATACATGGTGCCGTCCTGGATGGCGATTTTGGCTTCCTCGTTGCAGTCCACGCCCACCACGGGGATGAAGGTGCCGCCATTGGTCAGATAGCCGCCGGCCTTCAGGGCCTCGATGGCGCCCAGAGCCATTTCGTCGTTGTTGCAGATAATGGCCTCGATGTCGTCATGGGCGGCGAGGATCCGGGCCATGACGTCCTGGCCGTCGGCACGGGCCCAGTTGGCCACGTCGGTGGCGACCATCTCGACCTCAATGCCGGCGTCGGTGATGGCTTTCACGGAGTACTCAGTACGGAGGATGGAGTCCTGATGGCCGGGATCGCCCTGGATCATCACATACTGCATCACGCCGTCGCCGTTGCGGTCGGCATCGGGGTTGCTGTTCCAATACTGCACCAGGGCCTCGCCCTGCATGGTGCCGGAGTCAGCGGCCTGGGCGCCCACATAGTAGCTGGTGGGAGAGCCAGCCAGCACGTCGGCCTCGGGCTCAACGTTGAAGAACACGACGGGCACGCCCGCGGGCTCGGTCTTGCTGAGGATGTCGGGGGCGGAGGTGGTGTTCATCATGTTCACGGCCAGGATCTCATAGCCCTTGGTCAGGAACAGGTCGATATTGCCGCTGATGGTCACCTCGCTGGACTGGCCGTCGGCGATGTCCAGGGTGATGCCCATGGAGTCGGCGGTGGCCTGGAGACCGTTGCGCATATCGGTGAGGTAGGCGTTGCTGAACTCCTGGATGTTGACGCCGATCTCCAGGCCCTCGGAAGAAGGAGCGGGCGCGGGGGCGTCCTCGGGGGCGTCCTCGGTCTTGTCCTCGGCGGGCGCCGGCGCGTCGTCGGTCTTGTTCTCGTCTGCGGGAGCGGGGGCGGGTTCAGCGGCGCCGCCGTCGGACGGCTGGCCGGTGGTCTGGTCATCGCCGCCGCAGGCCGCCAGGGCCAGGACCATAACCAGTGCAAGGAGCAATGCGATCATTTTCTTCATGACTGTTTTCCCTCCATGATGTAATATCGCGCGCAAAGCGCTGACAACAAAGCCCGTGGACGCTGTGCGCCTTTGTTTGGTAACTTTGTTTCGTTTGTATTATACCGATATCCCCCGCCGGTTGCAAGTCTTTTTTGCAGGTTTCCAGTTTTTTGTGGAAGGATTATAGATTTTGACTGTGCAAATTATACATATCTCACAGTTTTCACCAGTACCGCCCGCCTTGCTTTTGTCCGAAAGATTATAAAACTTTATTCAGTAACCATGCTTTTCAATCTTGCATTTGGCGGCAAAACGTGGTACTCTAAATACAGAAGCCAAAGTATTCCCCGGAGGTGTTTTCCTGTGTCCAGTCCCGCGTCCCAGCTGGTGGCGGCGCTGCCTTCCGACCTCAAGCTCAGCAACCGGATGCAGATCCTGGAGCTGTTCAAGACCGGCGGCGCGTATCCCGCCAGTCAGATTGCCCAGCAGATCGGCGTCAGCCGCCAGACGGTCATGAAAGCGATCCAGTTCTTCGTCCGCAAGGGCCTCATCGTCTCCACCGGCAAGGCCGCGTCCACCAGCGTGGGCGGCAAGCGGGCGGAGCTGTTCTCCCTCTCGCCGGACAAGTATCTGCTCTGCATCGCCCTGTGGCCCGACAGCCTGCACATCACCCTTTTGAACTTTCTCTTTGAGACCGTGGACGTGATCTCCCTGCGCCAGGCCCTGCCCCCCAGCGCCGGGACCGCCATGGACACCATCGGGCGCATCGCCTGCGACATGCTGCGCCACAACCACATCCCCCAGGAGCGGCTGTGCGGCGTGAGCATTTCCACCTCCGGCATTGTGGACTACCGCTCCAACATTTTAAAATACAACTCTCTCTCCCCCATCTGGGGTCAGAACGTGCCGCTGGCGGAGTATCTGCGCCCCTATTTCGCGCCGGGAACGCCCATCTCGCTGGAAAATGTCGCCAAGGTCACGGGCCGCGCGTTCCTCCACGAGCCGACGCTGCGGGACAAACGGGTGCTGGTGGTGTTTTCCTCCTGGGGCGGCGTGTGCGGGTGTTTCCTGGAGAAGGACCGGATTTTGAACGGCAAGGATTCGCTGATCGGGGAGATCGGCCACATGACCCTGATGCCCGACGACCCGGAGCAGTGCGGCTGCGGCGGCTACGGCTGCTTCGAGCGCCTGGTGAGCAACGAGCGCCTGCGGCAGAATGCGGCGCGCAGCCTGCCGGACCATCCGGAGTCCCTGCTCAACAGCCTCTCCATCCCGGAGCTGACGGTGGAGACGCTCTTTTCCGTCTGCGGCCACGGCGACGCCTTCGCCCGGGAGCTGGTTTCTCTGCTGGCCAAGTATTTCGCCATGGCCATGCGCAACCTGACGTTGTCCTTCGACCCGGACGTGGTGGTCCTCCAGGGTGAGTACGCCGCCGCCTGCGACTTCTTTTGCGAGCAGTTCCACCAGTACCTCCACCAGTTCCAATACTACCCAGAGCGCGGCTCTTTCACCCTCCAGCTGGACCGCCGCCCCATTCAGGAGCTCAACGTCCGCGGGGGCTATACCCTGCTGCTGGACCACTTCTTCAGCGACGCTACGCTGTATGAGTAAAAACCTGTATTCACAACCGAGCACGGCTGGCTGTGAATACAGGTTCTCAGGCTCAGTGTCCCTCCGGCTTGCGGGCCAGGCGCTCGCGGCCGGAGTGGATATCCTCCCGGAGCAGGTCCGCGAAGAGATATCCCAGGGGGAGCAGGGTGAGCAGCAGCGCCCTGCCCTGCAAATACCGGCACAGCACCGCTGCCGCCGTGCCGCCCGCCACGAAAGCCAGCAGCATCTGGCAGTGGGCCAGCATCCGCCGGAGGCACCGCCGGTCCCGGTGGCGCAGGGCCTGGCTGGCCGCGACGCCCACCTGCCGCAGGTGGTTGGTGCAGAAGGTGGTCGCCATAGGGATGTGCTGCGTCTGGCGGAAGGTGTTGTACTGCATGGAGGCCACCAGGTTGATGAGGATATGAGTGATCCGGAACGGCGCGCGCTCCGGCAGCAGGGCCAGGAAGACCACCACCACGATCTCGATGAGCAGAAACAGCGTGTCCCAGCGGATGTGCAGGTGGGACTTTATGTACGTCGGCACGGACTCCGAGATGAACGCGCCCAGGAAATAGGCCGTCATGGGGATCAGGTAGTACAGGAAATCCCCCCACCGGCCGTTCCCCAGCGCCACGGCGCTGAGCACAAAGTTCGCCGTCTGCGCGTTGCAGAACACGCCGCCGCGAATAGAGTAGGTAAACGCGCCAAAATAGCCGCCGACAAACATGAGAAGGACAAAGGTCCACCATTTTTCACATTCCAGAACGTCCTTTTCCGGGTTTTCCAAGGGTTTTATCTTCATTGCAGTGCCTCCCGCGAAGCCTCGTCTGAATTCCACCCCAGACTATACCACACCCCGGCGGGAATTGCAAGCGCGTTTCCGCCGCGCGGAAAACCGCCCGGGAGGATGCTCCCGGGCGGTCTGTTTGTAAATTACAGCTCCATCCCCCACAGCTGGCCCGGCTCGTAGGTGACGGTGTAGGTGTGGCCCTCCTGGCCGGCGAAGAGGCAGTAGCCCTTGACCTCCACAAAGCTGGGGAGATCGTGGTCATAGGAGGCCGGCGCGCGCTTGAGACGGACGGCGCCCTCTTTATAGCCGCTGTAACCGTGCGTAATCTCGTCATATCTGGTGTTCAGCTTATAAAGGCCGGTGCCGTAAGCCGGCAGGCTCAAAAGCGCCTCGCCCACCAGGGTATCGCCCTCGTGGATCTTCGCCACGATGGTGCCGTCAATGATGGCGGGCATCTTGTCAAAGATGGTGTACTCCGCATCGCCCTTCACCCGCGCCTGGACCTGGATGGAACCGGTCTCGGTGACGGTGACCGACTTGGTCTCGATGGACAGATGGGTAAACACCTCCTCGGCGGGCTGGTCGCTGATGAGCTTGGTCTTGGCCCGCTCCAGCTCCTTTTCCCAGAACATCCGGAAGCCGGTGTTGTTCAGCTGCATATTGACATATGTCTGGATCATCTGCTTGGGCAGGGCGTTGCGGTCCCGGATCTCAGCGTTCATGCGGGCGGTGTTGTTCAAAGACATCGCCGCCGGAATCACGCCGCCGATGCCGGATGCGACGCCGGCCATGACCGCCCCGTCGGACTCCTTCTCCAGGTGGACGCCGTTGATCAGCCGCTGGAGGCTCTGGTTCAGCTCCCGATAGCCCTGGATCGTCTCACTGAGCATTGTAACGCGCTTCTCCACGCCACGCAGGGCCTTGCAGCGCTCGCTGGCCGCAACGGCGTCGCGCTCCTCGCTGCGCTTTTTCTCCATCTTCTCCTCCGCCTCGGCCCGGATGACGGCGGTGTAGAGGTCCCAGCCCTCATAGCCCGGGCGGAACAGCTCCTCGATCTGGTTGAAGGTGAGGTTGTGCTTCTGGGCCACCAGCTCGGCCCGCTGGTGCTTGTCGGCGGCCTGGAGGTCGGCCTCGCCCCGGATTTTGAACTTGGCGCACTCCTCGTAGAATGGACGCCATTTCTCCAGCTTCTTGTCCGCCTCGAGCTTCGCTTTGTCCACCACCGGCTGGCTCAGCCTCATCACCGCAGACACGGCGCACAGATAGCCCGCCAAAAAATACACCAGCAGCCGGACCAGCGGCTGCATCTGTCCCGGGATGTCCGGAAAATAGACGCCAATTGCCGACGCGATAAACGCCGACACGGCTGACCAGAACACCACGGCAAACTTACCGCAGGCACGCTTGTACATCAGCTTTGTTGTCAAGCAGCACACCACGATCAAAAGGATGAAATCCAAAGCCATAAAGATGAACACCGGCTCAAAGGGAATGACCTCTTCCGCCATCATCCTGAAAACCAAAGGCCAAAGCAGCCGACTCAGCAGATACACCGCCGCCGCTACCGCCAGCGCGCACAATGCCTTTGCCGGCTGTTTTTTCTGTTGCTCGTTTGCCAATGAGATCCCATCCCTTCTATTTCAATCAGGTACATTATAGCACCTCCCGCAGGCGAAAACAATATCCTGCCTGCATAGGGTTTGGAAGTATTCCCCATTTTTTGCACAGAAAACCGCCCGCGGACAGTCCGCGGGCGGTTTTTTTCAGAATTCAGCGATCAAGCGCCCATCAGCAGCTCCATCACATACATCTCCAGCGCCTCGTAGTTGCGCTCGGCGATGCACTTGGCCTGGAAAGCCTTGTCGAACTTGGCGACCTTCTCCTCCAGCATCATGGCGATCTTCATGGAGTTCTGGATATGGCGGTACTGGTCCTCAGGCTTCTGGGTGCGCATGGCCTTGACATCCAGGCCGACCATCTCGCCGTTGGCGCCGTAGTTGTGGTCGCACAGAACCTTGATCTGGTTGAACGCGCCGCGCAGGGACTCGACGCCGAAGCTCTTGTCCTGGTCGTAGCGGCAGCCGTTCTGATCGTTGAGGTGCACGCTGCCCAGCTTGCCGAACTTCAGCGCGAAGGCCATCTCATTGGCCGGGTCCAGGCCCGCCAGGATGGCGTGGGCGGACTCTAGGACAGCGCCGACACGGGCGGGGTCCTTGGTGGCGGCGGAGACCGCCATGACGTGGCCGATGGTGCCGCAGTAGCTGCGGTCAATGGGCTCGTTGGGCTTGGACTCGATGAGGACCTTGATCTTGTCGTCATAGGCCAGCATATCGTTGATGGAGTCGATCAGCGCGCCGATCTTCTCCACGGGGTCCTTGGACTCGGCGCAGAGGGTACCCTCGCGTGCCAGCCACAGGACAATGTTCTTGGCGCCCAGGGCGTTGGCGATGTCGATGGAGCGCTTGGCGCGCCACATGGCAAAGTCGTAGTCTTCCTTGGAGTTGGAGGTGAAGCCGCCGTCGGTGGTGTGGGGGTCCATCCACAGACGGGGGGCAACAAACTCGGCCACCAGGCCGTACTTGTCCAGCTCCGCCTTGACGTCCTTGGCATAGTCGATGATGGCCTTCTCGGACATATTGTTCATATCGGGCACGGCGTCGTCGTCGTGGAATTGCACGCCGCTCAGGCCGACCTCGGCAAACTTCTTGAACTTCTCCTCCATGGGCACGGTGGGGCGCACGCCGGGACCAAAGGCCTCCACGCCCTCGTTGACATTCCACGGGCCTGCGGTAAACTTAAATCTGGACATAATGGTTTCCTCCGTTTATTTTGAAATTTCGCCGGCCCACCCGCCGGCAACAGTTTAAAAACTTTGTTTTATATCTTGATTATAGTACAAGCGCGCCGCGATTGCAAGCCCTTTTTGGCAGTTTTTTTGCCGCTTTTGCCCCACGGACGATTTTTCAGCAGAATCGCCATTTTTTCCCGCCCGCTTTCGTCGCTTCTCACAAAGCGCCCGCCGCGCAGTTTTACTGTTGCATTTTACCCGGCGAAATGCTAAACTGGCATTGTATTCTCATGAGGAAGGTGCTTGATCAGATGTCGGGCAACACTGCAGCGCTTCCCTCCGACCTGCGGCGGAGCAACCGGATGCAGGTGCTGGAGGTTTTTAAATGGGGCGGCGAATTTACCATCAATCAAATCGCCGCTCAGGTCGGCCTCAGTCGGCAGACCGTGATGAAGGCGGTGCAGTTCTTCGTCGAACAGGGCATCGTCGCCGCCGTGGGCAAGGGCGGCTCCACCGCTGCGGGCGGAAAACGGCCGGACCTCTTCTCCCTGGCCAACCATAAGCGCCTGCTGGCCATTGACCTCTGGCCCAGCCGCCTCAACTGCACCCTTTTGGACTTCAAGGGCCAGGTTGTGGACCGGCTCGTCCGGGAGCAGCCGCTCCCGGACGATCTGGAGCGGACCGCCGCCTCGGTGGGCGGCTTCGCGCGGGACCTGCTGGCGCGCAGCAATGTGCTGCCTGACGCTCTGTGCGGCGTGTGCATCTCCGTGTCCGGCACCGTGGACTACCGCAGCGGCACGCTGCGCTACAGCTCCCACACGCCGGGCTGGGGTACCGACGTGCCGCTGGCCCGGCTGCTACGGCCGTATCTGGGGGCCTACACGCCGGTCCTGCTGGAGAACACGGGAAAGCTCTCGGCCCGTTCGCTGCTGCAAAGCCGGGAGCTGCTGACCAAGCGGGTGCTGTGCCTGTTCACGGCCTGGGGACTCTCCGGATGCTTTATAGAGCGCGGGCGCATCCTCAACGGCAAGGACTCGCTGATCGGGGAGTTCGGCCACATGATCCTGGACCCCGATGACGAGGAGCGCTGCGGCTGCGGCAGCCACGGCTGCTTTGAGCGGCTGGTGAGCAACGACCGCATCCGGCGGCGGGCGGCGGCGCTGCGCGCCGCGTATCCGGGCACCTGCCTGGGCGCGCCGGAGGCCCTGACGGTGCAGGCGGTCTTTGCCGCGTCAGAGGCCGGCGACCCCTGCGCGCGGCGGCTGGCGGATGAGCTGGCCATGCGCTTCGCCACGGCGCTGCGGAATATCACGCTGGTATTTGACCCGGATGAGGTGGTGTTCCAGGGGGACTTCGCAGCGGCGGATGCCTACTTTCTCCAGCGGTTCTGGGAATATCTGAAGGAATTCCAATATTATCCCAACGGCGAGCCCTTTCAGCTGCACCTGGACCGCCGGCCCCTGGATGAGCTGTCCTGGCAGGGCGCCTATACGCTGCTGATGGACCACTATTTCAGCAATCTGCGAATTTTCGTCTAAAAGCCCCGCCGGTCTGACAGGCCGGCGGTTTTTTGTACGGCGCGCGGTCCTTGCGGCCTTTTGGCAAGGTTTCCCTTGCGGTTTTCCCGAATTTCTGCTATAATCGTTTTTATCCGTGCAGACTTTGACAGGAGGTGCCCGTGTGCCCCGATTTTTTCTTCCGCGCCAGGCGCTCTCCGCCTCGGATGTCTCGCTGACCGGCGGGCAGGCCGCTCATGTGAAGGTCCTGCGCCTGCGGCCCGGCGACCGTGTCACCGTCTGCGACGGGCAGGGCCTCGATTACCCCGGTGTCCTGCTGGAGACCGGACCGCAGGTCCGCCTTTCCCTGGAGCCGCCGGTCCCCTGCGCCGCGGAGCCGCGGCTCCAGGTCCGCGTGTGGATGGCCTATGCCAAGGCGGATAAGCTGGAGCATGTGATCCAGAAGGCCACGGAGCTGGGCGCCTGCGAGATCATCGCGTTTCCCTCCGCCCGCTGCGTCTCCCGGCCCGACGCGGCCAGCCTCCCCAAAAAGCTGGTCCGCTGGCAGCGCATCGCAGATGCCGCCGCCGAGCAGTGCGGCCGCGGCCGGATCCCCCGGGTCCGCGCCTTGGACAGCTTCCCGGACGCCGTGGCGGAGGCCGTCCAGAGTCCCCTGGCCGTTTTCCTCTATGAGAAGGAGGTTCGCACCAGCCTCCGCGGCGTCATTCCCCCCGGGCTGACCGCCGCCTCGCTGATGACCGGCCCGGAGGGCGGCTTTACCCCTGAGGAGGCCCGGACCGCCCAGGATGCCGGAATGCTGGCGTGTACCCTGGGGCCGCGGATCCTCCGCTGTGAAACCGCGCCGCTGTGCGCGCTGAGCGCCTTGATGTTTGCCTGTGGCGAACTGGATTGATCGATGGAAAGAAGGAACGTTTCTCATGGCTATGAAAAAGCGGGCGGTCCCGCCGAAAAGGACCGCGAACGATGATACGGTGATCTACAAGGTCATGACCGCTCTGGGTATGCTCTGTGTGCTGCTGCTGACGGTGCAGCTGATCTCGCGGCGGTATGTGCTGATCGACTATATGTTCACCATGATGACGGCCCTGTTCTGGTCAGCCATCGCCCTGGGTGTGCTGGCAGCGGCGCTGCTGGCGCTGTGGCTGGTGTGCCGTGGATCCTCCCAATTCTGGCATACGGCGGGCTTTCCGCTGTTTCTCCTGGCGCTGCTGCTGGCGCTGACCTGCGCGGTGCTTTACGCCACGTGGGTGGAGTACGTCTCGGCCCTCTATGTGGTCTATATCGCCGCGGCGGTGCTCTATATGATCGCGCTGCTCTACCAGCGGGAGTTCTTTCTGCTCTCCGCGCTCAATGCCTGCGCCGGAGCGGTATTCTTCCAGCTCTACCGCATTCGGGAGGACGGCGTGCTGACGTGGCAGCGGCAGGAGGTCCACTACAGCCCCGCCATCTCCGCCCAGGCGCTGCTGCTGATCATCGGGCTGGTGGTGGTGATCCTGGCGGCGTCCAGCCTGATGTTCTTTGCCCGGCGCAGGGGCGGGAAGCTGAAGTTCTTTGGCAAGACGCGGCAGCTTTTCTCGGCGGACGCCTCGGCGCTGCTGGTGTATATCTGCGGCGCGCTGTGGGTGCTGTGCCTGATCGCGGCGGCGCTGCTGGGGGCGACGTTCTCCTACTACTGCATCTTCGCCGTGGCGGCGCTGGAGCTGATTGCGGCGGTGTACTACACAGTCAAGCTGGCGTAGCTTGGGAGCTTTCCAGTCGCGCATATTCCCACCCCCTGTCCAATATCCTAGGACAGGGGGTGATCGTTTGTCCCGTCCGCAGTCTCTTGTGCACGGCACGCTGCTGCTGACCGCTGCCAATCTGGCGCTGCGGGGCAGCTCCATGTGCTTTCAGGTCTACCTGGCCGGCCGCATCGGCGCGGCAGGCATCGGGCTTTTGCAGCTGATCCTGTCCGTGAGTATGCTGGCCATGACCCTGGGCAGCGCCGGCGTCCGGGTGGCGTCCATGTACCTCACCGCCGAGGAGTACGGCGCGCGCCGCCCCGGCGGGATGCGCAAGGCGCTGCTGTGCTGCCTGATCTACGGCCTTGCGGTGAGCGTCCTGGGCGGCCTCGTCCTCCACGCGGCGTCGGACTGGATCGCCCTCCGCTGGATCCGGGACATCCGGGCGGCCTCCAGCCTCCGGGTGCTGGCCTGGAGCCTGCCCATCTCCTGCCTCTGGTCAGTGATGGCCGGGTACTTCACCGCCTGCTCCCAGTTGCGGCAGCTGGTGCTGGTGGAGTTTTTGGACCAGGCTGTCTCCATCGCTGCCACGGTCGCCCTCCTCTGGCTCTGGGCCGGCGCCGACACCGAGCGCGCCTGCCTCAGCATCCACCTGGGCAACGCCGTGGCCACCGCCGTGACGCTGGTTCTGCTGCTGGGCCTCGCCCTGGCGAACCGCCGCGCGCCCATCCCCCAGGGGCTTTCCATGTGGAAGCGCCTGCTGCGCCTGTGCGTGCCCCTGGCCGCCAATGACGCGCTGCGCTCCGGCCTCTCCACCACCGAGCACCTGCTCATCCCCCGGGGCCTTGCCCGATACGGCAGCAGCGGTGAGGGAGCCATGGCCTCCTACGGCGTAATCCACGGCATGGTGTTCCCCATTATGATGTTCCCCTCGGTCCTCCTCTACGCCCTGGCGGACCTGCTGGTGCCGGAGCTGGCCAAGTGCCGCGCCGCCGCCGACCGCCGGCGCATCCGCGCCCTCTCCGACCGGTGCCTGCGCATGGGGCTGCTGTTTTCCGCGGCGGTGGCGGGGCTTTGCTACTGCCTCTCCGGTCCCCTGGGTCTGCTGCTGTACAAAAGTGAGGAAGCCGGCTTTTATCTCCGCCTCTTCGCCCCCCTGGCCCTGGTGCTCTACATGGACACCATGGTGGACGGGATGCATAAGGGCATGGGCCAGCAGGTCTACTGCGTCCGGGTCAACACCCTGACCAATCTGATGGACGTGGTGCTCCTCTGGGCGCTGCTGCCGCGGTTTGGCATCGCCGGGTACTTTTTCACCTTCACGCTGACGCATCTTCTCAATTTTTTCCTCAGCATCGCCCGTCTCATGACCGTCACCGGCTATACGCCGCCCCTCCCCTACGTTCTCAAGGTCCTCCTCTGCGCCGCCCTCCCCGCCCTGGCGATGGCGGCGGTGTGCCAGCGGATCGGGAGCGTGCTGGCGGCGTGCCTCCTGGGCGGCGGCGGATTCCTGGTCCTCTTCTTCCTGCTGATCGGCCTCACCAGCGCGTTGACCCAGGCGGACCTCCGCTGGCTGCGCGGCGCGCTGGGAAAAAGCCATTGACGCCCCGCTCTCCCCGGGCTATAATGACAAAAGAACACAAAAAAGGGGAGCAAATCATGTACTTCTTCCGCAACGACTACTCTGAGGGCGCCCTGCCCCAGGTGATGGAGGCCCTGGGCCGCACCAACCTCTGCGCCACCGCGGGCTACGGGATGGACCCCTACTGCCGCGAGGCCGCCGAGAAGCTCAAGGTCCGCTTCGCCTGTCCCGACGCCGACGTCCACTTCCTGGTGGGCGGCACCCAGACCAACCAGACGGCCCTGAGCGCTTTCCTGCGCCCGTGGGAGGCTGTCATCGCCGCCGAGACCGCCCACATCGCCACCCACGAGACCGGCGCCATCGAGGCCGCCGGCCACAAGGTCTGCACCGTCCCCTCGCCCGACGGCAAGCTCCGGCCCGAGCAGATCCGCGCCGTGGCTGCCGCCCACACCGACGAGCACATGGTGCTGCCGCGGCTGGTCTACCTCTCCAACTCCACGGAGCTGGGCACCATCTACAGCCGCAGGGAGCTCCAGGCCATCTCCCAGGTCTGCCGGGAGCTGGGGCTGTACCTCTACCTGGACGGCGCGCGCCTCGCCCAGGCCCTCACCTGCGCCGAGAGCCGCCTGCGCCCGGAGGACCTGCCGGACCTGTGCGACGCCTTCTACCTGGGCGGCACCAAGAACGGCCTCCTCTTCGGCGAGGCGCTGTTCATCCTCCGGGACAGCCTCAAGCCCGGCTTCCGCCATGCCATCAAGCAGCGCGGCGGCATGCTGGCCAAGGGGCGCCTGCTGGGCCTCCAGTTCTCCACGGTGATGGACGACGACCTGTGGCTCGCCGCCGGCCGCCACGCCAACGAGCTGGCCGCACGGCTCAGCCAGGGCCTCCGGGACCTGGGCTATCCCCTGCTGGCGGCCTCGCCCACCAACCAGGTCTTCCCGGTGCTGCCCGACGCCCTGACGGCGCGGCTGGCGCAGGATTTCAGCTTTGAGCACTGGGGCAAGCCTGACGCAGACCATACCGCCATCCGTCTGGTGACCTCCTGGGCCACCCGGCCCGAGGCTGTGGACGCCCTGCTCTCAGCGCTGCGGCCATGACCCAGAGCCACCCCATCCCGCCGCTCTACGACGGCGCGTCCCGGGTGCTGATTCTGGGGAGCTTCCCCTCGGTGCAGTCCCGGGCGGGCATGTTTTTCTATCACCATCCGCAGAACCGCTTCTGGCAGGTCCTTTCCGCCGTTCTGGGGTGCGAGACCCCCGCGTCCGTCCCGGACAAGCGGATGATGCTGCTGGCGCACGGCGTCGCCCTGTGGGACGTTATCGCCCGGTGCGATATCGAGGGCTCCGCCGACGCCACCATCCGCGCGGTGGAGCCGACGGACCTGCGGCCCATTCTGGCGGCCGCGCCCATCCGCCGGATCTTCTGCAACGGCGGTACGGCATGGAAACTGTACCAGAAGCACCAATTCCCCCGCGTCGGCATCCCCGCCATTCAGCTGCCCTCCACTAGTCCTGCCAATGCCGCCTGGCGGCTTCCGGCGCTGATCGAGGCGTGGCGGGTTGTTTTGGAGGACGCCAATGGATGAATGTGTAGTCAGCGGCTACTGCCGCCAGATGGACGCGACACGGATGGTCCTGTGTGAGCGGTGCGCCGGCACTTTGGAAGCCGACTGCGCCTACCCCGACTGTCCCTACACCGCCGAATGCCAGGTCGCGGCCGAGATTCGGAAGCGTCAAGAGGAAAATTGATACTGATTTTAAAACTGCACATCGGAGGTATGGCACCTTCCAGATCTGCATCCCTGTGGATACTGCTGCCTCCGCGGGCCGCTTTGCTCTGTTTACAAGCCGCCTGGATCGTCGAGCGGCAGGGTACCGGCCCTGCCGCTCCTTTTTGTCCGCTACAGCGCCTGCACGATGCACAGGATCACGCCATAGAGTACGCTGGCGCTGACGCCGAAGACAATCACGGGACCCGCTACCGTGAACATCTTCGCGGCCATGCCGGTGATGAGACCCTCGGAGCGGAACTCCATTGCCGGAGCCACGATGGAGTTGGCAAAGCCAGTGATGGGCACCAGTGTGCCGGCGCCGGCCACCTTCGCAATGTCATCAAAGACGCTCAAGCCCGTCAGCAGCGCGCCCAGGAAAATCATGCTCACCGACGTCGCCGCTCCTGCGTCGGTTTTGTCCAGCCCCAGCATCCCCCAGCCGTTTTGGATCAGCTGCGCCAGCGCGCAGATGGCTCCGCCGATGAGGAAGGCGAAGCAGACGTCCTTCCACAGCGGCGACTTCGGCTCCATCTGGCGGATATAGCGGTCGTACTGCTGCTTGGTCATGTTTTGCAAAGCAGACACCTCCTGTTGGCTAGTATGGGTCAAATGAGGCGTTTTATCAGAAAAAACAGCGCGGCTGCCGTTATTTTGCAAAAGACAAGCCGGATTTTCCCATTGGAAAATCCGGCGCTTTTTAACAGATGCACACCGAGACGCCGTCGGGCACCACGGTCAGCTCTCCCGGTCCGGCCATCTCCAATGCCGCGGGCAGGTCCGGGGCATATTCCATGTGCATGGCCTCGACGGCCTGACGCATGGCCCGGTCCGTGACGAAGATCACCCGGTGGCGCGCCAGGATGCGGCAAAGGATCTGCGTCTGCCACTGGTCCTGGACAGTCCGGTCCGGGGGCGTCCGGCGGAAGGCCTCATAGAGCGCGGCGGGGTTGGCGCAGCGGCACATGTCCCGGTAGAACTGCTCACCGCCCACGCCGTCGGACAGGGCCGCGCAGAGGATCAGCACCGCGCCGGGACGGGCGGTGGCCTCCGCCGCGGTCAGGCCCTTGACGCACTGGTAGAGGTTCTGATCCAGCGGCGCGCCGCCGTTGGTGGTCACCACCACATCCCCCCACACCGGCGGAACCTGGCAGTACTGCCGCAGAAACGCGACGCCCGCCGCGTGGGCCGCCCGCGGGTCCCCGGCAAAGGCCGCCGCGGTGCGCTTCTCCTGGTCGATGACCACGTTGACAATATACTCGAGCCTCGCCAGAGCCGCGCCGGCCTCCATATCGGCGTGGACGGGGTTGCCCGCCAGGACCCCGGTGCGGGCATACTCGCTGTGGATCATCGCGCCGCAGTGGTTGGCCAGCACGGTCCGCTGGGCGCAGACGCCGGGCAAGACGCTCTTGCGCCCGCCGGAGAAGCCGGCGAAGAAGTGCGGCTCGATGAACCCCTCCGCTGCCAGAAGGTCCGTCTCCGCCGCCAGACGGTCGATCACCATCGGCGCGCCGGAGGGCAGCGTACCGATCTCCACGTTGGACGCCGGGTCAAAGGCGTCGTGGACCACCACGCGCTCCTGCGCCAGGATTGCCGCCCCCAGCTTCTCCCGCAGCTCCGCCCGGGTGGTCCTCCGGTGGGAGCCGGTAGCCACCAGCAGGGTGATCTCGATGTCCGGATTCCCCCGGCGCAGCTCCGCCAGTATCTGCGGCGCGATCTCCCGGCTGGGGACCGGACGGGTGTGGTCGCTGACGATCAGCGTGGCGGTCCGCCTGCCCCGGGCCAGCTGCCACAGGGGCGGACTGCCCAGAGGCCGCGCCATGGCCCGGGCCACCAGCGCCGCGCCGGGAGCGTCCGGCGTCATCTCCCCGATGCGCGAGGCCACCACCCGCTCCGGCGCGGCCTCAATGACCAGGGCGGTCTTTCCGTAGGGCAGCTGAATCTGCATAGGCTCATCTCCGTCATTTTTTCTTCATCATAGCGCATCCGGCGGGCAAATGCAACCGCGGAATGGTTGCGCAGCATGCGCAAATGTTGTATCATAGGGAAAACACGTAGGGGGAAACTGCAATGTACGACGTTCTCATCGCCGGCGCCGGTCCCGCCGGATGCGCTGCTGCGGCGTATCTGGCCGGGCGGGGGCTTCGGGTGCTGCTGGCGGAGCGGCAGAGGCTGCCGCGCTACAAATCCTGCTCAGGAATTTTGATTCAAAAGTCCCTGGACCTGATCGCGCAGGACCTGGGGCAGACCGTGCCGGACCGCGTGACCTGCGCGCCGGCGGATAACCGGGGCATGGTCTTTACCGACGATCAGGGACGGGAGTACCGCTTCGAGCAGGGCGGGCGCAACGTCTGGCGGGACCGCTTCGACGGCTGGCTGGCGGAGCTGGCCCGGGCACGGGGCGCGGAGGTGACCGACGGCGCGCTGGCCACCGGCTGCGAGGACCTGGGGGACGCCGTGGCGGTGCACTTCCCGGGCCGGACAGAGCGGGCGCGCTACCTTCTGGACTGCACCGGCGTTACCGGCGTCCTGCGGCGCAAGCTCACAGGCCGGCGCGGTGGGTACATCACCACCTTCCAGACCTTCCACCGCGGCGTCATTGACCTGGACCCCCACTACTTCTACGCCTACCTCCAGCCGGAGCTGTCCCAGTACGACGCCTGGTTCAACGTGAAGGACGGCCTGCTGGTGCTGGGCGTCTCGGCGCGGGAGACGGGGCGGATCGCGGAGTTTCATCCGAAATTCCTCGCCTATCTGGCCTCGCGCCACGGCCTGCGCATCGGGAAGGCCCTCCGCGCCGAGCGCTGGCTGATGCCCCGGGTGGAGCCAGGCTGTCCGGTGTGCCCCGGGCAGGGCCGCGTGCTGCTGGCCGGGGAGGCCGCGGGCTTCCTCAATCCCATGGGCGAGGGCATCTCCGCCGCCCTGGAGAGCGGCCGTCTTGCCGCCGAGGCCGTCGCCGCCCACCTCCACGACCCGCCGGCGGCCCTGCGGGCCTACGCCGAGGCCGCCGCGCCGCTCCAAAGCTATATGCAGCGCCAGTGGCGGCTGGTCGGCCAGCTCTCGGGGACCTTCCGGGAGATGGCAGCGGCTGCGCCGCAGATATGAAAGACAGCGGACCTCCCTCCTGGAGGCCCGCTGTCTTTCTATGCGCCTATACGCGCTGGTCAAAGCCGGACGCGGCGGCGGCAGGCGTCCTTGCGGCACGGTAGGCCTCGTCGTAGATGGCGCTGGCGGCGGTCGCAAACTGGGCCTCGGCCCGGGTCGTCTGGGCGCGCCACGCGCCGGTGCGGCTGTCGTAGCTGGCGATCCTCTCGCCGCGCTGGTCGGTGACCTCCGCGGCGGTGCGGTAGGCGCTCCGGGAGACCGTAACGGTATAGGGCAGGCCCGAGAGGCGGGTGGTGAGCTGGCCGGAGGTCTGGAACGCGCCGGCAGCCAGAACCCGGGATGCCTGCCGGATGGCGGTGTCCCGGTCGGGTGAGACAGCCTTCTGCATCTGCGCCGCCCGCAGGGCCGCTGCGGCGCCGTCCTGGTTGTAGACGCCCGCCGCGGCGTCCTTCTTCGCCTGAGCCTCCAGCTGCGCGCGGAATTCCTCGGTGAGGGCGTCGGTGACGGCACGCTCGGTCCCGCTGGTCTCGGCGCGGTCGGTCTTGGCCGACGCGGCGTACCGGGACACCGCTGTTTTGGTGCTCTTGCGGCTGGTGCGCTGCGTGCTGAGGCTGGAGCGCAGCCGGGGCAGACCGCCGCGCTGGCCCAAGAAGCGCAGGCTCGTTGGAAATCCTCTGAAAATCATATGTCATCCTCCTTCTGCGGCCTTCGCCTTCCGGTGGGCCGCGGCGTAGATCTGCGTGGTCAGGTAGTTGAACTGCATCTCCTCGGCGGTGGCCACCTCGGTCCACATATCGGTGCCGCTCTGGTAGGCAGCGATCATGACGCCGCGCTCGTCGCAAATGTGGACGGTGGTGAAGCGCCCGCTGGTGTCGATGCTGGCGGTGTAGAACGGCCCGAAGAGGCTCACCACCCGCTGACGCAGGCCCTCCTCCGGCTCAATGGCGTCCAGCAGCGCCGAGACCCGGCGGATGGCCGTGATGCGGCGGGGCGAGACGCGGTGCTTGCAGGTATTGCGCACCATGTCCACGTAGTCCCGGGGCATATAGACTCCCGCCGCGGCGTCCCGCCGGGCAAAGGCCTCCACCCGGGCGGTGAATGTCCCGTCCAGGGCGCGCGCCACCGCCGGGAGGGTCGGCCCCTCCACCACCTCAGCGGTCTGGATCTCGGCCATGTCGCTGTAGCGCGACAGGTCCACCTCCACGCTCTCGGCCAGCTGCACCAGCTCCTCCGGCAGGATATTGCCCCGGAGCCACAGCACCGCGTCCTCCTCCCCCGCCGGCGTCCAGCGCAGCAGATATTCGCCGCCGGAGGCATACAGCGGCGCCGGCTGGCCGTGGACCGTCACCGTCCGCGCCGTCCCCTCCCCCTGGGGCGCGCGGGCAGGCGGACCGTAACCAAAGGCAACGGAGACCTCGCTGCTCTCGTAGACGGTCTCCTTCCACCCCTCGCCGCCCGTCTCCCCGGCCACGCAGTAGCCGCCGTAGCACAGAGGCAGCCAGGTGATACGATAAGCCCTGGGCAGCGGGTCGGAGAGGCGGACGCTCTCGGCCATGCGCAGGAGGTCCGCCTCCGGCAGCGCCCCGGCAAGCCAGAACACCGCGTCCTTCTCCTCGTCGGTCCAGACCAGGATGCTGGGACCGTCCTCCGGATTCCGGTAGAGGTCCGCCGCCAGGCCGCCCACCTGCACCGGGCAGACCTCCGCACCCTCCCATTCCACGTCCAGCGACGCGCTCTGCGCGCCGGTGAGGTAGGAGAGATTCAAAATCCGCCCGTCCGCGTCCTCGTACAGCGCCCGGACAAAGCTCCCTGGAACCGGCGCGGTCCGCTGCCGGTAACCCGCCGGGACCCAGTCCGCGCAGTAGACCGTGTTCTCCGGAATGGGCCGCGCCGCCCCGGCGCGGCGGTAGACGAACCATGTCTCATACAGCTCCCGCACCCATCCGGTGAACGCCGCCCGCGCCGCCGGAACGAACGCCACCAGCGAGCCGCCGCCCAGTGCCGCCGCCAGCAGCAGGCACGCCGCCGCCCGGACCAGCCGCCAGCGGACAGGGTGTCCGGCCCGGCGGAGGAGCTTTTTCATTCTGCGGCTGAAGGCCGGGGAAAAGTCGTGCGCCGGCGCCTCCCCGGCGCACGACCGCCGGGCCGCGTCCAGCAGAACCCGGCGCGCCAGGGCGTCCAGTGCCTCGTCGGTCAAGTCCATCCCTCCCACAGGAAAACCCCTTCACCTGGTTTAACGCAGGGAAGGGGCCGATTCTCACAGACCATTCAATTTTTCTGCGGCACAAAGAAGCCCTCCCGGGTCACGATGTCCCGCAGGAGCCGCCTTCCGCGGCTGACCCGGGTGCTGACCGCCGACTTGGTCAGGCCCAGCCGCCGGGCGATCTCGCCGTCGGAGCAGCCCTCCAGCAGCTTCATCTCCAGCGCCGCCCGGTATGTCTGGGGCAGGCGGGCGAAGCTCTCCACCAGGGCCTCATAGTCCGCCACAGCCTCCGCCGTCTCGGCGAAGCCATCCCAGTCCTCCAGCGGCAGGACCTGCCGCCGCTTTCGCAGCAACGAGACCGCCTCGTTGCGGGCGATCACCACCAGCTGCGGCGCGATATCCTCCTTCGGCGCGTCCTGAAAGCGGGAAAAGCGGCGGATCACCCGCAGGAAGGCGTTGTGCACCGCGTCCTCGGCGTCCTCCGGGTTCCGGAGGACATTCCGGGCCACCCGGTACATGAGATGACGGTATTGCTCATAGATTTCTTCAAACCGAAGCCGCTCCTCCGGCGTCTCCAGCATTTGCAGATAGAAAATCAGCATTGTGCCCCGCTCCCCTGCCCGCTTTTCTCCTCCAGCGTATAAAGATCGGTCCGGCGGTGGCGCAGCAGCGGCAGCTGCGCCCGGACGCGTTCCGTCTCCGAGAGGTCCAGCTCCAGAAGCTGATACCCTTCTTTTTCGTCCAGCTCCCCCAGCACATTGCCCCAGGGGTCCACCGCGATGGTATGGCCCCAGGAGTGGTAGCTGGCCGTCATGTCCCTGGCCGGGGCGGTGCCTGCGGTGAACACCTGGTGGAACACCGCCTGGGCCCGGAAGGTCAGCGACCAGTGGGCCGGCCCCGTGGTCAGATTGAAGGCCGCCGGCGCCAGGATCAGCCGCGCCCCCCGCAGGGCCATGAGCCGGACCAGCTCGGGAAAGCGCAGGTCGTAGCAGACGCACAGGCCCACCGGGCCGAACTCCGTGCCGAATACTGTCACCGCGTCCCCGGCGCGGAGGGTATCCGACTCCCGGAACACCTGCCCGCCCGCCACGGCAATGTCAAAGAGGTGCGCCTTGCGGTGCCTGGCGATCTGCCGCCCCCGGCGGTCGAACACATAGGCCGTGTTGTACACCGCCCCGTCCGCGCCCCGCTCCGGCACGCTGCCGGCGGAAAGGTAGATACCGTAGGTCCTGGCCAGCTCGGCGCACCGCCGCCAGACCGGTCCGCCGGCCTCCTGGGCATAGGCCGGGAACCGCGTCGCCTCGTAGGGGCAGCAGAACATCTCCGGCAGCGCCAGCAGGTCCGCCCCTGCCTCCGCCGCCCGGCGGCAGCCCGACTCCACGGCGCGCAGCGCCGCCTCCACATCGTCCGGTACGCGCATTTGCAGCTGCATCAGCCGCATTCGGTCCATTGCGCCCTCCTCCTTTCCTATTTTCTCTATCTTACCGCAATTTGGGCAAATTGCAAGCCCCGCCTTTACAAAAACCGCCGCGGTCTGCTACAATGGTCCCAAAAGGAGGCGCGTGATGGAGACTCGATTCCGGCGGGAGAGCCGCCGCATGGCCCTCTGCGGCATGACGGCGGCGGTGTCGGCGCTGATTTTGTCCCTGGGCAGTCTGGTCCCGCTGGCGACGTTCCTCTGCCCGGTGCTGGCGATGCTCTGCCTGATCCCGGCGGTGTGCCGCCATGGGACCGGGACGGGGCTGCTGGTGTATGGGGCGGTGTCGCTGCTGGCGCTGCTGCTGTGCGCGGACAAGGAAATTGCCCTTTTGTATGTCTTTCTCGGCTGGTACCCCTGCGCCCGCGCCCGCGTGGCCGCCCTGCCCCGCCTTTTGCGGCCGGTGGTCCGGTGCGCGCTGTTCACCGCCGCCGTGCTGGCGCTGTACGCCCTGATCCTGCACGTCTTTCAGCTCTCCGCCGCGGCGGAGGAGTTCGCCGGGTACTCCCGGGGGATGGCGGCGGCGCTGCTGATCCTCGGCAACGTCACCTTCCTGCTGCTGGACCAGGTGCTGGGGCGGCTGGAGGTCCTGTACCGGCGGAAACGGCCGTAAAAAACGCCGCGGAGACCACTCTGCGGCGTTTTTTGTTCACTTTACGCCAGATCGCCGGCGGCCTTGACCTTCACGCGGCAGGTGTTGCCGGGATAGTATTGCAGGGGGACGTCCTCCACGTCGATGATCTCGACGGTCCCAGGGATGGCACCGGCCTCTGCGGCCAGGCGGGATGCCTCGGCTCTGGCGCGGCTGAGGGCCTCTTCCCGGGGGACCTCCAGGTAGTCCACCAGCTGCTCATAGGTGCCGCTGACCTTTGAGATGGCCGAACCGATGGCGTTGGCCACGCCGCCCTCGCGCGGCTTGGCGACGCTCCTGGCGCCTGCCAGCGTCTCAGGCAGGATGATGGAGCCGCCGCCCACCAGGATCACGTCCACATCGTCGGCGGAGACCTTCATGGCGTCAACGGCGTCCTCGCACAGGGCGCGGATGACGTCCAGTGCCTTCCTGGCGAAGGCCTCGTCCAGCTGGGCCACCTTTTCCGGGTCGCCCAGCGTCGCCATGCCCAGGCGGACGGCGATATCCGTGGCCGTACACACGTCGCCGCCGAAGCACAGCGCCTTCTCGGTAATCCGGTAGCCCACCGAGTCCGGACCCACAGTCACGCTGCCGCCGGGCCGCTGCCGGACGATGGAGCCGCCGCCCAGGCCGATGGACACCACGTCGGGCATCCGGAAGTTGGTGCGCACGCCGCCGATGGTCACAGCCACGCCGGACTCCCGGGGAAAGCCGTTCTGGATCACGCCCAGGTCGGTGGTAGTGCCGCCCACGTCGATGACCACAGCGTTTTTCAGCCGGCTGAGGTAGCTGGCGCCCCGGATGGAGTTGGTGGGGCCGCAGGCGATGGTCAGGATGGGATAACGGCGGGCGTACTCCATGGTCATCAGGGTACCGTCGTTCTGCGAGAGGTAGATGCGCGCGTTGGTCACGCCCTCGTCAGCCAGGGAGCGGGCGAAGCCCTCGGTGAAGGACCGGGCCACCTGGTAGAGCGCGGCGTTAAGGATGGTGGCGTTCTCTCGCTCAATGAGGCCCATGGAGCCGATCTCGCTGGAGATGGACACATGGACGTTCTCACCCATGATCTCGCGGCAGAGGGCCGCGGCCTCCACCTCGTGGTCGCTGCGAATGGTGGAGAACACACAGGAAATAGCCACGGACTGCACGCCCTTGGCCAGAAGCCCGCGGAAGAAGTCCGCCGCGGCCTCGCGGTCGAAGGGGGCCAGCTCCTTGCCGTCGTATTCAAAGCCGCCGCCGATGATGGCGGTGTCCACGGCGATGCTCTTGAGGTCCTCGGCCCAGTCCACCATCAGCGGGATGCCCAGCGTGGCCGGCGCGCCGATGCGCAGGACGCCGATGGGCGCCAGGTGCTTCCGCTCCACGATGGCGTTGGTGCACTGGGTGGTGCCCAGCATGGCCTGGCCGATCTCGCCGCGGTCCACGCCGGACTGCTCCAGCACGGCGCGCACAGCCTGCAAAATGCCGTCGTAGGCATCGGGGGTGGTGTGCTGCTTGACAGAGGCGACGACCCGCAGATCCTCATCGATCAGGACGGCGTCGGTGTTGGTGCCGCCCACGTCGATACCCAGCTTATACATTGGCCCGCCCTCCTTTGCAGCGCTCCTCCAGGGGGATGTAGTCGGTGTCTACGCCGAAATAGCGCGGCCCCACCAGGGCCAGGCCCTCCGGCGTCCGCCACAGCGGGAAGCACGGAAGGCCCACCACCATCACGCGCTTGCCGTATTTCAGCGCGTCGGTGGGCACCGGAATAAAGGTCTCCGTATCCACCAGGCAGATGAGATCCGGCGTGGTGGCCAGCAGCTCGCCCTCCACCGAGGCGGTGAGGTTTTCGTTCTGGAACTCCACAGCCCCGGTCTTGCCCCGGTATTCCCCGATGCCCTCCAGGACGACCTTGCCGAAGTTGAAGCCGCCGCGGACCTCCCGGCGCACGTCGCCGATCTTGCCGCGGAACAGGCGGAAGCCGCCGGTGATGGAGAGGAACGCCTCCTCTGGGGTCTGGTCCGCGGCCTCCTTGACCCGGCGGATGGCCGAGCCCAGGGTCTCACTGCGGGTGATGATGCCGTGGACACCGTAGCTTTTCATCATCTTCCCGTCCATGGGGTAGAGGGAGATGGACACCGAGCCGCCGCAGGCCATGGTGACCGCCCGGGCCAGCTCCTCAGTCCACTTGTTAGTGACAGTGCGGAAAATGGTGGAGTTGCCCTTCTCGTCCACCAGCGCCATGGGCGTGGCGGACGCGCCGCCGATGGTGAACGTGACCATCTGCAGCTCCGGAAAGGCCCGGCCCATGCCGTCGCAGTCCACCAGCGGCAGGCCCAGCCGGGCCGCCGCCGCAATGGGCAGCATGGAGTTGACGCCGCCGGCCTCCATGGGCATGAAGGCGAAAACGGGCCTGCCGAAGAACGCGGAGACCGTCTCATAGAGCACCCGGTACTCGTCGCCGCCGGTGGCCTTCTCCATCAGCACCGTGGGCGCGCCCATCATGGCGATGGGCACCAGGAGGGCGTCGTCCGGCACCTCCTCCGGGTCCAGCAGCGTCACCGGGCCGCAGGCCTGCACCGCGCTGATGGCCACCAGCTTGCCGATATAGGGGTCACCGCCGCCGCCGGCTCCCAAAAGGGCCGCGCCCAGGGCGATGTCCTCGATCTCTTGGATTCCAATCTTTCGCAAGGATAACACTCCTTATATTTTTTGAATTTCAGGCCTCCACCTTCGTCAGCTTCGCCAGCACCACGTAGACCGCCAGAGACAGCACGATGCCGTTGACCGGGCCGACGAAGAAGGGCATGTTGAGGAAGCCCACCGACGCCAGCGCCGGGAACGAGGCGAAGGTGCCGCCGGTGATGCACGCCGCCAGCGCTCCCACCAGGAACGCCACGACGCCCGCCGCCGCAAAGCCGTCCTTGCGGATCACCCGGGTCTTGTCACCGCGGCGGATGATCCAGTAGTCGGCGATCAGCACACCGGCCAGGGGCGGGATCAGGGCCGACATCAGGGACAGGAAGCCCTGGAACGCACCCAGGAGGCCGAAGGCCGCCAGCAGCGTGCCCACACCGCCGGCGATGCCGGTGGTGATCTTGAATTTCTTCTCGTCAAGGCCCAGCAGATTCGACAGGGCCAGGCCGCCGGAGTAGGCGTTGGTGACGTTGGTGGTCCAGGTGGCCAGCACCAGGGCGATCAGGCCGAACACCGGCACGCCCAGGCTCGCCAGGATGGCGGAGATATCGTACTGGCCGGTGACGATGCTCATCACCGCGCCCATCAGCAGCATGAAGAGGCCCGCCGGGATCACGCCCACCAGGGAGGACTTGACCACGTCCGCGCGGCTCTTGGCGAAGCGGCAGTAGTCCGCCGAGATGACGCCGCCCAGGGCGAAGGAGGCCACCGTCATGGACACGCCGAACACCACCCCCGCCGACTGCGCCGGCGCATAGGCCGACAGCGCCGCGCCGCCGTTATTCCTGGCGAAGCCGGCGATCAAGCCATAGAGGCAGACGATGACCAGCAGGGGCACGGCGATGTAGTTGAGCCATTTGAGGCCCTTGAAGCCCGCACAGGCCGTCACCAGCATGATGACGCCCCAGACGATGGAGCAGACCGCCACCATCACCGCGCCGGGCGCGCCCTTGCCCAGCATGGACGAGAGCATGGAGGCAAACGCGCCGCCGCAGGTGGCTGACTGGATGCCGAACCAGCCGATACAGGCGATGGCGATCAGCGTACTGATGATGAACCGCGCGCCCTGCCTGCCCAGCGCGCTTTCGGCCAGGACAGACACCGGGAGGCCCGTGTCGCAGGCCTGCATGCCGATGCAGATCATGTACGCGCAGATCAGGCCGTAGCCAATGAGAATGGAGACAATAATCTCCCACAGGGAGAGCCCGCCCGAGGACAGCACGCCGCCCACCATCAGGCACGGCACGCAGATCATGCCGCCGGCCCAGACCATGGCGATGGAGCCCCAGCTCTGCCGCTGCTCTGGGCGGATCTCAAAGCCTTGCTCGTTGTTTTGCATATGTGACACCTTCTTCTTGGAAATATGTCACATTATATCGCTTTAAAACGTTGAAGTAAATGTTCCGCCGGCAAAAATTCGCCCCGCATTATTTGTCCATTTGGACAAAACCCCCTTCGCGCTCACCGCGCCTGGGCCAGCAGCCGCTCCAGGGCGGCGGCGCGGTAAAGGTAGAACCGCTCCGGCTCGCTGCGCAGATCCAAGCTCAGCAGCAGGGAGATGCGCTCCAGACGGTATTTGATCGTGTTTTTGTGGACATGCAGCAGCTCCGCGCACACCGCCGCCCGCCCGGCGGCATCCAAAAGGCAGCAGCACAGGGTCTCCAGCAGGCCCTCCCCCTCCTTCTCCCCCCGCAGCGGGTCCAGGAGGCCCGAGGCCGCGTGGAGCGCCGTCTCCCCCGCCTCCACCACCCGGCGGCAGTCGGCCGCGTAGCAGAGATCCTGGTAGGTGTAGCTTTGTCTCTTTGGCCAAATGCACCGGGCGTCGCGCCAGTGCTCCTGGTGCAGCAAAAACGCCTGGCGGACCGCCGCCGTGTCCCGCAGCTGATGGCAGCGGGTGATGGTCGCCTCCGGGACGCCCAGCTGCTCCAGCACATCCTGGGCCAGGCGGCCAGCGTCCGCGCCGCGCCCGGGCCATGCCAGGAAGGCCACCGCGCAGTCCTCACAGCAGTCGGCCACCACCGTGCGGCACTGGGGCTCCAGCCCCTCCCGCAGGCAGGTGAGCGCCCGGAGCCGCTGCTGTCCGTCGGGACACCGGAGGACCCACATGGCGTGCATTTCCTCCACGGGGATGTGGAACAGCTCCGCCAGACGGCGCATTTTCATCGGCTCGTCCCGCAGGATGGCCCGCACCAGCTCCGACATCTGCGCGCCCGCCTGCCGGCCGCCCCACAGGTTCACCGCCAGGCGCACCACGTCCGCCGCCTGGCTCACGGTCTCCCGGCGCAGGGGCGTGCCGTCCTTGATGAGGTAGAGCTCCCCGCTGTCCAGCGGGCAGCGCCAAACCGTGCGGCCCCCCGGCAGGGCGGTCATGGGGGCCGCGGGCAGGCGCTCCAGCCGCAGCTCCATGGACAGCGGCCACGCCGCCTGCCCCAGCACATGGCCGGTCCCGTCAGTGAGCAGCAGCGAGGCGTGGGTCTGGTCGCGCACCATCCGGAGCACGCTGTCCACGGTCCGCTGGTGCTCCCGCAGCCGCACCATCTGGGTCAGGACGTCGCTGGAGAGCGAGGCGGCGTTGTCCCGGTCCCGGACCACGGCCTCCATCACCTCGCAGATCACCTCGCTGTAGCGCAGGTCCAGCCGCCGCTCCGGCATGACGATCAGCACAAAGTCCAGCGCGTCGGCCAGCTCCACCAGCTCCGGCGCCACCGCCGGCAGCAGGATGCCCACATAGTAGAGGATCAGCCCCACCTCCCCGGCCGCCGCCAGCCGCCGCAGGTTGTCGCACTGAAGCGATACGCTGTCCGCGACGCCGGCAAAGGCGGTGATCACCAGCTCGCCGCCGTAAAACTCGTTGTTTTCATACAATTCGTTCAGCAGCGGCGTCGGCTGGGCATACTCCAGCACCGTCACCGACGTCACCACCTTCCCCAGCCCGCCGGCCCCTGCCGCCACCCGCGCGCCCTGCATGCAGGGAAAGCCCAGGATATCCGTCACCGTGACGCTCATGCGCCCACCACCTTTCCGATCCGCTCAAAATACCGCTGGTATCGCCCCAAACGCCGCCGCGGACGCCCGCCAGCAGCGGCAACAGGCAGCTCTGCTTTTTTCCATTATAACACACCGACCACCTCGGCGCAAGGCGCGCAAAAGCCGCCGCGGACACGCCGCGGCGGCTGATCTGCGTTTTTTTGCCGAGGATGTTCTTGAGCACGATGCTCTTGGTATGGGTCATCTCGCTGAAGGCGGAGAGGACGCCATCGGTGCCGATGCCGGAGTGCTTGCAGCCGCCGAAGGGCATCGGAAGAAGCTGGCGCCGTTGATCACCGCGCCGCCGCACTCCAGGGCGTTGGCCACCCGGGCGGCAGTCCTCATGTTCTCGGAGAACATGAAGCCGCAGAGGCCGAACTTGGAGGCGTTGGCGATCTCCAGGGCCTCCTCCTCGGTCTTAAAGGCGAGGATGGGCACCACCGGCCCGAAGATCTCCATGTCCTTGGCCACGTCCGCGGTCTTGGGCACGTCGCCGATGACGATGGGATCATAGAACGCGTCGTTGCCGGTCAGCAGCGCCGGGGCCACCTTCTGGTCGAAGAGGTCGCAGGGGAAGTTGAAGGGGATGGTCTGGCCGCAGAAGTGCTTGGCCCGCTCGGAGAAGGCCTTGAAAGCAATGGGAATATTGCCGATCTCGGCCCGGGCCTCGGTGATGCACTTGCCGGTCTCGTTGGAGAGGGTCCGCGCCAGGTCCTCCTTATCCCGCTCCACTATACCCGTCCTGGGTGATGATGCCTGTAAAGCTGGTGTTGCCGAACAGCGGGACGCCCGGAAGCGCTCCGCCCATGGCCGCGAGGACCTCCGGCACGTTGCAGTCGCAGCCGGCGTAGACGAAGCCCTCCTTGAGGTCCGCCGCCTTCACTGCCGCCGCTTCCCTTCCTGCTGATCTTGGAGCCGGATTTGTGCTAGTACCCACATAAGATTTGAACATTGCAAAATCCCCTTCCTGCCAAGCAACAATTTCTTTTGGGGAATTTTCCCTCTTTTATTATGGCACGATTTCGCGCGAACTACAGCCCTTTTTTCTGGCCGGACAGACGATTGTCCAAAGATGGCTGCACATTCCAGCGCTATTCCCTGTCCGTCCGCGCCTCAAAAGCCCGGATGATCTCATCCAGCCGCCGCACCAGCGCCGGGGCCGGCGCCACGGGATTGCCGCGCGTCAGGATCTCCTCTGCCTTGCGGCCCGCCACGCGGTCCACCGTAGGCGCGCCGTCAGCCATCCAGGAATCATATTGCAGGTTCAGACGCAGCGTTGGCTCGTAGAACTCATCTCCGTAAAGGCCGTCCAGCGTGTGGTCCTCCATGAGGAAATTCCCCGCCGGACCCACCTGCTCGATAACCTCCGCCGCTACGGTATCGGCGTCCACCCGGATGCCCCGCATCAGGCGGCGAATGATGCCGTTGACCTCGTTATCCAGGATCAGCTGCTCGAGGCTGGTGGTCAGGCCGCCGGCAAACATGCCCGAGTTCATGACAATGTCGTTGCCGGCGTCCATCGCCGCCAGATTGCTGAGGACCGACTCCCAGGCGTGGTGCTCGTCGTGGGCGTTGGAGTCGGTGTTGGTCGCAGTGGTGTGGGACGGGAGCTGGTAGAATCCGGCCATCTGCTGGCCCGCAATCCGCAGCAGCGTGCTCTCGGGACTGCCGATCCGGGCGCTGGAGGCGCGCATATCGTAGGTGGTCCAGGAGCTGCCGTAGATCACCGGTGTCCCGGGCCGCGCCAGCTGCGCAATGACCAGGCCGCTGAGCAGCTCCGCATTGTGCTCAGTCAGCAGGCCCGCCACGGAATAGGGCGCGCTGACGCCGCTCATCGGCTCGGGGAGGATCACCAGCGGCACGCCGGCCCGGGCGCACGCCGCCACGCCCTCCGCCGCGCTGGCCTCCCAGAAGAGCGGGCTGGAGGGCGAGAGCTGGAGAATGCCGTTGGGCCTTTCTCCGATGTCCGCCTGCCCGGCGGCGGCGCGAAGCATCTCCAGCAGGCTTTCCACAATGCCGCAGCTCTCCGTGGAGAGGAACAGCGGCTTTGTGGTGGTCTCCAGCAGGGCCTTCGCGGCGTGCAGCAGCGTGCTGCGGGCCGGGACGTCCATGGGATTGAGCGGTACGCCGACGATCTCAATGTTTTCACACCACTGCGAGACAATCCCGAATTCCTCCACGTCCCGCACCGTGGCGTACCGCCGCTCCAGAGTCCCAGGGTTGATGCAGAACACCGCGTTGTGGCCCGAGGCGCACCAGGGCGTTCCGCCGCCGACGGTCATAGCCTTTTGCCCATTGCGGCCGTACAGGTCAAACTGCATCGGCGCGCTGGCGATGCAGTCCTCCACCAGCTTGGGCGGGAATTTGCAGATGCGCGTCTCCCGGTCCACCTGCACGCCATGCCCGGCCAGCAGCGCCAGTACCGCATCGCTCATAACCTTGACGCCGCAGCGCTCCAGGACCCGCAAGGACGCCCCGTGGACCAACCGGACCTCCTCATGTGTCAAAACCTCCAGTTTCGATAGTCTCATAATGCCCCCTCCCAATTGCCAGCTTATTTTTACTTTTTCTTCCGCTTGGGGATCAGGTCGAAGGCCACCGCGGCCAGGATCACCAGGCCCTTGACCGTCTGCTGCCAGTCGGCGGAAATGCCCATCATGGACATGCCGTTGTTGAGAATGCCGATCACAAAGCAGCCCACCAGCGCACCGGCGATGGTGCCGCTGCCGCCGGTGACCGACGCGCCGCCCACAAAACAGGCCGCAATGGCGTCCAGCTCAAAGTTGACGCCGGCCTTCGGCGTGGCGGCATTGAGCCGCGCCGCGTAGACCAGGGCGGCCACCGCGGACATCAGGCCCATATTGGTGTACGCCAGAAAGAGGTCCTGCCGGTCCTTGATGCCGGAGAGCGCCGCCGCCTTCCGGTTGCCGCCCACGGCGTAGAGACCGCGGCCAAACACCGTCCGGCTGCACACAAAGTTGTAGATCAGCGACAGCACCAGCATGATCAGCAGCACCGTGGGATAGCCCTGATACGTCGCCATCTGATAGGAGAGGTAGAGGATCACCGCGCCGATGAGCACACAGCGGGCAATCATGCCGCCCGGCCCCTTCACCGGCACGCCGTGGGCGATTTTATCGCGCCTGGCACGAAGCTGCAAAAATATAAACACACCGCAGGCGATCACCGCCAGCACCATGGTAGTCACATGGAAGCCGTTGCCGCCCAGGAAATCGGGGATGAAGCTGGAGGCCATCGCCCGGAACGTGTCGGAGAACGGGCCGATGGAGGCGCCGTCCAGAATCACCTGGGTCAGGCCGCGGAACACCAGCTCGCCGGATAAGGTGACGATAAACGCCGGAATGTCAAAATACGCCACCCAGAGGCCCTGCCACGCGCCGATCAGGCAGCCCGCCGCCAGGGAGACCACCAGCGTCGCCAGGACGCCGCAGCCGAAGTTCACCTGCATAATGGCCGCGATGGCGCCCACGAACGCCAGCACCGAGCCCACCGACAGGTCGATATTGCCGGTGAGAATAATGGGCAGCATGCCCAGGATCAGGATGACCACATAGGAATTTTGCAGAATGATGTTGGTCAGGTTCATGGAGGTGAAGATCAGACCGCTGGTCAGCACATGGAAGAGGACCGCGATCACCACCAGGATGATCACCATGCTGTAGGCCCGCAGGGTCTTGAATACCTGTTCTTTTTTCATGCTCGTATCTCCCATCCTATATCAGCAGGCGCATCAGTTCTTCCTGGCTGGTCTCGCCGCTGCTGCGCACCCCTTTGATGACACCCTCGTTCATCACATAGATGCGGTCGCAGATGCCCAGCAGCTCCGGGAGCTCGGAAGAGATGACCAGCACGCACTTGCCATCGGCCGCCAGCTGGTTGATGATGCCGTAAATATCGTATTTTGCACCCACGTCGATGCCGCGGGTCGGCTCGTCCAGGATCAGCACGTCCGGCCAGTTGAACATCCACTTCGCCAGGACCACCTTCTGCTGGTTGCCGCCGGAGAGATTCCCCGCCGCCTGGAAAATGCTGGAGCATTTGACGCCGAACTGCCGGGCGTTCTCGCCGGTCTCTTTGATTTCCCGGTTGAGGTTGATCACGCCGTGTTTGGACACCCGGCGGAGATTGGACATGGAGATGTTCTTGCTGATGCTCTCCATGAGCACCAGGCCGTTGGTCTTTCTGTCCTCGGAGAGATAGGCGATGCCGCTGGCAATGGCCTTGGGCACCGTGGAGGCGTCGATTTTCTCGCCGCCCTTGTAAATTTCGCCGCTGATGCGGCAGCCGTAGCTTCTGCCGAACACGCTCATGGCGAACTCCGTCCGGCCCGCGCCCATCAGGCCCGCGAGCCCCACCACCTCGCCCCTGCGCAGGGCGATGGCCGCGTGGTCGATCACCAGCCGCTCGGGGAACTCCGGATGGTGGACGCACCAGTCCTTCACCTCGAAGAACACCTCGCCGGAGGCCTTGTGGGTCCTCTCGGGATAGCGGTTGCTCAGCTCGCGGCCCACCATGTGCCGGATGATCTCGTCCTCGCCGACCCGGGACGCCTCCGGGAAATCCGCCACCGTCCTGCCGTCCCGCAGCACAGTAATGGAATCGGCCACATAGCAAATCTCGTTGAGCTTATGCGAAATCATGATACAGGTGATGCCGTCCTCCTGGAGCGTTTTCAGAAGGTCCAGCAGATTCCGGCTGTCCCGCTCGTTGAGCGCCGCCGTCGGCTCGTCCAAAATCAGCACCTTACAGTTTTTGGAAAGCGCTTTGGCAATTTCCACCAGCTGCTGCTTGCCCACACCGATCTGATTGACCGGCGTATCCGGGTCGTCGCTCAGCCCCACCCGCTCCAGCAGCGGAATCGCGCGGGCCCGGGTCAGGGTCCAGTTGACAACGCCGTGCCTGCCCTGAACATTGCCCATGAACACGTTCTCGGCAATGGAAAGCATCGGAATCAGCGCCAGCTCCTGATGAATGATGGCGATGCCCGCCTGCTCCGACTGCTGAATATTTTTAAAACGGCAGACCTCGCCGTCCACGACGATGTCGCCTGTATAGCTGCCATGGGGATACACACCGGAGAGCACGTTCATCAGCGTGGACTTCCCCGCGCCGTTCTCTCCCACCAGGGCCTTGATCTCGCCCCGCTTTACCTGAAAGCTCACCTGGTCCAGCGCCTTGACGCCGGGAAATTCCTTGGTAATCCCCCGCATTTCCAGGATATAGTCCTGCATTCCACCGACTCCTTTTTGATCGGGCGGCCCCCTGTGGGGCCGCCGCAGGTGTTGTTGATTCGGAATGCGCCGTCAGCCGCTGACCTCGGCGTCGGTATAGAAGCCGACCTCCACCAGATAGTCCACATTGTCCTTATCAATGAGATAGGGGTCGTAGGTCTTGGTGGGAACCTCAAACTTGCCGTTGTCATAGGTGGTATCCGGGACCACTTCCCTGCCGGCCAGCAGGTCGTCCACCAGCGGGACCAGGATGCTCGTCATCAGGTTGGCATCCAGGAACACGGTCATGGACTGCTTGCCGGCCAGGATATTCTTCACCGCCGCCAGCTCCGCGTCCTGTCCGGTGATCACCGGGAATGGCTGGTCTGCCGCGCCGTAGCCCATAGACTCCAGCGAGGAGACCACACCCACGGTCAGGCAGTCCGCCGCCACCAGCACCGCGTCCAGACGGGAATCGGCATAGTAGCCCGAGAGCAGGTTGTCCATCCGGGCCTGCGCCTTGGAGGAATCCCAGGACTGGATCGCCGTCTCAGCATAGCCGGTCTGGCCCGATTTGACCTCCAGCTTGCCGCTGTCCAGATAGGGCTGGAGAATGTTCATGGCTCCGTTGTAGAAGGAAATGGCGTTGGTGTCGTCCTGGGAGCCAGAGAATATTTCCAGGGTAAACGGGCCGGCCTCCGTCTCCAATTTCAGGCTGTCGGCAATGTACTGGCCCTGGATCTCACCCATGCGCACCAGATCGAAGGTCACATAATAGTCCACAGCCTCCGTGTTGGTGATTAAACGGTCGTCGGCGATGATGAGAATGCCGGCCTCCTTGGCCTTCTCGCAGGCGTCGGTAAGCGCTGCGCAGTCCACCGCCGCTATGACCAGAACGTTGACGCCCTTGGTAATCATATTCTCAATCTGCATCACCTGCTTGGCCGAGTCGTCCTCAGCGTACTCGATGAGGGTGCCGTAGCCCGCGGTCTCGAAGGCGGCGGCGAGGCGGTCGCCCTGAATGGACCAGATGGTCTGCTCCTTGGTGGGCATACAGATGCCCACGGTCTTTTTTCCGTCGCCGTCAGCCGCCGGCGCTTCACCTTTTGCGCCGCAGCCGGCCAGAAGGGACAGGCAGAGCGCCATTGCCAGAGTCCACGCGATTGCTTTTTTCATTTTGCTTCCTCCCAAATATGTAGATGTGTGTATTTCCCGGGCCATTATCCCCGGACATACTGCAAAATATCACGGAGGGACTGGCGGTTGTCGTAGGTGGGCCAGTATTCAAAGCCAAAGTAGCGGTCATAACCGGCCTCCTCTGCCGCCTGAATCACGAAGGGATAGTTGGTCTCGCCCTTGTGCAGCTCATGGCGGCCCGGCACGCCGGCAGAATGGAAATGTCCGATATCATCCACATTGGTGCGGATGGAGTTGGTCAAATTACCCTCCATCAGCTGCATATGGTAGCAGTCATAGAGCAGCTTGATGGCCGGGCTGTCCACCGCCTTGACCAGCTCGAAGCCCACATAAGAGGAGTCGAGATAGTAGCCCTTGTGGTCGTAGAGGGAGTTGAGCGCCTCCAGCACAATGGTCACACCGGCCCTTTCTGCGATTTCCGCGGTGCGCTTGAGGTTCTCCAGCAGCAGCACCTTCTGGCTGTCGGCCTTGCACTCCAGCTCGCCGGAGAGGCCGATGAAGGTGGTGCAGCCGATGGCCCTGCCGATCTCAATGGACTTCTCCACGTTGGCCTTCACCACGCTCCAGGGGAAATTCATCCGGTAAGTCCACGCCTGGTTCAGGCAGCACGCCGCCACCGGCATCCCGGCCTTGGCCGCGGCCTCGCCGATGGCCTTGGGGTCCACGCCGTTCACCCACGGATCCCAGAACTCTACGGCGTCCGCGCCGCAGTCCTTGGCCAGCTGGATCCGCTCACAGAAGGGCACGTCCTCAAAAACCGGCTCGATACAAAGGGAAAATTTCATATTTCGGCTCCTTTCTCATGCCCGGACCGCCATACGCGGCCCCCGGCGCATAACTAAACTGATAAAGTAAGCATAGTCTCTTTCCCCTGCCCTGTCAACAAAGTTTAGAGGTTTAGTTCCAGCCCCCGGGTATTTTTGTAAGGGTCCACAAATTTTTGTAAAGAAAAATCAGCAGTATTTCCAGTAAAATTGCCAAATTCCCGTTGACTAAACCTGTTTATTTTAGTAGTTTATACGCCTTTGCCCTACCGGGTGCAAAGAGATACACACCTCTTCCGTAACGATCCTTACCCTTTGATCGCTCCCCGGGTCAAACCGCGGATAAACTGTTTTTGTAAACCAAGGATATTCCACGTGAGTTCGTGGAGCAGACAGGAGAGCTGAACCCTACGAATGCGAAAGCCGGCGCAGCTTAGCGCTGCGTCGGCCCTCGCTTAGAATGTTTTCTTACGCCACCGCCTCATCTGGCGGCTGCGGGCGGATAGAGGTGCGGCCGGGCGGATCAGGCGGCTGGGGGTAGGGCTTGGTCGATGCAGAGGGCGAAGCTCTCCTGCCCCACGTGGAACAGCAGACTGTACTCTGGGGATCGCTCCTGAAACAGCGCGCTAAACGCCGCCTGCGCTAAAAAGCGCCCTTCCTTCAGCTGGTATTCGTCCGGCTGTCTGCCCAGCGCGGAGGCCGCCCGCTGCATCAGGTTTTGGGCAATCTCCTGGACGGCGAAGCAGACGATATCATTGACCTCGTAAAAATCCATGCCGAACAGCAGCCCCGCCGCCCGAAGCAACATCTGCTTGCCCATCACCAGGACAACCCGCAGCCGCTCCCCTGCCCGGGTTCTGTAGCACAACTCGTAAAACTGCTCGTGGTAAATCGCGTCTTTGACGGAGAATCTGCCGACATATTGAATCCGGCAATTGAAAATCTCCTGGAGCGGCAGGACCAGCAGACTGTGAATCGTGGACCGCTCACTGTCCAGCTCCACGGGCTCCCACGGACGGATGCCGCCGCCGAGGATCGCGTGATCCTCGATGATGATGTGGCCGCTCAGCCAGCCGGTGCAGACACCGATGAAACGCTGCACCGCCTCCGTGGAAAAATCCGACGCATAGAGCAGCCGTTCCAGCTCCGGCAGCGTCTCCCACTTCATCCGGTCGTGGATCTTCTTGTGGACCAGGTAGCCGGGATAGCCGATCCGGCGCATATATGCCTCCTCCTCCGCGAAGTGCTTGAGCGCGTAGGCCTTGAAATACTTGATCCCCTCCACGCACGCGAATTTATTCTCATGCCGTTCCACATACAGCTCCATGATTTTCTGCACAATGAAAAAAAGCCTGTGGTGCGCCTGATCGATGATCTCCACACCGAGGTTGAACCGATCCTGCCATTGGATCTGCTGCATGAAATTTCCCTTCTTTTCCGCCGCCCGCGCAACTGCGGGCGGCAGACTTGATGCGCGGTCCGCCGGGACCGGCGGCGCCGCGTTCGGCGCGCACCCGCCGCGCTGCAGCCTGGCAAATGCGGCCTGTTCGGAAGAAAGGACGACGTTGGAATCAAGCAGGATACAGTCACATGCGCTGCGGCGCACGCCATTCTATGCGCCGTGCGCCCGAAGTGTGCTGGCGCGAGCAGCTTTCTGTACTGATTCGAAAATTCCGAAAACCGGAATAAAGCCAACGCAAAAGTCCACGGCCGCCAGCGGCAGCCGTGGACGATTACCCAGAACCCAAAGGCTAGAGAGTTTTTTGGCGCTTCTCAAACGCTCGGCCTTTCAAGGACAGCCGTTTTTCTCTATCCCGCTTGCATCTGCCGCACAATGGCTGCACCCATCTCCCGGCAGCCGACTTTGCGGCAGCCTGGGGCGGCCTCATCGTAAATGTCGCCGGTGCGCAGGCCCTGGTCCAGGACCTGGGAGACGGCCCGCTCCATCGCGTCCGCCTCCGCGGTCAGGCCGAAGCTGTAGCGCAGAAGCATCGCCGCCGAAAGAATCGTCCCGATGGGGTTGGCCTGGTCGGTGCCGGCCAGGTCCGGGGCCGAGCCGTGGATGGGCTCGTAGAGGCCCCGGCTGGTATCCCCCAGGCTGGACGAGGGGATCATGCCGATGGAGCCGGTGAGCATGGACGCCTCATCGGAGAGAATGTCACCAAACAGGTTCTCCGTGACGATCACGTCGAACTGGCTGGGGTCGCGGACCAGCTGCATGGCGCAGTTGTCCACCAGCATATCGCTCAGCTCCACATCCGGATACTCCGCCGCCAGCTCATGGAGCACCGCCTTCCACAGGCGCGAGCAGTCCAGCACATTGCTCTTCTCCACCGAGCACAGCTTCCCCCGGCGCTTCCGGGCGGTCTCGAAGCCGATGCGGCCGATGCGGCGGATCTCCTGCTCGGTGTAGCTCATGATGTCGGCGGCCCGGCGCTGGCCGTTCTCCACGGCGGTGGTGTGGGTGCCGAAGTAGACGCCGCCGATCAGCTCCCGGACGATGAGAAAGTCAATGCCCCGGTCCACGATCTCCTGCTTCAGCGGCGACGCCGCGGCCAGCTGGGGCCAGATTCTGGCGGGGCGGTTGTTGCTGTACACCCCCAGGCCCGCCCGCAGGCGGAGAAGGCCCTTTTCCGGCCGCTTGTCGCCGGGGAGGCCGTTCCACTTGGGGCCGCCCACCGCGCCCAGGAGGACGCTGTCGCTCCCAAGGCACTTGTCCAGCTCCGCCTGGGGCAGCGGGTCGCCCCACCTGTCAATGGCGCAGCCGCCCATGTCCGCGTCCACGTAGTGGAAGCGGTGGCCATACCGCGCCGCTGCGGCATCCAGCGCGCGCAGCGCCTGCTCGATGATCTCGGGGCCGATGCCGTCGCCCCGAATCACCGCGATGGTCTTTTCCATGGTCATTCCCCTTTCAGCGAGGCCAGCAGGCCGCCCTTTTGGATGATGTTCTGAATGAAGGACGGGAAGGGCTGGGCCTGATATGCCTTTCCGGTGGTCTCGTCGGTGATGGTGCCGGCGTCAAAGTCCACCGACACCCGGTCGCCCGCCCGAATTTCCTCCGCAGCCCGCTCGCACTCCAGGATGGGCAGGCCGATGTTGATGGCGTTGCGGTAGAAAATCCGGGCAAAGCTCTTGGCAATGACACAGCCGGTGCCGCAGGTCTTGATGACCAGCGGCGCGTGCTCCCGGGATGAGCCGCAGCCGAAGTTCCACCCAGCCACCATCACGTCCCCCGCCTGGACCTTCTCCACAAAGGAGGCGTCGATGTCCTCCATGCAGTGGCGGGCCAGCTCCTTTGCGTCAGGGGTGTTGAGATAGCGGGCGGGAATGATGACGTCGGTGTCCACGTTGTCGGGATATTTGAAGGCGTTTCCTCTGGTTTCCATGCTCAGACCTCCTCAGGCGTCGAAATATGGCCGGTGACGGCGCTGGCGGCAGCCACGGCGGGCGAGGCCAGATAGACCTCGCTGTCCACGTGGCCCATGCGGCCGACAAAGTTGCGGTTGGTGGTGGCGATGCACCGCTCCCCCGCCGCCAGGATGCCCATATAGCCCCCCAGGCACGGCCCGCAGGTGGGGGTGGAGACCACGGCCCCGGCGTCGATGAACGCGGTGACATAGCCCCGCTCCACGCACTCGCGGTAGATGGCCATGGTGGCCGGGATGATGATGCAGCGGACGCCGGGGGCCACCTGGCGGTCCCGGAGGATGTGGTACGCGGTCTCCATGTCCTGCATCCGCCCGTTGGTGCAGCTGCCGATGACCACCTGATCGATTCTGATGTCCCGCAGCTCGGAGGCGGGGCGGGTGTTCTCCGGCAGGTGGGGACAGGCCACGGTGGGGACGATCCTTGAGAGGTCGATCTCGTAGGTCTTTTCGTATTCCGCGTCGGGGTCGGCCTCGTAAATGGTTCCGGGGCGCTCGGCCCGCCCGGCCAGGTACTGCCGGGTCACGCCGTCCACGGGGAAGATGCCGTTCTTCGCCCCGGCCTCGATGGCCATGTTGCAGATGCACAGGCGCTCGTCCATGGTCAGGCTCCCCACGCCCTCCCCGGTGAACTCCATGCTCCTGTAGAGCGCGCCGTCCACACCGATCATGCCGATGATGGTCAGGATCACGTCCTTGCCGCTGCAATGGCGGGGCAGATACCCGGTCAGGCGGAAGCGGAGGGCGGAGGGCACCTTGAACCACGCCTCGCCGGTGGCCATGCCGGCGGCCATGTCGGTGCTGCCGACGCCGGTGGAGAAGGCACCCACCGCGCCGTAGGTACAGGTGTGGCTGTCAGCGCCGATGATGCAGTCGCCGGCGGTGACCACGCCCTGCTCCGGCAGCAGGGCGTGCTCGATGCCCATTTTGCCCACGTCGTAGAAGTGGCTGACGCAGTGGGCGCAGGCGAACTCGCGGCACTGCTTGGACTGCTGGGCGGCCTTGATATCCTTGTTGGGCACGAAGTGGTCCAGGACGATGGCAATTTTGTCCTTGTCAAAGACCTTCTCAAAGCCGGCCTTTTGGAACTCGTTGACCGCCACCGGGGTGGTGATGTCGTTGCCCAGCACCAGGTCCAGCTTCGCCCGGATCAGCTGGCCGGGGACCACCTGGTCCAGCCCCGCGTGGGCAGCCAGAATCTTTTGCGTCATGGTCATTCCCATGGAAATCTCCTCACTTTCTGACCATATTGTCGTAGGCGCTCAGCAGCGCGTGGGCGCTGGCGCGGATGATATCGGTGTCGGCCCCGGCGCCCCAGAACATCCGTCCCTGCCCGTCCTCCAGGCCGATGTAGGCCGCGGCGGTGGAGCCGGAGCCATGGCTCTGCATGCTGTGCTCGGTATAGACGCGCAGCTTGTACTGCGTGCCGGTGTAGGCCTTGAGCGCGTTGCTGACAGCGTCCAGGGAGCCGTTGCCCTCCGCGTGCATCACGGTCTCCACGCCGCCGCGGGCAAAGACAATCTCCGCCCTCGCGCCGCCCTTTTTCTGGGAAAAGTGCATATCCGAGAGGGAGATGGGGTCGTCGTGATTGAAATAGGCGGACCGGAAGATCTCCAGCACGTCGGACACCTTCAGCTCCCGGTGCTCATGGTCCGAGACAGCCTTGCACCGATAGCTCAGGTCCTCGCGCATCCCCGCGGGCAGGACGTAGCCGCAGCTCTGCTCCAGGAGATAGCCGATGCCGCCCTTGCCCGACTGGGAGTTGACGCGGATGACGTCGGCGTCGTAGGTGCGGTGGATATCCTGGGGGTCGATGGGGATGTAGGGGACCGTCCAGCGGTGCAGGCCCTTTTCCTCCCGCCACCGCATGCCCTTGGCGATGGCGTCCTGGTGGCTGCCGGAGAAGGCCGCGAACACCAGCGCCCCGGCGTAGGGGCTGCGCTCATAGACGCGCATCCGGGTGCAGCGCTCATAGGTCTGCACCGCCGCAGGCAGGTCTGAGAAGTCCAGCCCCGGGTCCACGCCGTGGGAGTAGAGGTTCATGGCCAGGGTCACGATGTCCACATTGCCCGTCCGCTCACCGTTGCCAAACAAGGTCCCCTCCACCCGGTCGGCCCCGGCCAGCAGCGCCAGCTCCGTGTCGGCCACGCCGGTGCCCCGGTCGTTGTGGGGGTGGATCGAGAGGGTGACGTGCTCGCGGTACTTGAGATTCTCGCTCATGTACTCGATCTGGCTGGCGTAGACGTGGGGCAGGCTCATCTCCACGGTGACGGGCAGGTTGATGATGACGTTGTTGTCCGAGTCCGGCTCCAGCACGTCCAGCACCGCGTTGCAGACCTCCAGGGCGTACTCCGGCTCGGCGCCGGTGAAGCTCTCGGGGGAGTACTCAAAGCGGAAATTGCCCTCGTATTCCGCCGCCAGCTTTTTGATGAGCCTTGCGCCGTCCACGGCGATCTGCAAAATCTCCGCCCTGGACTTCTGGAACACCTGCTCCCGCTGGGCCACGCTGACAGAGTTATAGATGTGGATAATGGCGCTGGGCGCGCCCTTGCAGGCCTCGAAGGTCCTGCGGATGATGTGCTCACGGCACTGGGCCAGCACCTGCACCGTCACGTCCGGGGGGATCATGTCCCGCTCGATGAGCGTGCGCAGGAAGGTGTATTCTGTCTCCGACGCCGCCGGGAAGCCCACTTCGATCTCCTGAAAGCCCACCTTCAGCAGCAGCTGGTAGAACTCCAGCTTTTCCTCCAGGCTCATGGGGATCACCAGGCTCTGGTTGCCGTCGCGCAGGTCCACGCTGCACCAGGCCGGAGCCTTCTCGATATGGTCCTTCTCCGCCCACCGGAGATGCCGGCCGGGGGCGGGATAATAGCCCACGGCGTATTTGGACGCATCCATCATATTTTTTCAACCTCCTTTTCTGTCAAAAAGAAAAAAGGCCCCGTCTCTGCCAAAGAGACAGGGCCTTTGTCCTTACAAAGACCTTGCGGTACCACTCTTCTTGCCGCTTCCGCGGCCGCTCAGCCGTGACCTGCATCACGCCCCGCTGTAACGGGCGGGCACCGTCTGCCCTACTGGAGGTCTCCCCCGTTCAGGCCCGCCGCTCCGGGACCAGTATACAGGCGCCGTCCTCACCGGCTCGCACCAGCCGCCGGCTCTCTGAGAGGAACGCGGAGGCCTGCTTTTTCCCCATCCTCGCGTTTCAGAATTTCAGTTTCTTATAGATTATACCACGGTTTTCTCCGTTGTCAAGCGGGGTTTTTCCACTCCCCGCGGCCCGCCCCCGGTTTTTTCGCTGTTGACTTCCGCCGCCGGGGCCGTTACAATAATACCAAAATGGAAAGGACCCGCCGCCATGGACATGGAATCCATCAAAGCCTTTTTCGCCTCCCTGACCCTCGAGCGCCTGGCGCCCGCTCTGCTGGTGCTGGCGGTCGGCCTGCTGGCCGCCAAGGCCCTCATCAAGCTCTTTGAAAAGCTCCTGGCCCGCTCCAAGATCGACAAGACCATCCACGGCTTCCTCCGCGCCGCCTTCAAGATCCTTCTTTACTCCATCGTCGTCCTGATGATCCTGGGCGCGCTGAACGTGGACACCTCCTCCCTCATCGCCATTCTCAGCGTCACGTCCCTGGCGGTCTCCCTGGCGGTGCAGGGGGCGCTGTCCAACGTGGCCGGCGGCATCATGATCCTCACCACCCACCCCTTCCATGTGGGCGACTGGGTGGAGCTCGGTGGCACCGCCGGGACCATCGACGCCATCGGGATGTCCTACACCACCCTGGTCACCGCCGACCAGAAGAAAATTTTCGTCCCGAATTCCGACCTCTCCGCCTCGCGCATCGTCAATTATACCATGGCCGGCCGCCGCCGGGTGGACCTGACCTTCACCGCCTCCTACGACGACGCGGTGGAGGCCGTCAAGGCCGCCCTCCTGAAGGCCGCCGTCCTGCCCCAGGTCCACGCCGACCCGCCGCCCTTCGTCGCTGTGAGCCGGTACGGGGACCACGCCATTGAGTACGTCCTCCGGGTCTGGACCGCCGCCGCCGACTACTGGGACGTCTACTACGGCGTCACCGAAAATGTCAAGATCTGCTTCGACGAGGCCGGCATCACCATGACCTATCCCCATCTGAACGTCCATATGGAATCGAAATCGTAGCTTTTTGCGGCCGCTGTCCTGGCGGCCGCCTTTCTTTGGAAAAATTATCCAAAATCACGAAATATTTACCGTTTGCCGCAAAAAAACCCACTTTTTCAATATCCCGCCCCGGGGGATTTGACAATTCCGGAAGTTCTATGAAAAACCGGGCGTTTTTTGGGTGTTTCATACAAAAAGCGGCAGAGAAAATCGCTGTTTTTACTGGGCGGAAAACCCGCCTATCCATTGACAATCGGTGTCGGAATTGTTAGAATACAGTACAGAAGTATGAGGTGGTTTCTGCGGTTTTTCCCCGAGAGCGCGTCCCGCGGGTATGCGTTTACAGGGTGCGCCATAGATATGACCTCAGAAGGAGCCGCCCTTCCCCGGCGGGCGGCGCACATACGATTTCCCTGCCAATCCGATCGAGATCAGAATGTAGGAGGATATTACATTGAAGGAATGGGAACACTTAACATCGGTTGAAGAAATGGAAGCGGCCACCGCCGCCTTGCTGGAAACCGGCAAGAAGGTCGGCGCCGATTCCTGGCAGCAGCGCGTCAAGAACCAGACGCCCCACTGCGGCTTCGGTGAAGCCGGCACCTGCTGCCGCATCTGCTCCATGGGTCCCTGCCGCATCACCCCCAAGGCCCCCCGCGGCATCTGCGGCTGCGATGTCCACGGCATTGTCGGGCGCAACTACCTGCGCTTCACCGCCGGCGGCGCCGCCACCCACTCGGACCATGGCCGCAGCATCTGCCACACCCTCTATGCCACCCGGGAGGGCGGCAACTATCAGGTCAAGGACCCCGAAAAGCTCAAGCGCATCGCCAAGGAGTGGGGCATCGAGACCGAGGGCAAGGACATTTATGACCTGGCCCACGAGGTGGCCGAGACGGGCCTGATGGAATACGGCAAGCCCTTCGGCACCCAGCGCTTCCTCAAGCGCGCCCCCGAGTCCCGCCAGAAAATCTGGCACGAGGCCGGCATTGAGCCCCGCGCCATCGACCGCGAGGTCAGCCAGTCCATGCACATGACCCACATGGGCTGCTCCTCCCTCCCCGAGGCGCTCATCCGCCAGTCCCTGCGGGCGGGCCTGTCCGACGGCTGGGGCGGCTCCATGATGGGCACAGAGTTCTCCGACGTGCTCTTCGGCACCCCCAAGCCCGTGGACACCGAGGCCAATATCGGCGTCATGGAGAAGGACATGGTCAACATCATCGTCCACGGCCATGATCCCAGCCTCTCGGAAATGATCGTATTCTACGCCCAGGACCCGGAGATGATCGCCCTGGCCAAGGCCGAGGGCGCCAAGGGCATCAACGTCGCCGGCGTCTGCTGCACCTCCAACGAGGTCGCCATGCGCCACGGCATCCCCATGGCCGGCAACTTCCTTCAGCAGGAGAACGTGGTCCTCACCGGCGCGTGCGAGGCCATCGTGGTGGACGTGCAGTGCATCTTCCCGGCCCTCGGCCCCCTGAGCAAGTGCTTCCACACCAAGTTCATCACCACCTCCCCCATCGCCCGGATGCCCGACTCCGACTTTATTGAGTTCCACGAGGACAGCGCCGGCGAGAACGCCAAGGCCATCGTAAAAATGGCGGTGGAGAACTTCAAGAACCGCAAGGCCGAGCTGGTTAACATCCCGCAGCTCAAGCAGAAGGCCACCGTGGGCTACTCGGTGGAGGCCATCAAGAAGTGCCTCGACGGCGTCACCAACAGCCATGTGGATGCGCTGGGCACCACCAAGCCCCTCATCGACTGCGTCAAGGCCGGCGTGCTCCGCGGCGCGGTGGCCATGGTGGGCTGCAACAACCCCAAGATCCGCCCCGACACCGCCCATATCGAGCTGATGAAAAAGCTCCTGAAAAACGACATCATCCTCATCGTCTCCGGCTGCTCGGCCCAGGCCGCGGCCAAGGCGGGCCTGATGGATAAGCGCGCGGCGCAGTACTGCGGCGAAGGCCTCAAGCGCGTGTGCAAGCTGGTGGACATCCCGCCGGTGCTGCACATGGGTTCCTGCGTGGATATCTCCCGCATGATGGTCCTGGCCGCCGACATTGCCAAGGACTGGGGCATCGACATCGCCCAGGTCCCGGTGGTGGGCTGCGCTCCCGAGTGGATGAGTGAGAAGGCTGTCTCCATCGGCAACTACGTCGTCGCCACCGGCATCGACACCTTCCTGGGCGTCAACCCCTACACCAAGGGCTCCACCGAGGTGGAGGGCCTGCTCCAGGGCTCCATCCGCGACTGGGTCGGCGCCAACTTCACCGTGGAGCTGGACATCGAGAAGATGGGCGACCTCATGGTCGAGGCCATTGAGGAAAAGCGCAAGGCTCTGAACATCTAAAAATCCCTGTATGGACGGGAAGCAAGAGAGGTTTCGTACATGAAGATCGCAGTCACCGGCAAGGGCGGCGTCGGCAAGACCACCCTGGCCTCCACCCTGGCCCGGCTCTTCGCCGACGAGGGCCGCACGGTTCTGGCCGCCGACGTGGACCCCGACGCCAATCTGGGATTGGCCCTGGGGCTGACGGAGGCGGAGGTCAACGCCATCGTCCCCGTCTCCAAGATGAAGGAGCTGGCCAGGGAGCGCACCGCCGCCAACGCCTCCAACACCTTCTATAAGCTCAATCCCCAGGTCTCGGACCTGCCAGACAAGCTGGCAAAGGAGATCAACGGCGTCCGGCTGCTGGTCATGGGTACCGTAGATACCGGCGGCGCCGGGTGCGTGTGCCCCGAGCATGTGATGCTGCGCGCGCTGCTCTCGAGCCTGGTGCTGCGGAAGGACGACGTGGTCATCATGGACATGGAGGCCGGCCTGGAGCACCTGGGCCGCGGCACCGCCAGCATGATGGACCAGTTCATCGCCGTCATCGAGCCGGGCGCACGGTCCATTCAGACCTACGAGCGCATCTGCCAGCTGGCCCGGGACATCGGTGTGACCCGCGTCCGGGTGGTGGGCAACAAGGTCCGCAGCGAGGATGACCGCGGTTTTCTCCGCGCCCGCATCCCCGCCGAGGCGCTGCTGGGCTTCCTCAGCTACAACGAGGAGGTCATTGACGCCGACCGGCGCGGCCTCTCTCCCTACGACGTCAGCCCGAAGGCCGTGGAGGAAATTCGGGCGATCAAGGCAAAATTGGAGGCCGAGTCCGCCTGAGCGGCCGGCCCGGCGGCGCGGACGCGCTCCGCGCCGGATCTGAATCTAATTTGTAAAGGAATGAATACATAAATGGGATTATTTGAAAGAGTCTTTCGTGGTTCCGACGAGATGTTTGCCAAGGCCGAGGCCGATGTAAACGCGCTTGTCGCGGAGCTGGGCGCGGACGCCCCCATGACCATGCCCGAGACGGCCTATTTCCTGGCCTGCGTATACGCGTACCTGGGCAAGAAGGTCACCACCGTGGGCGAGCTCCAGGCCGCTCTGGCCGACGTGAAGGCCATGATGCTCCGCGAACCCCGCACCCACTCCATCTTCTCCTCCGGCGTGGGCACTGCCATCGCCGCGGAGCTGATCGAGGCGTGCAAGTACGCCAGAACTCCCACCCCCTATGAAGGTACCGCCTATCACGGCCACTTCACCGACGCCGAGGTCCGTGAGCTGGGCGTGCCGCTGGTCACCCGGGATATCCCCGGCTTCGTGGTCATGATCGGGCCGGCTCCCTCTGACGAGGAGGCTGTGGAAACCATCAAGGGCTATCAGAGCCGCGGCATCTTCGTCTTCCTCATCGGCGGCATCATTGAGCAGGCCGTGCGCATGGGCGTCTCCATGGGCTTCCCGGTCCGCGTGGTGCCCGTGGGCGAGGATATCTGGGCTGTGGGCCACGTCATCTCTCTGGTGGTGCGCGCCTCCTTTATCTTCGGCGCCATCGAGCCGGGCGACTATGACGCTTTCATGGACTACTCCATGGACCGCATCTTCGCCTTTGTCAACGCCTACGCTCCGGTCAACGACATCACTGTGGCCTGCGGCGCCGGCGCGATCAAGATGGGCTTCCCGGTCATCACCAACGATACCAACGACATGTGGGCCGTGCCCAAGTCCCTCATCATCCATACCGACACCAAGGACTGGATTGAGACCTCTCTTGAGGCCCGGGACATCAAGATCAAGGTCACCAATATCGACATCCCCGTGGCTTTCTCCTCCGCTTTCGAGGGCGAGATCATCCGTAAGGCCGATATGCAGATCGAGGCCGATGGCTCCCGGGTGGATTGCTTTGAGCTGGTTCGCTCCAAGGAGGCCCACGAGATCGAGGACCACGCCATTCTCCTGGACGGCCCCGATTTCGATGAGGTTCCGGTGGGCTCCAAGATCAGCTTCACCATCACCGCCGAGGTCGCCGGCAAATCTATGCAGTCCGACTTCGAGCCGGTCATGGAGCGCAAAATCCACAACTTCTTCAACTGCATTGAGGGCATCATGCACACCGGCCAGCGCGATATGATCCGCGTCCGTGTCAGCAAGGCCGCCTTTGAAGCCGGCTTCCGCGCCCGGCACCTGGGCGAGGTGCTCTACGCCAAGATCAAGTCTGAGTTCGACACCGTGGTGGACAAGTGCCAGGTGAAGATCTGCACCGTCGCCGAAAAGAACAAGGATCTGCGCGCCCAGGCCAATGAGGTCTTTGACGCCCGCGATGAACGCCTCAAGACCCTGACCGACGAGTCGGTGGAGGTGTTCTACACCTGTATTCTCTGCCAGGCCTTCTCCCCCAGCCACGTGTGCATCGTGACGCCGGAGCGCCTGGGCCTGTGCGGCGCCGTATCCTGGCTGGACGCCAAGGCCACCAACGAGCTGGATCCCAACGGTCCCTGCCAGGTGGTCACCAAGACCCGCTGCCTGGATGAGCGCATCGGCCGCTATGAGGACGTCAACGAGGCTGTGCAGCAATACTCCCATGGCGCGCTGGAGCAGGTCACGCTGTACTCCATCCTGGAGGATCCCATGACCTCCTGCGGCTGCTTCGAGTGCATCTGCGGCATTGAGCCGTTCTCCAACGGCGTGGTCATCACCAACCGTGAGCACGCAGGCATGACGCCTCTGGGCATGACCTTCTCCGAGATGGCCTCCATGACCGGCGGCGGCGTGCAGACGCCGGGCTTCATGGGCCATGGCAAGCATTTCATTTACTCAAAGAAGTTCATGAAGGCCGAGGGCGGCCTGGGCCGCATCGTGTGGCTGCCCAAGGCGCTGAAGGAGCAGGTCCGCGACCGCCTCAATGAGTCGGCCAAGGAGCTGTATGGCATCGACAACTTCGCGGATATGATCGGCGACGAGACTGTTACCGAGGATGCCGAGGAGCTGCTGAACTTCCTCACCGAGCATAATCACCCGGTTCTGGGGATGGACCCGCTGCTGTAAGCGGCATAACACGAATTTGTGGGGGAGGCACTCTTTGATGGAGTGCCTCCCCCCCTTGTCTGTCCGTCTGTCTCCCAGCAGTATTCGCAAAGCCGCCGTCCCGAAGGGGACGGCGGCTCCGCTGTATGGAGGAAGGGAGTTTGCTTATTTTACCATCAGCGACACCATGCGCTGGAGGATGGCTGCAACCTCCGCGCGGGTGGCGCTGCCGCCCGGATCAAGCGTG
>JAAWBZ010000156.1 GCA_022792945.1 Oscillospiraceae bacterium | reverse complement strand
TCTACGAGCAGCAGCGCCTCATGTTTGAATCCGGGACCCACAGCATTCCCCGGCGCATCGTCAGTCTGGCCCAGCCCTGGGTCCGGCCCATCGTTCGGGGTAAAGCCCACGCCAATACCGAGTTTGTCTCAAAACTGCATATCAGTCTGGTGGATGGCTATGCCAGGATCGAACGGCTGGACTTCGAGCCCTTCAACGAATCGGAAGACCTCTGGCGGGCGGTGGCCCGGTATCGGGAGCGCTATGGCTGTTACCCGGAACGTATTCTGGCGGACAAGATCTACCGCAGCCGCCAGACACTGGCTTTTTGCAAAGAGCATGGCATTCGTCTGTCCGGTCCAGCCCTGGGAAAGCCGCCAAAAGCTCCCGGCCTGTCCCGTCAAGCGAAGAAACTGGAGTATCAGGACAACTGCGACCGCAATGCCGTGGAGGGTGTTTTCGGGACGGTCAAGACCGCTTACGGCCTGGACCGCGTCATGGCACGCCTACAGGAAAGCGCTGTCTGTGTGATTGGCGTTGCACTGCTGCTCTCGAACCTTTCCTTATCCCTGAGGGCCGCTCTTGTTCTGTTTTGCCTTATGCTTCTGCTGTTTGTTTTGCCAAGGTTGCGGAGCAGAGCCTAATTAAAATTCAAACGAGTACTCAATATTTTATATAGAAAGAGAGAAATCTTATGAATACGTTAAATCTAGATAGAGCAACTTTTGCTTCTGTATATCGTTTTCTTCAAAATAAACAGGACACTTATACAGCGAAGTGCTTTCAAAATTTATTTCGTATTTCCTTATTGTTTTTTCCGGCCTTTATATGTCCAGACGTAGCAGTAATAACAGGATTGTCTGCTGGTGCTTCTCTAGCGGGAATTGGAGCAGGAAAAGCAGTTAAAGATGCCGCTGAAAATGCTTTTTCACTATTTAAGCACAAGTCTTATGAGGATTATTATACTCGTTACGAGCAAATGCAGATTGCACAGGTAATGTTAATCTATGCTTCTTATTTTGATACTATTAGCCAATACTTGCCAAATGAGAATGGTGAAGTTGAGTTATCGCCTGATATACGGCTGGAACTTGCCCAAGCATCTTTAAAGTCATACTGTCAAAAATTAGAATCATCAGCAAAGAAGCAGCAGAGCTTACCCAGACTATTAGAAGAAGAAATTTCTCTGCCTAATCCAACAGAAACATTTGCTCAATATGAAATGAGATTGTTAGGCTTCTATTGTGTACTAAATGAACAGTTTATTAAATTCTTTGAGCAACTACCTTTCTGGAAAAGTCTGAGGGATGATAGAAATCTCTTAGATAAAGCGCAGAAGGAGTTTTTCAGAGAAAATCTTAACAATTTACCTAAACAAGCAGTTTCTACATATCGAAGGGAATATTTCACTCTATCAAAAACATTTCCGGATTTTGCCGTGTGGGCAAATCACGAGGAACACCGCCGACTAGAAGAGCAAATCGATGTTGGCTTTACCCATATTGCGGATCGGTTGCGTCAGTGTTGTTATTTTATTGAACAACGGAGTAATATTGCCGCAGCTGCGATGGAACAATACCATCGCAAATATATCAACTATCTTCAAAGTCCAATTATTGACCATAGTGCTGATTTTGATACCAGTGGCGTGGTTTTTCCTACAAAAAGAGATATTTTTATCCCACAGTCATTTAAAGCTATTACCTATCATAACAATATGACCCTTGAGTCCAAAGATTCTTGGAGAACAGAAAAGTCTAGGGAAGAAATCGGGAAATATATTCATAGTATACTGAGCCACCCTACCTATGGTCAGAATCCGTTGCTGATTCTAGGACACCCTGGTGCAGGCAAAACTCTGCTCTGCCATATGCTGGCAGCGCAGGTCCTATTTGCAGAATACCATGTGATTATCATCCGCCTACGGGATACTGCGGCAGAAGATGATATTACCCAACAAATTAACAGTCAGATTGCCCGAGACTTAGGGGATAATTGCCGCTGGAATGATATCCGCAATGCGGAGTTGGATAAAGCAGTGTTACTTATTTTTGACGGCTATGACGAACTGCTTCAGGCCAGTGGGAAAACTTATTCTAACTATTTGAATGAGATTGCTAGGTTCCAGTCAGAACAACGAAACATACACCGAATGCTTGTTCGATGCATTGTCACCAGCCGAGTTACATTGATCGACAAAGCTTCTATCCCAGAAAATAGTCAAGTTTTACACCTGAATGCTTTTGATAATACCCGCATCCAAAGGTGGATAGATATCTGGAATAGTAAAAATGAGTCATTTTTTACCAGTCAAAAGGCAAATAAACTGGAAATTACGTCAGACAGTAAGGTGAAGGATCTGGCCAGACAGCCATTACTACTGTTAATGCTAGCGCTGTACACAATGAATGGTAATGATTTGCGGGGACAGACAGATATTAGTTACGCAGAACTATATTACAAACTGATTCGAGATTTCGTGATTCGGGAAAATGAAAAAGATACCACATTCGGTCGCCTAACTGATCAGAAGAAAAAGGAGGCTATTTATAAGAGCCTCCGCAACTTGGGGATTGTAGCACTGGGGATGTATAACCGAAAGCAATTGGTAATTCGCTCTACTGAGTTGAAGGTAGACTTGGCATTTCTATCTTGCGGTGAGGTACCGTCAGATTTTGAAGATGCTTATACTCTAGAGAAGGAAGATAAACTAATTGGCAGTTTTTTCTTTGTTCATAGTTCGAAATCTATCGTTCGCACTGACAGATTTCCAATCAAGGTATCTGCTTACGAGTTTTTGCACAATACGTTTGGAGAATTTCTAACGGCCTATTATATTCTGGATGTGGTTTTTCGTTTGGCACGACGTCAACTTAATGATACTGAAATGGGAGAAACATTTAGTTGGCCAAATGACCTAGAGCGGGAATGGCACACATGCTTGGCCTATGTGCCATTGTGTACCCGCCCTGTTGTGCTTAACATGATTCACGAGTTTTCACCATTGCTTGCCAAAGAAAGACAATTAAATAAGGAATATATACAAATCGCACTAGATGCTTTGTTTTCTGGTGAGATTAGGCGGCTGATTTCCGGTGGGTTATTCGCCTGTTTGAACAAAACACTGTCGGTACAAGGTAATCCGTTTAAGCATCCAGAATTAACCATGCATGTGTCTACTTATAGCATTAACTTAATTCTGCTACGGTCTACGGTATGTACGGATTCCTTTGTATTTACGGATCGACTTGGAACAAAATCGGACTGGAATAAAATGACACGACTCTGGCGTTATGCGTTTTCGGAGGAAGAATTGGTTGTTTTGTCTTGTATGCTTCAGTTAAGTATTAATAACGGAATCTATCAATTGAGATATCAGTATGATAAAAGTGCAACGGACCAAACCCGTTCTATAACTAAGCTAGACCGGATGTACCGAGTAGCTGATGTTTTAGGGGATAATACAGAACGAGCAGTCTTTGGGGTACTCAATAAAACAGCGATATTACATAATTCGAACAGTAACATCTATATTGTCCTAGAAAAAGAGCAATTAAAATTAAAAACCATGTTTGCTTTAAACTCGATTGAGAATATTTTAACATCATCGTCGCAGAATAAATATGTACAGTCACATTTGGTAGAAAAGCTACATCTTTTACTCCGTTGTAGCTACAAAGAATCAGATTATTGGGGAATATACATATATTGCTCGCTTCTGACTGAATTGATTGCTAAAAATATTTTGGAGCAGAAATATATCAATACTTTATTAGACCAGAAAGACTTGTTAAATTTGGAGCAAGAAATCACCCAATGTGCTAGGGTATGCTATCCTTTTAATCAATATTGTGATATTCGATATCTAAAACTTCTTGAGCTTATTACTGTAATCTTTCCATATACAGATTCTGAAATAATTTTTGATATTCTTGAAGATATGTTGAAGCAGGTTAGCCTAAACTTACAAATGCGGTCTCAGAATGAGGCAAATAAAAGAAAAATGAAAACTCAGGTTGAGTCTTTTAAGAATTGTATTAATCAATTGTTTTCTCAATATTGCCATAAAGTTGAAAAGTCCCTGAAATGGAGCAACCTTGCTTCGAAGCACAAAGATATTGAAAATCTGTGTAGAGTCAGTAAACTATTTGCAAAATTTATTTCTTGGAGAGGATTTTCTTGCCTTCTGCATGTATGTAAGATACTTCAAGAGGCAAGAGAGTGTGATTTTGTCTATATTCTTATGGAGTGTTACCTAAACTCTATGGAAGATGATCTCTTTTCCATATTTAACCGCATTAAGAAGAAAGATAGACCTGTATTTCTCAACTATGCAATAGATTGCTACTACAGAATTTATCTATCATCAAGCCAGCAGTTTTTTGTCTCAGACGACAGCCAAATAATAGAACTTATATTTTGTAAATTGGATTCATTAACTATGCTACTTCCGTCCTATGAATCCTCTTTATCTCATTTCCTATGGTTGCTTTGTGAGGAAATGAGTTATATACCATGGCCTAAGTTTGATTTGCGGGCTGAGCTCTACCAAGTACTTACCAAGTATGCTTCCAGCTTGTCTGTCCAAACTTTGCAACAAATTTTGACGTGTGTCCGAAAGTTTGGATATCGGGATTTGGAAATGATTGCAATAAAAGTTGTGTCGGGATAGAACTTTTGTAGTTATGAACTTTTTTAACAATATACAACCCACTTATACCATGATTTTTAGAGAAAAGTCTGTCTGATTAGACAAAACAATATCAGCATTTAACCAAGATTTATATTTTAATAGTACATTAAAAAGGCAACTGTATGGGATGTTTGTGCAGTTGTCTTTTCATATACACCCCCTAATTTGCATACTTTTTCAAGAGGTGATTTTAATGAAAACCCCAATTTTAATTTTGAGTGAGTGTCATCCAAATTCATCTGCTTTTGATTACAAAACAATTTATCAAATCGTTACGACTTGGTTTACAAAAGAACTCCACAAATGATGCCTTTGCCATTTTATCGGCAAAGGCATTTAAAATAATTTCTTGCCACGCGGCTGCTCATAAGGTATGATGATACCGAGCAGTTACGCCTTGAAGGAGGTGTAACAAATCCTTTGTGCGATCTATACACGACTGAGTAAGGAGGACGAAGACAAGCATCAACCCGAGTCCGAGAGTATCCAAAACCAGAAGTCTCTGCTGACCCGCTACGCCGTCGACCACGGGTGGGATATCTACTCGATTTTCTGCGACGAGGACTTTTCCGGGGTTGACAGTGACCGCCCGGACTTCAACCGCATGATTGAAGCCGCTAAGGCGAAAAAATTCCAAATTATCCTTTGCAAGAGCCAGTCCCGCTTCACCCGGGACATGGAACTGGTAGAGAAGTACATCCACGGCCTGTTCCCCATCTGGGGCATCCGGTTCATCGCAGTGGCGGACAACGCCGACACAGAGGTCAAGGGCAACAAGAAAGCCCGACAGATCAACGGTCTGGTGAACGAGTGGTATCTGGAGGACCTGTCGGAAAATGTCCGCATGGTGTTCGACCTGAAGCGGCGGGAGGGCAAGTACATCGGCGGCTTTCCTATCTACGGCTACCGGAAGGACCCGGCAGACAAGAACCACATCATCCCCGACCCGGAGGCGGCGGAGGTGGTGCAGCAGATTTTCCGGTGGTCGCTGGAGGGGCACGGGCGGCAGAACATCGCCTGGCTGCTGAACCGGCAGGGCAACCCCAACCCCACCCGCTACAAGGCGGAGCGGGGCTGGAGCTGCAACCACCCCATCAAGAACGACTTT
>JAAWBZ010000021.1 GCA_022792945.1 Oscillospiraceae bacterium | reverse complement strand
GGCGATAGCCCATCTCTCCGCGGGTGAGGACGATGATCTCTCCCGTCGCCTCCGCGACGCCGAAGCACCGCTCCGGCAGCGAGGAACGCAGGGGAATGATCGTATTGCCGGCGCGCACCATCCGGTCGGCGAGTTCACAGATGTGATAGAGACCGTTTCCCGCCTCCAGATGGCAGCTGTCCACAAAGCGGCATACCCGGTCCAGCACCTGTCCGTCCGGGCACAGAATGCGGATCATGTCCCCGTCCGGGATGCGGAATTGCTCCCGATACCGCTGCGTGATAAACCGGATGCCCTGCTCCGCCTCCTTCCTGTGGTAGTCCAGCCACTTTCCCTGGTAGCCGTAGATCTGATACGCATCCGGGCTAGGCGCGATCAGATAGGCGTATTCTCCCGCATCCGCACGCAGTCCCTCCGGCGGCACATTCTCATCCCGCATGGTGTCCGCCAGCTTCTCTAGCGCCGCGTCGAACACCTCCGTCCGCGGGCTGCCGTAGCCGTCCCGCCAGACGAGATCGCCGGATTCGGGGACCTGCAAGCACCCGACGCAGCCGGTCATGTTGCTGATCTGCCGGCTCTGCCGTTGGGCGTAGAGTCGTTCGGCGGGCGTCATGGCCCGCATGGTCATTTCCATAAACGTCACACTCCTACAATATAAATTACGGTTCAAGGCATGGCAGCCAGCCGCCCTCCCGCACCTGGAAAGCGTCGCCCAGCTGGATGGTGTCGGGAAAGTTGGTCTGGGTGGTCTTTATGGCATACTTGTCGATCTCCGCGGCGTAATACCGGACCACATTGGCCCCCAGCTTCTCCAGCGCCAGCCGCCCGCAGCTCATGCCGTCGTATATGGACAGCACCTCCAGCGGTTCGGCGTCGTCGCAAAGTCCGCTTGACTTCGTTTCCGCCTTTGGCGAAAACTGCGTCCGCTCCCTTGCTCCTCCTTTCCCCACGCGACCCGCTTCGCTGGGCTTGCGCGGGGACCCCATAATGCCAGGGCAGTAGGACAGGATATGCACGATCACGTCCACGGTCCAGCCGTTCCCCAGCATTTTGTACGCCTGGGTGGCCGATACGGGAAAGATGTAACCCTCCGGCACCGTCTGGAGACGCTTGCACTCGGTCACGGTCAGCTTGCGGATCATATAAAGCCCGTCTGCCAGCCTTATGGGGTATTGCTTGCCCCGGATTGTGATTTGACCGTCGCATACTTCATAAACCGGGACGTATTTCCCTCCCGCGTTACCTGTGGGGACGGCGTAAAGCCCGGTTTTCGCGCCGGCCCCGCCGCCGTTCCCGCAAAGGGTCTTGCTCTTGCCGTCTGCGGAATAGACCCGGTAGCCCTGGCCTGTAGAGCCGGTACGGCTTTCAATCGTGCCCACGCGGACCGGCGCCGCCGCCATGGGGGCCGGAAAGTGTCCGCCATCCAGAGCGTTTGCCGTGCTGGAACGGCTGTAATTCGCTTTCAGCGTGTATGCCTTTTCGCTCCAAACCACGCCGCTCTCCAGGATATCCCGCAGGAGGATGCCTTTGTCCGCCGGCTGTTCTACGCCTTGGATGTTGGTCCAGTAGAGACGCTGGCGGCTCTGGGCGGAGACAAGGGCGGAGTTTATCAAAATGGGTTCCACACCTAATTCCGCCGTAATCTGCGCCCGGATGGCCGGAGCCATGCTCTTGTTGTTCTCATACAGGAAATAGTCCGGCTTGAACTTTTCCAGGACGATCAAATAGTTGCGGAACAGCTCCCACCCCAGCCCTTCCGGCTGCGTCTCCCGATTTCTCGTCTGCGAGATGCTCCAGAATGTGCAGGGCGAGCCGCCCAGCAGAAGCCTCATCGCGGCGGTTCCCGGCCAAAACCGGGAACCGCAGTCTGTCGTGCCTCCGCCGCGAAGCGCTGCTCCAGCCGTTCCACGGTCCAGTTTTTTTGAAATTGTCCCAGCGGGTTGTGCCCGAATTGGGCCAGGGCGCGCCGGTCCATCTCCCGCAGCCGTTCCCATAATTCCGGATGGTGGACGCGCAGCTTTCGCAGTTCCTCAATGCCTTGCAGGGGACAGCACCAGCATGATGCGCGGTGGTAAATCTCATACAGCCCGCCCCAATCGAAACCGCGGTCGTAGCAGATTTGCAGCGCATCTGCCTCGGTGACGCCCCAGTCCACCAAGGGATACACGTCCTCCTTGACGCGTGCCGGCTCGTCAGCGGCGATGCCGATATAGTGCCGCGCCTGCCGCTCCCTTTTGAGCCGGTTGACCTCCTTGCGGATCAGGTGGGTTTTCAGCCACCCTGTGCACCAGCGGACGCGGACACCCGGCCAGCCGTAGCCCTGGGGTGGCAGGCCCTTGGCCGCCCGCTTGGCAATGGCATCTTTCCTTTGCAGCTGGCGGTCGAACATCATCCATTCAAAGCCGTGGGGGTGGCGCAGTGTGGTGATGTGGATGCCGCGCTCCTGATAAAGAAGATCGTCCAGCTTCGCCATGTGGACCTGCATCTCGGGGAACTCCATGCCGGTATCCGCGTAGAGTACGCAGTCAATCGGCAAGCCCTTTTCAAGCATCAGCAGGAGCATGGCCGTCGAATCCTTCCCGCCTGAGCAGGAGACGGCCACGAATTCCCCCATCTCAGCCGTCCTCCGCGCCGTGCAAAATGGCCTCCAGCAGTTCCCGCTGACGGACCGTGTTCTTCGCGGAGAGAATGCGGTTCTGGATGCAGAGGACCGTGCGGATGTTGGGCACTGTAATGCCGGGGACCTCCACCAGTTCCTCCGGGGGAACGGTCAGGATGCGGGCTGGCGGGCAGCCCGCATCAGCCAGAATGCGGAACAGACGCTGTTCATAGCGTTCTCGTTTCATGATTTCCTCCTAAAAAATATTGGTTTGCATATGTAAAACCCGGATTCGCACATTTGCCGCAGGGCAAAAAATGCGGTATGCTGGAGGCACAAACCAAACATATATAGGAGGAATTCACAATGAAAAAGTTCACATCTTTCCTGGCCGGCGTGCTCACGTCCGCCCTGCTCATCTCCCTGCCGGTGTCGGCCCTGGCCTCCAGCGGCAAGCTGACATTGGAGGTGGCACCCATTCAGATTCAGGTCAACGGCGAGGCGTTCCGCCCTGTGGACGTCAACGGAAACGCCGTGATGGTGTTCACCTACAATGGCACCACCTACGCACCGCTCCGGGCGCTGGCCGAGGCTTACGGCCTGGAGGTCGGCTACGATGCGGCGCGGAACATGGTCACGGTCGGCCAACCGCTCTCAGACCAGTGGAGCGTATCCGAGCTGCCGGTCACACACTACGGAAACGAGCGCGTTTTCCGCCTGACCTACGCCGGTCCGCTCTCCTGGGAAGCGTTCCAAAGCCAGTGGAAGGCCGCGGACGTGGAAAGCATCAAGGCCGCGCTGGAACAGGCCGCGGCGGACCTTCAGAAAAACGCCCCCGACGCCGGTATCACCGCGTATTTCTACTACGGCGACTACAGCCTCGGCACCGTCGTGGCCCGCGGCGGCAATTTCGGCGCCGATCTCAGCCCGGCCAGGGCGCTCATAAAATAGCGTCTGAATAAGAACGAGGCCCCGTCGCTTGACGGGGCCTCGTTTTGCCCATTTTTTCTTATTCTGCTTCAAAATTATCCAGCTTTTGAAACGCATCCAGACGAAGTTCTCGTTTCAATTCCTCCTCGGTGGGCAAATATGTGAAGTATTTGGAGGCAAAGATTTGGTTGTTATCCTCCGGCAAAGTATATTGGATCACCGCATCATTTTTATCTGCGCAGAGAACAATGCCAATCGGCGGCGAGTCGCCTTGGTTCATCAGTTCGCGGGTATAGTAGTTGACATACATTTGCATCTGCCCGATATCCTGATGGGTCAGGCTGCCGGTTTTGAGATCGATCAGCACGAAGCATTTCAGGATGTAATGATAGAACACCAGATCAATAAAGAAATCCTGCCCATCCAGGGTAAAGCGTTTTTGCCGGGCCACAAAGGAAAATCCACGGCCCAACTCCAGGAGGAATTGCTGCAAATGATCGATCAGCGCCTGTTCCAGGTCGTTCTCATAAACATGAGTATCCGGTCGAATTTGCAAAAACTCCATGACATAGGGGTCTTTAATGATTTTTTCATACTCCGATTTAGGTTCTGTCGTCTGAATCTCGGCAGCAACAGGACCTTGATCCCGGCTGGCCAGCAGTCGCTGATAGAACATCGTATGAATCTGCCGCTCCAGCTGGCGCACGCTCCAGGCAGACTTTGCGCATTCCTCCATATAGAATTGGCGCTCCGCTTGGTCCTGAACGCGCATGAGCAGACGATAATGCGACCAGCTCAATTCCGAACACAGCGTGTTCGCATTTGGGAACATAAGATAAAATTTCCGCATCATCTGCAAATTACGAACCGTGAATCCTTTCCCAAACTCAGCGGTCAGCCGGTCGGAAAGATACTGCAGCATGCTTTTTCCATATGCGGCGCGTTCTCTTTCTTCGCAAGCCATGTAGACTTGCCCGCCAATTTCGTGGTAGGCATGCACCATGGCTGCATTGACAGCAGCAGCAGTCTTATTTTGCGCCGCAATGACACAGCTGCGGATTGCAGAATAGGTTTTTTCTGCACGATGCGTCAACTGCGTCTGCTGATTCTGAAAATCATCCATTGTACTGCCTCCTTAATGCACGATGTCTATGAGAAATTATAGCACAGTCAGTGCGTTTTCACAACATTTCTATACCGGAACCGAGGCCCCGTCAAGCGACGGGGCCTCATTTTGTTTACTTGCTCCAGGCTTCGGGGTTGCTGGTCTTGGCCGTGTGGGCATTGGCGGCTTCCATGACCGCCCAGTAGGCCCAATGGTTCTTGCCCAGGTCTACGAAGGTGTAGAGGCTACGAAGGTTTTTCTCAATATATGCCTCGTCCGCCTCGCGTTCCAGCAGGCGGTTGACCAGCGTCACGGCCTCGGCGCGGGAGATGGGGGCCTCGCCCCGGAAGGTCCCATCGCCGTAGCCAATCACCCAGCCGTGCAGCGCGGCTTCCTGGATATACGACGCGGACCAATCGGAAGCGGCTACATCATAGAAGAACCAGGCGTTGGAAACCGCCGCTTTCTCCGTGCCATACGCCGCCAGGAAGCGGACCGCCATAGCGGTGAACTCCGCGCGGGAGATGGAGGCATTCGGCACAAAGCTGTCCTCCGTGCGGCCAGCAACTACGCCGTAGCTGCCGAGATACTGCACATAACCGCTGTACCAGGAGCCAAACGGCACGTCCCGGAAGCGGGTATAGGCTGCCGCCGGGATTTTTTCTTCCTTTTTCTCTGCCAGCAGCCGCGCAAAGATGGCCGACGCCTCGGCGCGGGTCATGGTGCGGCCGGGGCCGAAGGTCCCGTCGGGGTAGCCCACGATATACGCGCTGTGCCGTGCCTTCCCGGCCGGGACCACCAGCTTCCCGTCCTTGTCCGTCTCGCCGCCGGCGGTCTGGTCAGCAGAATCCTTGACCGTGACGTCAATGCCCGCCAGGGGGCGCTTGCGGTGGTCGGTGACAGTCACCAGGATGCGGTTGTCCGCGTCCATTTTCTCCCGCCGCGGCAGCTTGACCGTGACGCGCCCGTCTTTGCTGATCGTGACCACGGCGTCGCCAATGGTGCGGCCGGATTCGTAGTCCGAGACTTTCACGGTAAGCGTCAGCTTTTCATCGTTTTCATCCTTGCCGCCCACGGTGGTATTGCCGCCGGTGGAGCCGGAGGCGGCCGGGACCATCAGCTGTCCTCGGACATTGGTCCGCCCGGTGCTGCGGTTGTCATTGCGGTCCGTGACGGTGATGCCCAGGCCAGAAAGTGGCGAGCGGTCCTTTTTCAGCAGGATCGTGACGGTGGTCCGTTTTTCGCTGTCCAGCAGACGGCGGTGGGGGAGGCGGATGGAAAAGGTATGATCCCGGTTCCATACCACATGGGCGTTGGCGACGGGATTTCCAGTATTGGTGTCGGTGACAATCACCAGATAGCCGCCGACGCTCGTCTCGCCCTTGCCGTCGGTGTCGCCGGTGTTTCCCAGCTTGTCCAGGGTTTCCTGATCCAGCACCGCGCCGCAGTTCTCGCACTCCTTGTGCCGGTGGCCCTCGTCAAAGGCGGTGGGTTCCTTGTCCATGATCCAGCCGCTCTCCTTGTGGCCCGCAGGAGAGAGCGCCTCCAGGTAGGAGGCGTCACAGCGCGTGCAATGATGCTCCAGCAGGCCCTCGGCATTGCAGGTGGGAGAGGTCAGCCGGGTCCCGGCGTCCCAATCGTGGCCCAGGGCCTCCGTGGGGGTATCCGTATAGGAATCGCCGCAGCGGGTACAGGTGTGGGTGGTGAAGCCGCCCACGGTGCAGGCGGGGGCCGTCACGGCGGCGGCGTAGTCGTGGCCCAGGGCTTGCAAGTAGTCCGTTTTATAGGAGAGGCCGCAGCTTTCACAGGTGTAGGCGGTATAGCCCATGTCCTCACAGGTGGCGGCGGTGACTGCCTCCGTGATGCGGTGCCCCAGCGCCGCCTGGATCACCGCGCCGCATTCGGTGCAGAGTTGCGCGGTTTCACATCCGGCCGCCGGACCGGGCGTGTGGCCCTCCGCGGCGCTGGCCTCCAGACGATGGAAGCCGCAGCGCACGCAGCGGTACTCTGTCACGCCCTGGCCGGTGCAGATGGGCACGGTCACGGAATGCCCCTCGTCCCAGCTGTGGCCCAGGGGCGCGGTGTAGTCGGTGACAAAGCTGGAGCCGCACCCCTCGCACTGGTGGATGGTCCGTCCGCCGCTCTCGCAGCCGGCGGGGATGGTTTGCGCCTGATACTTGTGGGGCAGCGCCGCCGTGATATTCGTAATGTGCCGGTCGCCGCAGACGGCGCACTCCCTGACCGTGTGCCCCGGCATGGTGCAGGTGGCGGCGACGCTGTACGCCTCATAGCGGTGTTCGCCCTTGGGGCTGCTCACTACGTTCGTCTCCCCGCAGCGGCGGCAAGTTTCCAAAATTTTTCCGTCCGTTTCACAATCCGCTTCCCGAATCACGATGCTCTGCCAAGCGTGGCCCAGGGCGGCGGTGTAGTCGCGCTTCTCCACCTTCCCGCAGTCCGCACAGAGATACCGGGCATACCCCAGCCCCAGGCAGGAGGCGGGGACGGCTTCCAGCTTCGTGAAATTGTGCCCGTCTCCGCAGCCAGAATTCTGACAACCGCCAGTGCAGTCTTTATCCTGACAGTCGCAGTCCGGCTTTCCGCAGCCGCAGGGGCAGTCCGCATCATCGTCGTCCGGCGCTTCGTCCCGCAGCCAGACATACGCGACGCCGTTCTCGGTCATTTCCTCGCCCTGGCAGGTGTAGGTGATTTCATAGTACACCGTGTACTGCCCTTCCTAGGTGTAGCTGGGCGCGGTGGTCAGGTTGCAGGCATCCGCGCTGTGGCCGTAGCGGATGCTGGCGTGGACGCCGCTCTCGGACAGGTCTGAGACAGTCAGGGTATGGGGCTGGCCGTCCACGATGCCGTAGTAGCCGGCCACCACCGCTTTTGCGCCCACGTATTCGCTCTGTTCATAGCCGCAGAGGGTGCAGAACTCCTTGACCGCAAACCGCCGGTTTGCCAATTGCGGCACGACGGTCTACTCCAGATCGTGGCGCTCCAAAGTGCTGGCATTGGTTTTCCGGGTGCCGTAGCAGAAGCCGCAGTAGGTCCCGCCGGCGGTGGTTTTCCGGTGATACGTGCCGTCCTCGCAGGCATACGACGCGGTTTCCGGCAGGGTCTGGGTGAACTCGGCGGCACAGTCGTAGAGCCAGTAGACGTCCTTGCTGTAGCCGTAGCGGTGCGGGTCCATGTTGGCGTTGAGAACGCCACAGGTGTCACAGCAGGCTTTGGTCCAGTGGCTGCCGGTGTACCGGGCGTCCTTGCCGGGGATGCCGTCGAGAATGACGCCGGGCGTTTTCTCGTCCGTACCGGTGCCGTCGGAGTATTTCACATTCCGGGTCATGGCCGTCACGCCGTCCCGGGCGTACTCCGGCGTGCGCCAGATGGTGAAGGCGGTGCTGCGTTCACAGCTCCAGCACACCATGGTCTCGTGAGTTACCACGGCGTTGGCGTCCAGTTCATTGGTGCGGTTGTTGGAGGGCAGCCAATGGTCGGCCGGGTCGTGGTACGGGTCCTCCTGCGCCGCCGAGGCCGGCAGGGCGAACAGGGAAACGAGCGTCAATGCGGCCAGCAGCAGCGCCAGCGCGCGGAAGCTGCGGCTTCGTTTGTGTACAGTCATGATTGAAAGAACCTCCTAAAATCTGATTTTGGGTGCAAAAAATACCCCGTGGAATTCCACGAGGCTTTCCCTTCTTTTCAGCCGGTACAGCCGGTAAACGGGGGAGAGTGTGAGAGGGGGCGCGGCAAAAAGGCCGATCCGCCGAACAGTTAGACTTTCCCCCAGGTGTGGCTACCGTTCCATTTCCCGGCTCCGTTCCCGCCGGCGGTACAGCGCCAGGGCTTTGAGAATGATTTCCTCCATCTTCTGCGCGGGCGTCCCCGCGGGGAAATAGCGGGAGAGGCGGTCCCGCGGCATTTTGAACTGCTCCACTTGATTCGGCTTTTCCTCCTGGAGGATGGAAAGCACCACGTCAGGGTTCAGCTTGCCGTCCCGGGAGAACTTCCGCAGCTTGATGGCCTGGGCATGGGAGGGCGTGCGGTCCTCGCAGGCCATGGTATCCAGGAGGGCTTGCTGCTCCGGCTCGGTCAGATACGAAAGTTCCACCGCGGGCCGCAGAGCGATCTTGTTCTCGTCCACCATGTCCAGAATGGGGCGGATGAGGGAGGTCAGGCGGATATATTTTCGGATTTGCTCGTGGCTTTCGCCGGATTGCTCAGCTAAAAGTTCTCTGGAAGTCTTGCCGTCGAACTTCTGCAACAGTGTTGCAGAAGTTAAATCTGTACGACTTCCTTGCTGTCTCCGCATAGCCTCCAGTTTCATCTGATAGGCAAACGCCTTTTCACTGGGCAGGACCTTCTCCCGCTGGAGGTTGCTGTCCACCATAATCAAAATGGCTTCATCGTCCGTCAGATCGCGCACGATGCAGGATATCTCCGCCTTTCCGGCCAGTTCACAGGCCATCTTCCGGCGGTGCCCGGATACCATCTCAAAGCCGTCTCCCTTGGGCCGCACCAGCGCCGGGACCAGGACGCCGTACTGCTTCACGCTCTCGGCCATCTCGGCCATGCTCTCATCCATGCGCACCTGAAAGGGATGATTCGGAAAATCGCTGATCTCCGAAAGCGGGATGTCCCGCACCGTCTCCCTCTGTGCCTCGTCCCGCTGGGCCTGGGTGGTGAACAGCTCATCTACTGAGGTCAGGAGACCGGCTGCGCTGCTTCTCGCCAATCTGCTCCACCTCCTTTACCAGCGACCGGTACGCCGCCGCGGCCCTGCCGTTCGGTTCGTGCCGGAAAATGCTCCGGTCCGCCGTGCTGATCTCCGCCAGACGCACCGTGGATGGGATCACCGTCTGCAAGACCGGCAGGCGCTTGCCGAAATTTTCCCGGACCGAGGCCACGATCTCCCGCCGGAAGTTCGTCTCGTTGGCCATCGTCAGGAACACGCCGCCGATCTTCAGCCGGGGGTTGATCTGCCGCCGGATGCTCTGCACGGTCCCCACCAGTTCGGTCATGTCCTCCGCCGCCAGGTACTCCGCCTGGACCGGAATCAGCACATAGTCCGCCGCCGAGAGAGCGTTGACGACCAGCATCCCAAGAGACGGACGGCAGTCCAGCAGCACATAGTCGTAATCCGCTTTCACGCTGTCCACATACTGCCGAAGCACCGTCTCCCGGCTCATGACGTTGACCAGTC
>JAAWBZ010000196.1 GCA_022792945.1 Oscillospiraceae bacterium | reverse complement strand
GAAATGCCTGTCATATCCAGGGGAAGGGCACAAAAACTTCACCTTTCCCTGCCTGCCCCAAGGCTCATAGCCGCCGAAGCCCTTCACATACCCCTGGCACACAGCGTCGAACATCATCTGCAGGCTGGAGTTGTTGCCCAGAATAATCTGCCCGGCAGGCACCCCCAGCATTTCGCTAAAAATGGCCCGCATTTCCGGCAGGCCGTTCCACACGCCGTAGTTGCGGCAGTCGTCGCCGTCAGAGTTTGCAAACTCGCTTCTGGCATGGAGGGCTTCCAGCACGCCCAGGGCCAAATCAAGCTGTTTTGCGCTGGGCACCCCCCGCGCCATGTTCAGGTTCATACCCAAAGATTTAAAATCTTCATACTGCTTTGCGGCTTCCCGGCAGACACGCCGCAGCTCGCCAATTTCCATCGCTGCCAGTTTCATTCCGAACATCTCCTAATCAAAAATGAAATTATGAATCATGCACCGCAATGTTTTTTCATTTTCACAGGTCAAACTTTAAATAGTTTAATATATCCCGGCAGAAAATGCAAGTGGATTTTGTCTTTCTTGCATTTTTTATGTTTTGCACCATTACAAGGTTCCTTTTCAGCCTTTTCTGTGCAACCTTATGAAACTCCCGCAAAATCCCTTGTTTCCCTGTATTTTTCACCCGCAGAACATTGTAGTTTTCCCGAAGGTATGGTAAACTTATGAAAGGAAAGCCCGCAGCAGGGCAAGGAACGGCTTCTGAAAAGAAAGGAACATATCATTTATGGGTGGATTTTTTGGCGTAGCTTCTAAGGACGACTGCATGTTCGACCTGTTTTTCGGGACAGACTATCACTCCCATCTGGGCACCCGCCGGGCAGGCATGGCTGTGTACGACAGGGAAAAGGGCTTTGACCGGGCTATACACAACATTGAAAATTCCCCGTTCCGCACGAAGTTCGACAAGGACGTGTCGGAAATGCGGGGGCGCTGGGGCATTGGCTCCATCTCCGACTATGAGCCTCAGCCCCTCATTGTGCGCTCCCACCATGGCACCTATGCCATTGTGACTGTG
>JAAWBZ010000020.1 GCA_022792945.1 Oscillospiraceae bacterium | reverse complement strand
GGAGACCTGAAAACATATATAAAGTTGGTGTTGATTGCGGCGAGGGTCCACCTGTTCCCATTCCGAACACAGAAGTTAAGCTCGTCTGCGCCGAAAATACTTTGCGGGTGACTGCACGGGAAAATAGGTAATGCCAACATTCACGAGGACGGTGTTTACCGTCCTCTTTTTTTGCTGCGCTGGAATTTGTGCATAATGCCTGGTTTTTTGTTAGAAAATAGTGAAAAATCCGCAAATTTTTGGGTAAATCATGGTTGCCAAGCACGGCTTCCTATGCTATACTGGGGGCAAAGAGGCCGGAAGGCTTCCGGCAGCTATGAAAGGAGTGATTTTGCCATGAGATTGACCAATGTGAAAGATGTGCAGAAGTTTATTAAGGTCGTGGATGACTGTGAGCATGATGTGTATCTGAGATCCCTGGAGGGCGATGTGTTCAACCTGAAGTCCTCGATGTCTCAGTATATCGCCATTGGCCGCCTGATTGAGGAGTCCGGCGACAGCCTGGAGCTGTTTGCTGACAGCAAGGAGGATGAGGCCCGTCTGATCCAGTTCCTCTGCGAATTGGATGATGAGGTAAAATAACACTGTTGCGACGGAAAGCCGCACAGCCGCTGAATGCGGGCTGTGCGGTGTTTTTTTTGCGCCATAGTTGCCAAAAAGCTACAAAGTGCAAAAAAAGTCCGTACTTGCGCAGCGACTATGGATGCGCTATGCTGTGCGAGAAAGGAGGGAGCGTTATGCACTTTACTGGACGCACCTGGCGGCCGCCTTATGAGGCCCATTCCTGTATCCTGCAGCTGACATCCGGCTGCACTTATGGAAAATGCCGCTTTTGTGACCTCTATCACCAGGAAGCATTCCGCCTGACACCGATGGAGGAATTTGAAGCGGATCTCCGGGAGATCAAGGCGTACCAGCCTCATGCGCGGCGCGTGTTTCTGACGGGCGGAAATCCCTTTGCGCTGCCGTTCGCACGGCTGGAGGCGTATATCGGCGCAATCCGGGACCACCTGATAAAATGCCAGAGCATCGCCATGTTTGCCAGCATCCGTGACATCCAGGGGAAGGACGGCGGCAGCTGCGGAGGCTGCGGGCCATGGGTGTCAACGGATTGACCATCGGGACGGAGAGCGGTGACGACGCAGTGGTGGCGCTGGCAGGGAAGGGTTACACAGCGTTGGACATTTTGGAACAGTGCCGGAAGCTGGAGGAGGCAGGCATCGAATACTATTTGGTTTACATGACCGGCCTGGCCGGCCGTGGTCAGGGCCGGCGCAACGCAGAAAACAGCGCGCGGCTGTTCAGCCGGCTGCGGCCCTATATCATCTCCGTGGACTCGCTGACGCTGCTGCCGGACACGGCGCTGTATGGAATGGCGCAGTGCGGGGCGTTTCAGCCGGCGGGGGAGCGCGAGCGTATTCGGGAGCTGCAGACCTTCATAGAGGGGCTGGAGCTTCGTGTGCACCTGCTGGCCAATACCAGCACAAATTTTTACCCGGTTACGGCCTTTTTGCCAAAGGAGCGCCAGAAAATTCTGGGGGCGCTGCAAGAGGTGCTGGATACCGTCGATGAGGCGGAAATGGCGGATTACAGACGGGGGTTGAAGGGGTTGGACATCGGCTCACAGATGAGTTAAATCACTGCCCAAAATCCACCGTTGCCTTTCGCGCCTGTTCGTGGTATGCTATAGAGCGATAGAAAGGGGGCCGCTGTCCATGGAGTTTCGACTGCACGCGCCTTACCAGCCCACCGGCGACCAGCCGGAGGCCATTGATAAGCTGGTCCAGGGCGTTCGCCTGGGACTGGAGGAGCAGACGCTGCTGGGCGTCACTGGCTCGGGCAAGACCTTTACCATGGCCAACGTCATTGCTCAGCTGGGCCGTCCCACCCTGGTCCTGGCCCACAACAAAACCCTGGCTGCCCAGCTCTGCGCCGAATTCAAGGAGTTTTTCCCGGAAAACGCCGTGGAATACTTCGTCTCCTATTACGACTACTACCAGCCGGAGGCCTATATTCCCCACACCGACACCTACATTGAAAAGGACGCCTCCACCAACGATGAGATCGACCGGCTGCGCCTCTCCGCCACCTGCGCGCTGCTGGAGCGGCGGGACGTAATCGTGGTGGCATCGGTCAGCTGCATCTACGGCCTGGGCGAGCCGGACGACTTCGCCAAGATGATGATCTCCCTCCGTCCCGGCCAGACCATGGAGCCGCGGGAACTTCAGCGGCGCCTGGTGGAGGACCGCTACGAGCGCAACGACGTGGCCTTCGAGCGTAACCACTTCCGCGTCCGCGGCGATACCATTGACATCTACCCCGCCTACTGGAAGGACCGGGCCATCCGTGTGGAGTTCTTCGGCGATGAGATCGACCGCATCACCCAGATCAACGCCGTCACCGGCATGCCCGAAAAGGTCCTCAGTCACGTGCCCATCTACCCCGCCAGCCACTATATCACCCCCAAGGAGAAGATGGACCGGGCTATCAAGGAAATAGAGGAGGAGCTTTGGGAGCAGGTCAAATATTTTGAGGAGCACGACAAACTGCTGGAGGCCCAGCGCGTCAAGCAGCGGGTGCTCTACGACATTGAGATGATGCAGGAGCTGGGCTTTTGCTCCGGCATTGAGAACTATTCCCGGGTCATCTCCGACCGCCCCGTGGGGTCTGCGCCCATGACGCTGCTGGACTACTTCCCCAAGGACTTCCTTTTGTTCGTGGACGAGAGCCATGTGACGCTGCCCCAGGTCCGGGCCATGTACAACGGCGACCGGGCGCGGAAGGAGACGCTGGTGGAATACGGCTTCCGCCTGCCCTGCGCCTTCGACAACCGGCCGCTCAAGTTCGACGAGTTCGCGGAGCGGATCAACCAGGCCGTCTACGTCTCCGCCACGCCGGCGGAGTACGAGCGCGAGCGCTCGGGCCAGATTGTTGAGCAGGTGATCCGCCCCACGGGCCTTCTGGACCCCGAGATCTCCGTGCGGCCCATCGAGGGACAGATCGACGACCTGATCGGGGAGATCAACCTCCGCGCCGCCCGGAGCGAGCGCACGCTGGTCACCACCCTGACCAAAAAAATGGCCGAGGACCTGACCGCCTATCTGCAGACCAACGGCGTGCGGGTGCGCTATATGCACTCGGACATCGGGGCCATGGAGCGGATGGAGATCATCCGCGATCTGCGCCTGGCAAAGTTCGACGTGCTGGTGGGCATCAACCTCCTGCGGGAGGGGCTGGACCTGCCGGAGGTGAGCCTGGTGGCCATCCTGGACGCGGACAAGGAGGGCTTCCTCCGCAGCGAGACCAGCCTCATCCAGACCGTGGGCCGCGCGGCGCGCAACGCCGGGGGCCTGGTGATCCTCTACGCCGACCAGATCACCGCCGCCATGCGCGCGGCCATGGACGAGACGGAGCGCCGCCGCGCCATCCAGGACGCCTATAACCGCGCCCACGGCATCGTGCCCCAGACCATCCTCAAGCCCGTCCACGAGCTGCTGGAGATCGCCCAGGACGCCGGAGAGGCCCGGCGGAGAGACGGCGTGAAGATGACCAAGGTGGAGCGCGAGCGCGCCATCGCCAAGCTGGAAAAGCAGATGCGCGAGGCGGCGCGGATGATGGAATACGAATACGCCGCAGTTCTCCGCGACCAAATTATCGAATTGCGGGGCGGTAAGTAGTTCTTTTTCCTGAAAAAGTATATAGGTTTGCAGGGCGGAGAATATGATCGTTGAAAAATGCATCAAAGAGTCTTTTGTGGTAATAGGAAAAGGGGGGTCTACTTTAGACGGGGCTGGCTTTATTCAAAGATTATGGGAAAATGCAAATTCCCATTTTGAAGAAGTTCAACATTTAGCAAAGAAAGACACACAAGGAAACATAATTGGTATATGGGGCGCCATGTCCGACTTCTCACATTCCTACAAGCCGTGGGAGGACTTCAGCAAAGGGCTTTATCTTGCAGGAATTGAATGTTATGACAGCGCGGAAGCCCCCAGCGGTTGGGCAAAGTGGACAATTCCCGGCTATGAGTATATTCGTGCAGAATGTGAAAATGGTGGTACATTTTCAAAAGTAATAGCATATCTGAACGATAGGGCCATTCCGTTGGTGGGGGCTGTTCACGATTTTACTCTTCCGCAGACAGGGAAAAGCTATATGTTTTTTCCAATTAGAAAGCTATAGACCTCTCTTCAGAAATTGAAGCTATTTCAGAATTACTTAAAACGGCATAAAATGAATTTTATATAGCAAGGAGCGAACCATCATGGTCAAATACCGTCAAAACATGAACCATACCACCCGCGAAAACCTTCGCGGAGGCAAGGGTACGCTGGATTTTACCCACATTTTTGAGGGCGAGGAGGTCGAAAAGACCCGCCTCTTTGCTGTCATCACCGTCCAGCCCGGCGATTCCATCGGCGTCCACCCCCATGAGGAGGAGGGCGAGGCCTACATCATTCTCGACGGCGCCGCCACTGTCAGCGAGGACGGCGTGGACCACATCCTGAAGGCCGGCGACGCCGAATACTGCACCGGCGGCCACACCCACGGCCTGGTCAACCACACCGACGCACCGGTAACGCTTTTGGCCGTCGTCATCAATTAATTTCTCAAAAGGCCGGATTTCCGGCAGAAAATGGTTGACAAGCGGCGGTTTGTCCACTATACTATTCTAGTCTGCCGATGTGCGGACGATTCCTTGCCGGCGCCGTAAGCGCCGGCCATCAGACCATAAGGAGGTGCAATCACCATGGCAAAAATTACCGGCAAATACGAGGTCCTCTATATCATCGACCCTGCCCAGGGCGAGGAGGGTATCCAGGCTCTCGTGGAAAAGTTCAAGGCGATCGTGGAGGATCACGGCACCCTGACCAGCATTGATGAGTGGGGCAAGCGCCGTCTGGCGTACCCCATCAACGACCTGACCGAGGGCTACTACGTCCTGATGACCTGCGAGACCAATCCCGCTTTCCCCGCGGAGCTGGACCGTGTCTTTAAGATCACCGAGGGCGTGCTCCGCTCCCTGATCACCGCCGTCGAAGCGTAAGGGGGGGCCCCGTATGCTCAACCACATTGTTCTCATGGGCCGCCTCACCCGCGACCCGGAGCTTCGGCGTACCGGCAGCGGCATCGCCGTGGCGTCCTTCTCCCTGGCGGTGGACCGCGACTTCGGCGGCAACCGCGAGACCGGAGAGAAGGAAACGGATTTCATCGACATCGTTGCCTGGCGCAGTACGGCGGAGTTTGTCTCCAAGTACTTTTCCAAGGGCCGTATGGCGGTGGTCTCCGGCCGGCTGCAGATCCGTCCCTGGACCGACAAGGAAGGCAACAAGCGCCGCAGTGCGGAGGTCGTGGCCGACAATATCTACTTCGGCGACTCCAAGCGCGACAATCAGGACGGCGGCTTCGGCGGAAGCCAGAGCTTCGGCGGCCAAAGCTACGGCGGCGGCCAGAGCTTCGGCGGACAGGGCTCCTACAGCGCCCCGGCCGCGCCGCAGCAGCCGCCCCCGGCCAGCGACTTCGCCATGCTTGAGGACGACGACAGCGAGCTGCCGTTCTGAAATTCTGAGCATTGAATTTTTCCACTGAGATTTGAACAGTAAGGAGGTTTCCTCATGGCCAACGATAGAATGCGTCCGCGCAAGCGCAGAAAGGTATGCACCTTCTGCGTGGACAAGATCACCCTGATCGACTACAAGGATACGGCGAAGCTGCGCCGGTTCCTGTCAGAGCGCGGCAAAATCCTGCCCCGGCGCACCACCGGCACCTGCGCCGCCCACCAGCGCCAGCTGACCACCGCCATCAAGCGCGCCCGGCACGTCGCCCTGCTGCCCTACGTGGCGGATTGATTCCCAAAATGTGAAGAGCCCGGCACAGCCGTTCGCTGTGCCGGGCTTTTGCGCGCTCATTCCAAGGCCTGCCGCTTCATGGCCAGGGCCGTGCAGAGGAGCGCAGCCATGATGCACAGGACCGACCCCTCCTGGAGCCACTCCGCCGCTGAATACGCCGCCTTGTGGATCGCCAGATTCTCCACCAGCAGGTGGAAGGCCAGCGGCAGGGCGAACAGCGGGATCAGCAGCGCCCGGATGGGCAGGCCGAACACCGCCAGGCCGTAGAGCACCGCCACCACCAGATACAGTAGCGTACACAGCAGCCGATGCCACCAGACGAAGCTGTCTGCCTTGAGGATGAAGAACAGCACCCCCAGCATCACCGGGATAAAGGTCGTCCACAGCGCCGTCAGGCCGAAGCGCTGCAGCGCCGCGATGAACAGGAGGCACGAGAGCATGGGCAGCAGCGCCTGGGTGACCCACATGCCCGCCTCCCAGTCCCGGGACCAGCCGATCCACCAGATCAGCCGCAGGGCCATGGCCAGGATCATCAGGCCCGTCGCGCCCCAGCCCAGCCAGCTGCGCGGCTCGACGGCGTAGCGCACACGTTGTTTCATACGAGCACCCTCCTTTTTAGGAGAGTATACCACCGTTTCGGGCATTTTACAAGCGCCCCATGGCCTCGCGCTCCCGCCGCAGCTCCTGATAGAGCGTCAGGGCGTTCCAGGCGGCGTTGGTGGGGGTCAGGACGGCCTTGAGCGCCACCGGCGGGACGCCCAGGCGGCGGAAGGCCTGCAAAAAGCGGTTCAGCGCCGCCTCGTCCAGGCCGCAGAGGACCAGCATTTCCTCTGAAATCTTCCCCACCGGCGCGGCGGCGTCCGACAGGGGCAGGAGGCCCGCCAGCGCGCCTACGCTCCGGCCGTACTCCGACGGCGCTACCGGGCGGAGGCGCAGCTTTTCCACCGCGCAGAGGGCGCGGATGCGGCCCAGGCGCTCGGGGGACAGGTGATAGGCCAGAATGACGGGCATTGCCATGGGAAAACCTCCTTTTACTGTGCGCTGGTGTGGCCGGGGAGGGGGGAACGTCCATCCCGCAGCTTGGGCTGGATGTCGCCGGCCTTGGTCAGGGCGATCTTGGTCAGCATCGGGCCCACCAGCTCGTAGATCAGCACGCCGAACAGCACAATGCTGCGAATCAGCCGGCCCATGTCTCCCAGCTCCTCAGCCACGGTGATGGTCATGCCCAGGGCTACGCCGGCCTGGGGCAGCAGCGTGATGCCCAGGTATCTGACAATGCTGGGCGGGCATCCCACGGCCTTGGCGCTGCCGAAGGCCCCCAGGTACTTGCCCGCCGAGCGCGAGAGGATATAGGCCACGCCGATGCCCGCCACCGCCACGTCCGTGAACACAGAAAGCTCCAGCTCCGCGCCGCTGACCACGAAGAACAGCACGAAGAGCGGCGCGGTCCACCGGTCGCAGCGGGCCATCAGCTCCTCGGAGAAATCGCAGGCGTTGCAGAAGATGGTGCCCAGCATCATGCACACCAGCAGCGAGGAAAAGCCGATCTTCAGCTCCGTACCCGGGATGTCGATCTCCAGCATGGACAGGGCCACGGTGAGGATCACAAAGGTGATGGAGATGGACAGGCGCTTGGAATTGGAATTGAAGAACTTCTCGGCGAAGGTGAAGATATACCCTATGGCCGTGCCCAGCAGCAGCGAGCCGGCCACCTCGATCAGCGGGTTCGCCAGCACCGCCGCGATGCTGAACGTCCCTAGGGCTACGGCCTTGGCGATGCCGAAGGAGACGGCAAACACAACCAGGCCCACCGCGTCGTCCAGGGCCACGATAGGCAGGAGGATGTCGGTCAAGGGCCCCTTGGCCTTGTACTGGTTGACCACCATCAGCGTCGCGGCGGGAGCTGTGGCGGTGGCGATGGCGCCGAGGATGATGACCACCGAGAGGGGGAGCTTCTCCTCCCCCAGGACCAGGTGGAGACCGTAGAGCACCGCATCCACCATCAGCGTCGCCGCCAGGGCCTGGACCACGCCGATGACCGCGGCCTGCCGGCCGGTCCTGCGCAGCTGGGACAGGCGGAACTCGTTGCCGATGGAGAAGGCGATGAAGCCCAGGGCTACCTCAGAGATCAGGTTCAGGGCGGTCACCGCTTCCATGGAGGTGAAGCCCACGCCGGGTATGCCCAGCCGTCCCAGGCAGTAGGGTCCCACCAGGATGCCCGCCACCAGATAGCCGGTGACGGCGGGGAGCTTGAGCGGCTTGACAACCCGGGACATCAGAAGGCCCGCCAGCAGGGCGAAGCCGATTGCAAGTAGAGTTTCCATAGTCTTTTCGTCACTTTCCCATTTCAATTTGCTTCCCCATTATAGCGGCGGCCGCCGAGAAAAACAAGAGAAAAACGAGACAAGAATTGTCTCGTTT
>JAAWBZ010000019.1 GCA_022792945.1 Oscillospiraceae bacterium | reverse complement strand
GGCACCAGACTTTCCGTGCCTACCATTTCTATGACCCCGCGCTCATTTTTCCCTCTTTCCAACATCTTTTATCACCCGCTCCTATTTTACTACATCTACACGAAAAAGTCTGCCATATGGCAGACTTTTTCGACAAGCTGGCTTTTTTATTCATCAGCCGGCAGCGCGATCCGCAGCAGCCATTGGCCGGTTTCGTCCACGATGCCGGACCAACGGTCGTCGCGGACAGGGAGAAGGCCGTTGACCCGTAAGCTGTTATACCCGATCAAAGGGGGCTTACTGATTGCGATGGCCTGTCCGTCGCTGTTGTAGACGGTGAAATGCTCATCGTCAAGCATTTGCATCCAGCAGGCTTCGCCGGTCACAACATCCGCGACCGCCTCGATCCTGTGATCCGACATGGGCAGAACCCAGGCTTCCCTATCATAGTCATAAAGACCGCATCGATCATCCTCGCTGCACAGGATCTGCAAGGCACCATGCCTCGCTGAGTGAGGCAGCAAGCCGTCAGGTATTGCCTGGATGATCTCACCGTCCCAGTGCCAGCCCTGCCCCGCCTGGTCATACCAAGAGAGGTTCGCACTGGTCTCCTCCGGGACACAGCCCACGGCGGGGAGGTCCACAGGCTCCAGCGCCGCGTTGTAAATGGCGTGGATGGTATGGTCGATATAGTCGATGTCCAGATAGTACACCCGGCCGCTGCACCAGGTCTGCCGCAGCGCGCCGCTGGGCGTCAGCGCCGCGCGGCCCTGCCTGTCAATGATGCAGCTCCGTCCCCCCAGGTCCACCTGGGCATAGTTACCGATGAAGCCGTAAGCGTCGATATAGGCGGGCGGAAGCGCCCAATTCCCGCTGCTGTCCAGGTAGCCATAGGGTCCCTTCTGACTGCGCGCCGGCATCAGGCCGCCGCCGCAGTACCGCCAGTTGACGCAGCTGTCCAGGTCCGCCGGCGGCGAGAGGATCTGGCCGGTATGGAAGTTCAGCAGACAGCGGTCCTCGCCAAACCCCATTTCGGCCAGCGGCGCACTGACCCGGGGCATCATATCGTCCCAGAAGCCACCGTAGGGCGCCAGGAGCGGACGGGAAAAGCCGCAGTTTTTCAAATGCCCTTCCAGATCACACAGCCACGCCATCCCGTCCCGGTCGATCAGCACAAATTCATCTTTTTCGATGGCTGCGGCCATCACATACGTCACATCGGTACACCAGCTGCCGTCGAGGGCCGCCAGACCGTAGAGCACCGTGCCGCACTGGCCCTGAGCAGGATCTCCTTGGGACAGAATGTAGACCGGCAGGTCATCCGCACCAACGCTATTCTCGAACGATGCGACTCGGATACCGTCATACACCGGGTCCACCACGATCCGTCCCTGGCCGTCCGCCAGGCCGAAGCGATAGTGGCTCCAGCCCATGCCGTCGTAGAGGTCCGTCCCCACCATCAGCTCCTCCCCCAAAAAAGGCACCAATACCCCATAATCCCCCGCCGGGGTCAGCTTCTCCACCCGCTCGGCGGTGCGGCGGGTGATGCGCTCGCCCTGGGATTCCTGGCGCGGCAGGCGGGTCCAGTCCGCCGCCACCCGGACGGCCTCCCGGCCCTCGGGATTTACCGCGGCGTAGCCCAGGCCGAGACCAGCCGCTGCCCCTCGGCGCTGAGCATCCAGTCAAACAGCACCTTCGCCCCCTCCGGAGCCTGCTGGCCGCTGCGGCGCAGGACGTAATAGGGGCTGGTAAAGGGGTAGCTGCCGTCCCGGAAGGTCTCCGGCGCGGGGTCCACGCCGTCGATTTGCAGGATTTTCAGCCCCTCCGCCATGCGCATATCGTTGGCATAGTAGTAGACCGAGTAGCCGATGGCTCCCGCCGAGCCGTCAAAGCCCCGCACCGCCTCCATGAGGCCGTACATGGTCTCCACTACCCGCTCCGTGGGCGGCTGGGCCAGCTCCAGGCCGTCCATGACCAGCTTTTTCATCATGGTCTGGCTCCCGGCCTCGGCGTTGCGCTGGAAAGCGGCCACCGGCTCGTCCGCACCGCCGACGTCCTTCCAGTTGGTGATCTCGCCGGTATATAGCTTCCGCACCTGCTCCGCCGTCAGCGAGCCCACGGGGTTTTCCGCGCTGACCACGAAGATCAGGCCGTCCAGAGCGAAGGGCTCCATGACCCACTCCACGCCCATCTCCGCCTTTTCCGCCCAGATGGCCTCCGCCGGCTCCGCCGCCAGCAGCAGCTCCGCCGTGCCGTCCAGCAGGCGGCGGTAGGACGCGGTGGTCTTGTGGAACTGGATCAGCTCCGCCGCCGTCTCTGGCTCCTCCCCCAGCAGCACCGCCGCCGCGGCCTCGGCCAGGGGGACCGTAGAGGTGGACCCGTCCAGCACCGGGAAATTCTCCCGGGTGAATTGAAACACCGGTTCCTCCGGCGCGGCCTGGGCCGGAGAAGCCGGCGTTACCGCCTCGGGCGTCTCCGCCGGCGGGGCCTCCGGCACGTCCGCCTGGGATTCCTCCCGCCCGCAGCCCGCCGCCGCCAGCAGACAGACGGCCAGCAGCAGGCAAAGCACTCTGCGCATAAGCTCCGCTCCTTTCCCCGGCGCGCCCGCTACCCGGCCATGGGCGTCAGGAACACGCCGTCAAGGCACGGGGTCAGGTCGGTGATCCGGCCCCGCGCGGTGTAGACCGCGTAGGTCTTGAACAGCACCGGGCACAGGAGGCCCCGGTTCATGATCTCCGCGTGGAGGTCGTACACGTTGCCCGCATTCTCCATGGCCAGGTCGCACAGCCGCGCCACGCTGCTGTCGGCGATGCTGCCGTAGCTGAGGCTGCCTGCGGCGTCGAAGAACACGCTCAGGTCAAAGTCCGGGCTCAGACGCACCTCGCCGTAGTAGGCGTCGAACTCGCCCCGGTCCAGGGCCCTGAGATAGTCGTCATACGGCAGGGCAGTCAGCGTCAGCCGGAGGCCCGCCGCCGCCAGGCTGTCCACAATGGCCTGCGCCGCAGCCACCCGCTGCTCCGACGCGCTGCATACCAGCATCACGCCGTCGGCTTCCGATGCTCCGTCCGCCTCCGGCTCCGCCGCGGGGGTGAAGCCCGCCGCTGCCAGGGCCTCGGAGAGGGCCGCGGGGTTGTGGGCATAGCTGTCGGCCAGCCGCTGGTCGTACACCGCCGCGTAAGGCGAGGCCGGCAGCACCGCCGCCGCCGCAAAGCCCCCCGCCGTGGCCGCGGCGATGCCGTCGCGGTCCGCCGCGTAGGTCACCGCCGCGCGCACCTGGGTCTGGGAGAAAACGGTGCTGTTGAGGTTGAAGCCCACGTACTGCATCACCGTGGTGGAGGTGTTCCACAGCTCAAAATCGGCGTGGTAGGCGATGCGCGCCCCCACGTTGGGGTCCGCCGCCGCCAGGGTGATCTGGCCGTACTCAAAGGCGTCGCGGACGTTGGTGGGGCTGGACACCGCCACCAGGGACACCACGGGCTCGTGGAGCGGCGGCGTGATCGCGCGCCACCAGTCCCACAGCTCCAGCACGCCGTTCTCCAGACGGTAGGGCCCCGAGCCGACGGGCGCGTCGTCGCCGGTGGTGCCGGCCTTGACCACGTACACATTCAGAAGGGCGTCCAGGCTGCCGCAGGCGGCGTCGGTGGTGATGATCAGGGTATAGGTGTCCGCGGCGGAGACGGTAGAGATGTGCCGCAGCCGCTGTCCGTAGTAGGCGCTGTCCATGGCCGCCTGGATGGAAGCGGCGGCGTCGGCGGCGGTGACGGGGGAGCCGTCGGAAAAGCGGGCGTCCTCCCGCAGCGTCATGGTGTGGGTGCGCCCGTCGCCGGAGGCGGTGTAGTTCTGCACCAGGTAGGGCGCGGCGTCGAAGGAGGCGTCCACGGTGAACAGCGGCTCATAGAGCAGCGACAGCACCGTCCGGTTGCACAGGGACATGCAGCGGTAGGGATTGAATCCGGCGTCTGCCTCGTAGGCCAGGCCGAAGCCCGCCGCCGCGGTGTCTGCCGCGGCGGCAGGCTGCTCGGGCAGCTCCGCCGGCGCGGCTGGCTCGGGCTGAGCGCCGGTCTCTGCCGGGGGCGCGCAGCCGCAGAGCAGACCCAGCAGAAGCAGCAGCGCAGCCAGAGTTTGCAGGCTCCTTCTCATAGCCGCCCTCAGTCCAGCTCCGCCCTGCGGAACAGCTCCGAGATCAGGCACGTGTCGCCGCAGGCCTGCCGGAAGGCGCGGATAAAGTCTGCCAGCGCGTCCCGGTCCTCAGAATAGGCGCAGAACATCCCCGCCTCCGGGTCAAAGTCCAGCCTGTCCCGCAGGTCCGGCCGCCGCTCGTCCAGGAACACCCGGGCCAGGCTCTCCCAGTCGTAGCCGTTTCCCAGGAACCCCTCCGCCGCGCGGCTGTCGAACACCGCCTGCAGAAACCCAAGGCCCGTGTCCAGGCAGACCGAGGCGCCGCCGTCGCCGTCCACCCAGTAAAACGGGGCGATCTCCCGCTGAAATTGTTCTGTGATCTCCATATTGACGCTCCTTTCAGTCGTACCGCGCATAGCGGCACTGCTCCACCACCGCGCCGCCCAGCAGCGTGAGGGCCTGTTCCGGGCAGGCGCTGACGCAGCGGTAGCACAGGGTGCAGCGGTCTCCCGCCGCGGCCCTGCCGTCCTGCACCGTCAGGTTGCCCGTGGGGCACAGCCGCGCGCACAGGCCGCAGCCGGCGCAGCCCTCGTGGACGCGGGGGCCTCTGGAATAGTCCCGGTTCTTCCCGCCGCACCAGAGGCGCTGGCAGAAAAATCCGGCGATCCGGTCGTAAAAACGCAGGCCGTCCTGGGGATACCGGCCGCGGCGGATGTTTTCGGCGGTTTGGGCGATTTTCCGGTCCGCCGCGCGGACGATGGCACGGTTTTTCTCCAAAGGCCGCTTCAGAAGCCGCACGTCGCAGACGGAGTCCGGCATTTTCAGATGCAGGCCGCCCAGGATTTCCGCGCCATACCGCCGCAGGAGCCGCGCGGCGCAGCCCGCGCCGTCTCCGCTGAAAAGCCCCATGGTGGCCAGACACAGCACCCGCTTGCCCGGCCAGAGGGCGGCATGGCGGCGGATGAAATCCCGTACCAGCGCCGGCGCGTTGGAAAACTGCACCGGATAGGCCAGCAAAATGCACGCGTGCGCCGCCAGCAGCTCCTCCGCCGCCGGGTCCTCCATGGGCACGGCCTCCGCCGTGCTGTCCAGCGCCCGGAGGAGGGCTTCGGCGCAGTGCCGGGTGTTCCCTGTACCGCTGAAATAGATGGCAACCATTTCTTCACCGCCCGGGGCAGGCGATCACCGACGCCAGGGAGCCCCTCTCGCCCCCGGTGCGGCGGTGGGACCAGAAGCGGTCCGGCTGGCAGGCGGTGCAGAAGGGGCAGGTCTCCACCCGCCGCACCCCGGCGCGGCGGAGCCACGTCAGATTCAGGTCCTTTAGATCCACATGGTATGTCCCGTTGCCGTGGTCGTCGATGGCGGGGCGGGCGCCGGGGCCCAGGGCGGCAAGCATGGCCTCTGGCACGTCGGAGCGGGTCTCAAAGCAGCACCGGTCGATGCACGGCCCCACGGCGGCACGGATGTCCGCCGGGCGGGAGCCGAACCGCTCCGCCATGGCCTCCACCGCCGTCCGGACCACCCCCAGGGCCGTCCCCCGCCACCCGGCGTGGACCGCCCCCACGGCCCCGAGCCGCATATCCTGGAGCAGCACCGTGCAGCAGTCGGCAGAAAAGACCGCCAGGGCCACCCCCGGGTCGTCAGTCACCAGACCGTCGCAGTCCGGCGCGGGAAAGATCAGTCCCTGGCCGCAGTCGGCGGCGGTGACGGCGCGGACGAGATCGGTGTGGATCTGATGGGCGAACACCAGATTTTTCCAGACAAACCCCGCCGCCGCGGCAAAGCGCCGCCAGTTCTCCAGCACGTTCTTGGGCGCATCGCCCCGGTGGATGCCCAGGTTCAGGGAGGCGAGCGCCCCTTGGCTGACGCCGCCAAGACGGGTGGAGAAGCCGTGGGGCGCGGTGAGGGCGTCGCAGCGGAGGAATTCCAGCGCCCCCGCGCGCTCGGTCACAAAGCTCATGAATTGAGGTCCTTATCCAGACAGCAGTTTTTGTATTTCTTCCCGCTGCCGCAGGGGCAGGGGTCGTTGCGGCCCGCCTTGGCCTTTTTGACGGTGGGCTGGCGCTTGACGGTCTTGTCGCCGCCGCCCTCGAAGGTGACCTTGGCCACCTTCTCCCGCCGGACCTCCTCCTGGGACTTGATGCGCACCAGGAAGAGGCGGCGGATGGTCTCCTCCTTGATGGCGTCGATCATGCCGTCGAACATCTCGTAGCCCTCGCGCTTATAGGCCACCACGGGGTCGGCCTGGCCGTAGGCCCGCAGGGTGATGCCCTGGCGCAGGTCGTGCATGGCGTCGATGTGGTCCATCCAGTATTCGTCCACCACCCGCAGCATGATGACCCGCTCCACCTCGCGCATGGTCTTTTCGCCGCAGAGGGTTTCCTTCTCGGCGTAGGTTTTGCGGCAGAGGGCCAGAAGGTCGTTTGTCAGCGTCTCCTGGTCCAGCCCCGCCAGGTCTGCCGGGGTGTAGGCGCCCGCGGGGAAGAAGATGCCCTCGAAGCGGCGCAGCAGCGCGGACAGCTGCTCCTGGTTTTCCAGCGCGCCGCGCTCGGCCAGGGCCGCGGTCACGTGGCTTCCCACCACGTGGTCCAGCATGGCCTGGATGTTCTTCTGGAGGTCGGCCCCCTCCAGCACCAGCTCGCGCTGCTCATAGATGACCTTGCGCTGGGTGTTCATGACGTCGTCGTACTCCAGGACGTTCTTGCGGACCTGGAAGTTGCGGCTCTCCACGGTTTTCTGGGCGTTCTCGATGGCCCCGGAGAGCATCTTGGCGTCGATGGGCGTCTCGTCGGGGATGCCCATGGAGTCCATCATGTTTTTGATCCGGTCCATGCGGTCGCCGCCGAAGAGGCGCATGATGTCGTCGCCCAGGCTCAGGTAGAACCGCGTCTCGCCCGGGTCGCCCTGGCGGCCGGAGCGGCCGCGGAGCTGGTTGTCGATGCGCCGGGACTCGTGGCGCTCGGTGCCGATGATGAAGAGGCCGCCGGCGGCGCGGACCCTCTCGGATTCTGCGGCGGTGATGGCCTTGTGGCGCTCGTAGGCCTCCTGATAGGCCGCCCGGGCCTCCAGAATGGCCGGGTCCTCGGTCTCGGCGAAGGAGTTGGACTCCACGATCAGCTCCTCGGCCATGCCGGCCTTGCGCAGGTCGTCCTTGGCCAGATACTCGGCGTTGCCGCCCAGGACAATGTCGGTGCCGCGGCCTGCCATGTTGGTGGCGATGGTCACAGCCCCCAGCTTGCCCGCCTGGGCCACGATCTCGGCCTCTCTCTCGTGGTGCTTGGCGTTGAGGACGGTGTGGGGGATCTTCTCCCGCTTGAGGAGGCTGGAGAGCAGCTCGGACTTCTCAATGGAGATGGTGCCCACCAGCACCGGCTGGCCCTTCTCATGGCAGGCGCGCACCTGCTCGATGACCGCCTGGAACTTGGCCGGCTCCGTCTTGTACACCGCGTCGGACCGGTCCACCCGGGCAATGGGCAGGTTGGTGGGGATCTCCACCACGTCCAGGGCGTAGATGGAGGCGAACTCCTCCGCCTCGGTGAGGGCGGTGCCGGTCATGCCGGAGAGCTTGTCGTAGAGGCGGAAGAAGTTCTGGAAGGTGATGGTGGCCAGCGTCTTGCTCTCGCTGGCCACCTGGACGCCCTCCTTGGCCTCGATGGCCTGGTGCAGGCCCTCGTTGTACCGCCGGCCGTACATCAGGCGGCCGGTGAACTCGTCCACGATGATGACCTCGCCGTCCTTGACCACATAGTCGATATCCCGCTTCATCAGGCCCCGGGCCTTCATGGCCTGGTTGATGTGGTGGGAGACGGTGGTATTTTCGATGTCGGCCAGGTTCTCCAGCTGGAAGAACTCCTCGGCCTTCCGGATGCCCCGGGCGGTGAGGGCCACGGTGCGCTCCTTCTCGTCCACCACGTAGTCGCAGTCCAGGTCGTCGATGGCCTCCTTGCTGTCGGTGGAGGCAAAGACCTGCTTTTTCATGCGGCTGACCAGGAAATCCGCCATTTCATAGAGCTTGGAGGAGTCGTCCCCCTTGCCGGAGATGATGAGGGGCGTCCGGGCCTCGTCGATGAGGATGGAGTCCACCTCGTCCACGATGGCGAAGCTGTGCTTCCGCTGGACCTGCTCGGCCTTGTAAATGGCCATGTTGTCCCGGAGGTAGTCGAAGCCCAGCTCGTTGTTGGTGCAGTAGGTGATGTCGGCCTGATAGGCGGCGCGGCGCTGCTCGCTGGTGAGGCCGTGGACGATGAGGCCCACGGTGAGGCCCATGAAGCGATAGACCTTGCCCATCCACTCCGAGTCGCGCTTGGCCAGGTAGTCGTTGACCGTCACGATGTGCACGCCCTTTCCCGCCAGGGCGTTGAGGTACGCCGGGAGGATGGCCACTAACGTCTTGCCCTCGCCAGTCTTCATCTCGGCGATGCGGCCCTGATGGAGCACGATGCCGCCGATGACCTGCACCCGGTAGGGCCGCATGCCCAGGACCCGGTCGGAGGCCTCCCGCACCGCGGCGAAGGCCTCTGGGAGGAGATCGTCCAGGGTCTCCCCCTGGGCCAGCCGCCGGCGGAATTCATTGGTCTTGTCCCGCAGCGCCTCGTCGGAGAGGGCGCGGCAGGCGTCCTCCAGCCCCATCACCTTGTCCACCAGGGGCGTGAAGCGTTTGATCTCCCGTTCGGAGTGCGTGCCGAACAGCTTGCTGATGAAACCCATATTTTCGTCACCTTTCCTTGGAAAAACGCCGGAAGCGGCGCAAAATCGCAGATATACGAATTCTATTATAGCATAAGTCCGGCGGCAATAAAAGAATAATTTGTAAATCTGTGCGCCCCGCCTGGCGGCCGGGCGTGAGCCTGTTAGGTATTCAAAGCGTCAAAGAACGCCCGCACCGCGGCCTCGTCCGCCTGGACGCTGCCCTGGACCAGGGGCGGGCGGCCGCCGCCGCGGCCGGCCAGCGCCTCGTTCATGGCCTTGCAGAGCGGGCGGGGATCGCCCGCCGGCGCGCAGACGGCGTAGAGCAGTCCGCCCTCCGCCTTGGGGGAGAACACCGCCGCCCGTCCGCCGGACGCCTCCGCCAGGGCCGCGGCCAGCCGCCGCGCGCCGTCGGGGGCCAGGCCGTCCTCAAACCGCAGCAGATCCCCCTGGCCCCGGACGGCCTCGGCCTGGAGGGCAAAGAGGCGGTTTTCCAGCTGGGTCAGGCGGTATTGGGCATCCTGCAGCGCCGCCAGGGTCCGCTCTGCGGCGTCGGCGGTCTCGAGAGGCTTGGCCGAGAGCAGGGCGGAGATGCGCCGGCTCTGCGCCCACACCGCCTGCACCTGAGAGAGCGCCCGGCCGCCGCAGGCCATCTCCACCCGGGTCCCGCCGCGGAATTTCGCCGCGCTCAGCAGGCGGATGAGGCCGATCTCCCCGGTCCTTTTCACATGGGTGCCGCAGCAGGCGCACAGGTCCGCCCCCGGGAACTCCACCAGCCGCACGGCCCCGGTGAGGGCCTTCTTGCTGCGGTAGGGCAGCGCGGCCAGCTCCTCCGGGACAGGGTAGAAGCAGCGCACCGGCTCGTCACGCCAGACGGCCTCGTTGGCCCGGTGTTCGATTTCCAATAACTGGTTCTCTGTCAGCTCGCCGCTGAGGTCGATGGTCACCAGGTCATGGCCCAGGTGGAAGCCCACGTTGTCGTAGCCATAGGCGGCGTGGATGAGGCCGCTGACGATGTGCTCGCCGCTGTGCTGCTGCTGGAGGTCCAGCCGCCGTGCCCAGTCCACCCGGCCCTCCACGGTTTCGCCGGGGGCCAGGGGCGCGCCGCACAGGTGGACGATATCTCCCGCCCGGGTCCGCACCGCCAGGACCGGTACGCCGCCCAGCGTCCCCAGGTCCCACGGCTGACCGCCGCCCTCGGGATAGAAGGCCGTCCGGTCCAGCCGCACGGCAAAGACGCCCTCCGCCGCCTCGCAGGCGCGCACCCGGGCGGTGAATTCTGTCAGATGGCTGTCCAGCTCAAATAATTTCTCTGTCTCCATGCAATCTCCTCCTTTTTCCCTATGATAGCACAATTCCCCACCGTTGGAAACGGCTTTCGCAGATTTCTCCGGCGCGGCGCACAGCTTTTCGCGGAAAATGGGATTTTTCCGGAAAACGGTTGACAAACGGGCCGGATTGGCGTAAACTGAATTATGATAGGGCGAAAAGGGCCTGATTCATGAGAAACGATATAAAAAGGGGTGAACGGAATGGACGCAGGAAGTAGCGGCGGCACAGCTGTAGGCCGAAGTCGGCCGGGGCGTGAGACTGCGTCTGCTGCCGTTTCCACCCGTTGACATTGACCACATTTGTGCCTCTGGGGCGCGCCGCGCTGGGCGGGCCTTGGGGGCTGTATGCGCGCATACAGTCTCTTACTTCCATCAATACCTGAGCTTGGGAGGAAGAGCCTATGGCAGAACACACCATGATGATGGAGGAGGCCCTGGTGGCGCTCCTCAAGGACAAAAAGTACTTTTCCCTGCGGGATATCCTCAGCACCATGAACCCGGCGGACATCGCCGCGGTCTTTGACGACCTGAAGGTGGAGCGGCTGCCGCTGCTGTTCCGCCTGCTGCCCAAGGAGCTGGCGGCGGACACCTTTGTGGAAATGGAGCCGGAGGCCCAGGAGCTGCTGATCCGGGGCTTTTCCGACAGCGAGCTGCGGGAGGTGCTGGACGAGCTGTACGTGGACGACGCGGTGGACATCGTCGAGGAGATGCCCGCCAACGTGGTCCGCCGCATCCTGGCCCAGGCCGACCCGGATATGCGCAAGCAGATCAACGAGATCCTCCGCTACCCCGAGGACAGCGCCGGGTCCATCATGACCACCGAGTACGTCACCCTCCGCCCCAGCATGACCGTGGGCGAGGCCATCAAGCGCATCCGCCGCACCGGCATCGACAAGGAGACCATCTACACCTGCTACGTCACCGAGGACCGCCGGCTCCTGGGCCTGGCGACGGTGAAGGACCTGCTGCTGTGCGAGGACGACAACGCGCGCATCTCGGAGCTGATGGAGGAGAACGTCATCTCCGTGGGCACGCTGGAGGATAAGGAGGACGTGGCGCAGATGTTCTCCAAATACGACTTTCTCGCCCTGCCGGTGGTGGACACCGAGGGGCGGATGGTGGGCATCATCACCTTCGACGACGCCATGGACGTCATGGAGGAGGAGGCCACCGAGGATATGGAGAAGATGGCGGCCATGCTGCCCTCGGAGAAGCCGTATATGCGCTCGAACATCTTCAGCATCTGGAAGAACCGCATTCCGTGGCTGCTGCTGCTGATGGTGTCGGCCACGTTCACGGGGATGATCCTCAATCACTTTGAGGACGCCCTGGCGGCGCAGATCGTGCTGACCAGCTTCATCCCCATGCTCATGGACACGGCGGGCAACTCCGGCTCGCAGACGTCGGTGACGGTGATCCGCGGCTTGTCCCTGGGGGAGATTGAGCTGGGCGACCTGCCGAAGATTCTGTGGAAGGAGTGCCGCGTGGCGATTCTGTGCGGTCTGACGCTGGCGGTGGCGGTCTACTTCAAGATTCTGCTGATCGACAAGCTGCTGCTGGGCGGCGAGGGGATCACGCTGCCGGTGATGCTGACGGTGTGCATCACCATGGCGGCGACGATCCTGTGCGCCAAGCTGGTGGGCGGCACGCTGCCCATCGTGGCGGAGAGGCTGGGCTTCGACCCGGCGGTGATGGCCAGCCCGTTCATCACCACCATCGTGGACGCCCTGGCGCTCCTGGTGTATTTCGGGGTGGCCTCGCTGCTGCTGCATATATGATGATGGAGCGGGTTCAGCGCGCCGGAGAGCACTCCGGCGCGCTTTTGCTGCTGCGTGGGCGGAACGGGTTCATGAGCAAAAAGTCCCCCTCGGAGGATATCCGCCGCGCAGACGCCCTGGATATGCCCCGAGAGGGTGATATGTCTCAATCGTCAAGGAAGATGGCCGCGGTGAAGGTCATGGTCCTTGGACCGTAGTAGTAGGGGATGCCGGCGCGCTCACATTCACGGCTGACCAGCATGCCGCACGCCTCCAGCGACGGGGCCAGCAGCTCCGGGAAGCGGCAGGGGGCGTCCGGGTACGTACACGTCCTGCACCGCGCACAGCCGCCCGCCGAGAGCGGCAGGACCCGCCGGCAGCGGGGCCGCAGCGCCTCGGCCAGGCGCTCCAGCGCCGTCTTGCAGGCCCGCTCCGCCGCCTCGATGGCCTCCACGTCGTAGTCGTCCTCCATCCGGCCCGTCACCTGCAAAATCATGCCGTAGGCGTAGCTCCGGAGCTTTTCCTCCAGCGCCTCCAGCGTTCCGCACCCCGGCGGGCAGGCCCAGGTCCTGCCGTACTGGCCGCAGCGGTTCGCCTCGCACATCCCCCGGACCTCCTCCAGCAGCTGCACCCGCTGCGGGTCCAGATACGCGGCGCCCGTGAAGCCCGCCGCGCGGCACTCCTCCAGGCTGACGCGCATGCTACGAGACGTAGGCCAGCGCGGCCTCGGCGGCGGAGGTGGCGTCCTCGGTGTAGCAGTCGGCGCCGATGGAATCGCAGAACTCCTGGTTCAGCGGCGCGCCGCCCACCATGATCTTCACCTTGTCGCGGATGCCGTGGCTGACGCAGGCGTCCACCACGTCCTTCATCTCCCGCATGGTGGTGGTCAGCAGGGCGGAGCAGCAGACGATCTGCGCGTTGTTCTCCACCGCCGCCTGGACGAACGCCTCCGGCCCCACGTCCACGCCCAGGTCGATGACCGTCAGGCCCTTGGACTCGATCATCATTTTCACCAGGTTCTTGCCGATGTCGTGGAGATCGCCCTTGACCGTGCCGATGACGGCGGTGCCCTTGGCGGCGACGCCGGCCTGCATCAGGTGGGGCTTGAGCAGCTCCGTGCCGGCGTTCATGGCCCGGGCGGCCACCAGGACCTCGGGCACAAAGACCTCGTTGTTCTTGAACTTCTCGCCGATGATGGCCATGCCGCTGAGAAGCCCGTCCTCCAGGATGGCCTGGGGGGCCATGCCCTCCTCCAGCGCCTGGGTCACCAGCTGCTTTACCAGCTTTGTGCGTCCCTTTTGCAGATAACCGCTGATCTCTTCCAAAATTGCCATTTTTTATGATCCCCCAATCATTCATCTTGGTGTAGCTGCTACTATTATAGCTTGCCTCCTGGGACGTGTATATGTATTTTTATCGAAAAATGGTAATATATTTTGATTTTTTCGGCTCTGCCGGTGAAGCCTGGGCGGTTTTATGCTATGATAGAGACATCCCAAAATGAGCGAAAGGAAGAATCCGCCATGATCCTGACCATCCACAGTCCCGGCGGCACGCGCACCGCGGCGCTGCCGGGGCCTGCGCGCCTCTCGGAGGCGCTGGCGCTGCACCAGGCGCCCCTGGCCATGCCCTGCGGGGGCCGGCGGCGGTGCAGGAAATGCCGGGTCCGCGCCCAGGGGGCGCTCTCGCCGGTATCAGAGGAGGAGCGCGCCGCCCTGGGCGAGGACGCCCTGGCCCAGGGCTTCCGCCTGGCCTGCATGACCACGGTGGAGGGCGATGCCCAGGTGACGCTGGGGGAGGGGAGCGGCGCGCAGATCCTCACCGCCGGGTCCCTGCCGGAATTTCCGCTGGAGCCGCTGGGCAAGCGCCTGGGCATGGCAGTGGACATCGGCACCACCACCCTGGCGGCGTATCTCTACCGCCTCTCCGACGGCGTCCTGCTGGCCACGGCCACGGCGCTGAACCCCCAGGCCCCCTTCGGGGCAGACGTGATCTCCCGCCTGCAAAAATCCCATGAGGGCCAGAGCCGCGCCCTGGCTCAGGCCATCCGGCAGGGCCTCAACGGCCTCATCGGCCGCCTCTGTGAGACCGCCCGGGCCGAGCGCGGCGAGATCGACGCGGCGGTCATCACCGGCAACACCGCCATGGCTTACCTTCTCACGGAGCAGCCGCCTCAGTCCATTATCTTCGTCCCCTTCCGCCAGGACCGCAGCTTCGGCGAGTGGCTGCCGCCGGCGGACCTGGAGCTGGATCTGCCGGGGTGCCGGGCGGTGTATGTGACCCGGTGCATCTCGGCCTATGTGGGCGGCGATATCACCATGGCCGCCATGGCCGCCAGCCTCTTCCGCCGGACGCCGACGGACGGCCCCAGCCTCCTGGCGGACATCGGCACCAACGGCGAGATGGTGCTCTATCACGACGGCGCGTGGTACTGCTGCTCCACTGCCGCGGGGCCGACCTTTGAGGGCGCGGGCATCTCCATGGGCATGACCGCCCGGGACGGGGCCGTGGCCGCGGTGGAGTACCGGGACGGCGGGATGGTCTCCACGGTCCTGGGCGGCGGCGAGGCGAAGGGCATCTGCGGCTCGGGCATCATCGACGCGGCGGCGGCGCTGCTGGCTGCGGGGGTGGTGGACGAGACGGGTTATCTTTGCGAGGACGGCCACGGCTTTGAGGACCAGATCGCGGACGTGGACGGCAGGGCGGCCTTCCGCCTCCCGGGAACCGGGGTGGTTCTGACCCAGGGGGACATCCGGGCCGTGCAGCTGGCCAAGGGGGCCATCTGCGCCGGCATCCGGACGCTGCTCCACCAGGCGGGGCTGGACGGCGCGGCGGTGCCGCTGGACATCGCCGGGGGCTTCGGCAGCTACCTGCGGGTGGCGTCGGCGGAGGCCATCGGCCTGATCCCCCCGGGCTTTGCCGCGCGCACCCGGGCCATGGGCAACGCCGCCGGGGCCGGCGCGTCCATGGTGCTGCTGAGCCGCCCCATGCTGGAGGCGTCGGAGGACTTCAGCCGCCGCGCTCAGACCGTGGAGCTGTCGGAGAGCCGCTACTTCATGGACGCCTACCCCGAGAATATGCTCTTTCCCGAGCAGGAATAAGAGGAGGATGGAACCATGACACCCGAAGCCTTGATCGAGCAGGCGAAAATCGCCATGACCCGGGCCTACGCGCCCTATTCCCATTTCCAGGTGGGGGCAGCGCTGCTGGGCGCGTCCGGGCGGGTCTACCTGGGCTGCAACGTGGAGAACGCCGCCTATGGCCCCAGCAACTGTGCCGAGCGCACGGCGGTGTTCAAGGCCGTCAGCGAGGGGGAGCGGCGGTTCGCCGCCCTGGCAGTGGCGGGCGGCCCGGAGGGCGTGATCCGGGACGTGTGCACCCCCTGCGGCGTGTGCCGGCAGGTCCTGCGGGAGTTCTGCGCCGACGATTTTCCCATCTACGGCTGCGACGCGGAAGGAACACTCCGCACCTTCACCCTGGGCCAGCTGCTGCCGGAGAGCTTTTCCAGTGACAACCTATAAGCGGGGAATTTTACAAAACAGGAGGTCTTTCCGATGCGTGTCTGCGATATTATCGAAAAAAAAGCCGCCCGGGGCGAGCTGAATGAGGAGGAGATCCAATTTTTCCTCGGGGCGCTCTGCGCCGGGAGCATTCCCGACTATCAGACCTCGGCGCTGCTGATGGCCATTTTCCTCAACGGCATGACCGAGCGTGAGCTGGCCCGGTGGACCCTGGGCATGGCCCGCTCGGGCGATCTGGTGGACCTGTCCGCCATCGGCGGCGTCAAGGTGGACAAGCACTCCACCGGCGGCATCGGGGACAAGACCACGGTCATTTTAGGCCCCATCGTCGCCGCCTGCGGCGGGAAACTGGCCAAGATGTCCGGCCGTGGCCTGGGCTTCTCCGGCGGCACCATCGACAAGCTGGAGTCTCTGCCCGGCTTCAACACCGCCCTCTCCCAGGACGAATTTATCCGCCTGGTCAACACCGTGGGCATGGCCGTCACCGGACAGACGGCGTCGGTGGCCCTGGCGGACAAGAAGCTCTACGCCCTGCGGGACGTCACCGCCACGGTCAACTCCATCCCCCTTATCGCCAGCTCCATCATGAGCAAGAAGCTGGCCTCCGGCGCGGACAAGATTGTGCTGGACGTGAAGGTTGGCTCCGGCGCGTTCATGAAAACCATGGACGACGCGCGCAAACTCGCCGCGGCCATGGTCTCCATCGGCGAGGAGAACGGCCGCGAGACCGCCGCCATCCTCACCAACATGGACCGCCCCCTGGGCCGGAGGGTGGGCAACCTCCTGGAGATGCAGGAGGCCTACGAGACCCTCCAGGGCCGCGGTCCGGCGGACCTCACAGAGCTGTGCCTGTGGCTCTCGGCGCGGATGCTGTCCATGGCGGGCCTCGGGGACTTTGAGGCGTGCCGGAAAAAGGCGGAGGCGTCCATTGAGAACGGCGCGGCGGCAGCCAAGTTCCGCGAATTTGTCACGGCCCAGGGCGGCGACCTGACGGTCCTGGACCACCCGGAGGCCCACTATCCAAGGCCCCTGGAGCGGGTGGTGACGGCGGCGGCGGACGGGTATTTCCGCATCGTCTCGGCGGAGGCCATCGGCAGGGCGTCGGTGTCCCTGGGGGCCGGGCGCGTGACCAAGGAGGACGCCATCGACTTCACGGCGGGCATCGTGCTGGAGGCGGCGTCCGGCGACCGCGTGGTGAAGGGCCAGCCCCTCTTCCGCCTCTGCGCGGCCGCGGAGGCGCGCCTGGAGGCCGCGGCGCAGGACCTGGCGGCGGCGTACCGGATCACCGAGGACGCCCCGGAGGCGGAGCCGCTGATCCTGGACGTGGTGGACCGCAGAACCCTGGCGCTCTGAGAAAAAAATCGCCGGCCTTGCAAAAGGCCGGCGAACTTTTATGGTTATGCCAGCGCCAGCGCGCCGTTTTCCACTACGACCCGCAGCGTCTCCCCCGGCTCCGCGCCGCCGGAGAGGATGCGCCGCGCGATCAGGCTCTCCACCGTGTGCTGGACGTACCGCCGCAGCGGCCGCGCGCCGTACACCGGGTCGTAGGCCGCCTCCACCACGAAGTCCTTGGCCTCCGGCGTCAGCGCCACCGACAGCTGCTGCGCGTTCAGCCGCTTGTTGAGGTCCGCCGCCAGCAGGTCGATGATCCGCGTGATGTTCTCCCGGGTCAGGGGCTTGTAGAACACGATCTCGTCCAGGCGGTTCAAAAACTCCGGCCGGAACGACCGCTTGAGCAGCGCGCGCACCTGTGCGCGGGCCTCCTCGGAAATCTCCCCGTCCGCACCGATGCCGTCCAGCAGCTGCTGTGAGCCGAGGTTGGAGGTGAGGATGATGACCGTGTTCTTGAAATCCACCGTCCGTCCCTGCCCGTCGGTGATGCGCCCGTCGTCGAGCACCTGAAGGAGGACGTTGAACACGTCCGGGTGGGCCTTCTCCACCTCGTCGAAGAGGATCACCGAATAGGGCCTGCGCCGCACCGCCTCGGTCAGCTGTCCGCCCTCCTCGTAGCCCACGTAGCCCGGAGGCGCGCCGATGAGGCGGGAGACGGCGAATTTCTCCATATACTCCGACATGTCGATGCGGATGAGGCTCTTTTCGCTGTCAAAGAGCGCCTCGGCCACAGTCTTGGCCAGCTCCGTCTTGCCCACGCCCGTGGGGCCCAAGAAGAGGAAGGAGCCAATGGGCTTCTGGGGGTCGGCGATGCCGGCGCGGCTGCGGAGGATGGCCTCGCTGACCAGCCGGACCGCCTCGTCCTGGCCGATGACCCGCCGGTGCAGCAGGTCCTCCAGGTGCAGCAGCTTTTCCCGCTCGCCCTCCATGAGCCGCGCCACGGGGATGCCGGTCCAGCGCTCGATGATCCGGGCGATCTCCTCGTCGGTGACCTTGTCCCGCAGAAGGCTGCGTTCCTTCCCGGCCTGGGCGATCTGCTCCTCGGCCTCCAGCTGCTTTTTCAGCTCCGGGATCTCGCCGTACTGGAGCTGCGCGGCCTTTTCCAGGTCGTATTCCCGCTGGGCCTGCTCCAGCTGGGCGCCCGCCTTTTCCAGGTCCTCGCGGAGCCTCTGAACCTTGCCGATGGCGGCCTTTTCGTTGTCCCACTGGGTCTTTTTGGCGTGGAACTCGTCACGCAGCTCCGCCAGCTCCCGCTGGATCTCCTGGAGGTGCTCCCGGGAGAGGGGATCGTCCTCCTTCTTCAGCGCCGCCTCCTCGATCTCATGCTGGATGATCCGCCGGGAGATCACGTCCAGCTCGGTGGGCATGGAGTCGATCTCCGTGCGGATCATGGCGCAGGCCTCGTCCACCAGGTCGATGGCCTTGTCGGGAAGAAAGCGGTCGGTGATATAGCGGTCGGAGAGGGTGGCGGCGGCGATGATGGCGCCGTCGGTGATCTTGACGCCGTGGAACACCTCGTAGCGCTCCTTGAGGCCCCGGAGGATGGCCACGGTATCCTCCACCGTGGGCTCCTGGACCTGCACCGGCTGGAAGCGGCGCTCCAGGGCGGCGTCCTTCTCGATATACTTGCGGTACTCGTCCAGGGTGGTGGCGCCGATACAGTGCAGCTCGCCCCGGGCCAGCATGGGCTTGAGCAGGTTGCCCGCGTCCATGGATCCCTCGGTCTTGCCGGCGCCCACGATGGTGTGCAACTCATCGATGAAGAGGAGGATGCGCCCCTCGGACTTCTTCACCTCGTCCAGCACGGCCTTGAGCCGCTCCTCAAACTCGCCGCGGTATTTGGCCCCGGCGATCAGCGCGCCCAAGTCCAGGGCGAAGATGGTCTTGTCCTTCAGCGAAGCCGGCACGTCCCCCTTGACCACCCGCTGGGCCAGTCCCTCGGCGATGGCGGTCTTGCCCACGCCGGGCTCGCCGATGAGGACGGGGTTGTTCTTGCTCTTGCGGCTGAGGATGCGGATGACGTTGCGGATCTCATCGTCCCGGCCGATGACCGGGTCCAGCTGGTTCTGCCGGGCGCGCTCCACCAGGTCCGTGCCGTACTTTTTCAGCGCGTCATAGGTTTCCTCCGGGTTGTCGGAGGTGACGCGCTGGCTGCCGCGGACGGCCTGGAGGGTCTTCAGGCAGTCCTCCCGCTGGATGCTGTAGGTCCGCAGCAGCGGCTCCAGGGTCCCGTCGGCGTGGTCCAGCAGGGCGAGGAACAGGTGCTCCACCGATACAAATTCGTCCTTCATCTGCCCGGCCAGGGCCTCGGCGGCGTTGATGGCCGCGTCCACCTGGCGGGAGATGTAGAACCGGTCGGCCTCCCGCCCGCCGCCGCTGACCTTGGGCAGCCTCTCGATCTCCTGATTCACGGCGGCCTCCAGGCTTTCCACCGTGACGCCCAGACGGCGCAGCAGCTGCGGGATCAGCCCGCCCTCCTGCCCCAGCAGGGCCGCGAGCAGGTGGACCTGCTCAATCATCTGATTCCCGTGGGCCAGGGCGAGGCTCTGCGCCGCCTGGATGGCCTCCAGGGATTTTTTGGTGTACTTCTGTGCGTTCATGTGATTCCCTCCCATCCCGGACTCGCCGGGAGACGCATTTTAGCACTCTCTTCTTTTGAGTGCTAATCCTTTTCCCACATCATACCGCGCTTTTCGCGGAATGTCAAGGGGCCGGATGCGCAGTTCACATAATATCCGAAATGATTTTACGAACATTTAAAATTTAGCCTCTAACTTTTTTAACAATTGGCGGCTATAATTGAAAATGCAAGAGGCGATAGACTTTTTTCATTTTCCCCTCATTTTGTTTATGGAGCGGCCCGCGGCGGATTGGTCACCTGCTGCGGGCCGCTCTGTACCCCCGGGGCTGTCCGGCGGAGCTTTTGCGGATTTTACAAAGATTTAACAACATTTCTCTAGGTTTTTTAATATTCTGCTGGTATGCTGTAACCATCAAGCGGGACCTTGGTGTCCCGGCCAGTTCGCTTTCTGAACTCTGGCTTCGCGGAGGTTCCCCCTCCTCCTTTTGTATCCCCGCGCCCTCCGCGAAGCCCCTTTTTAGACCGCGTTTCGGGGCTGTTTGGCCCGGTTTCCGGCGGTTTTCTGAATTTGCTTCCCTGAACTTTTTCATTTTCTCCTCATTTTCCTTGATTTGGAGCGCCCCGTCCGGATTCGTCACCCGGCCGGGGCGTTTCCATGTCTGCCCGGGAGTTAACATAATCTATTCAATCATTTTACAGAAACTTAAAAACTGTACGCTAGGATATTTAATAACTCGGTGCTATACTGAAGAGGCTAGAAGCGGTACCTTTTTTCATTTTTTTCTCCTTTTTTAAAGCGTGCGCCGGCGAGCGGAAAGCTCGCCGGCGCGCCTCTTTTTTATTCTGCCAGGCTGTACTCAAAAAGCTCCCACCGGATGCGGCGGCCCACGTCGGTCTCCGGGGGCAGCAAGGCCAGGGCGACGGTGTGGGGCGTGCCCTCCTCCGAGACCAGCTCGGCATAGTCGCCGTTGATGGCGGTGACGGTCAGAATGCGCGGCTCCATACGCTCAATCCTCCTAAAATCTGGAAAATACGAACTGCCCCGATTCGCTCAGGTCCGCCTGGGTCCAGGGCCGGTCGGCGGGGGCACCGGGGCGGAGAGCGGCGGAGGTCTCCTGCTTGTCGCAGAGGGACCAGTTGGCCCAGCTGATGCCGCGGGCGTCCAGGAAGTCCAGCCAGCCCCTGGCCTCCTCCAGGAACACGCCGCCGCTGCCGTCGGCGCGGCTGGTTCCCCACTCACTGACGAACACCGCAAGGCCCGCCTCCATGGCCGCGTCGATGCGGCCGCGCAGCGCCTGACCGTGGGTGCCGGCGTAGAAGTGGAGCGTGTACATCACATTTTCCGCCGCCAGGGGCGACTGGGCCGCCAGGTGCAGGTCCTGGCTCCAGGTGCTGCTGCCAACCAGGACGATGGACCTGGGCGACTGGGCGCGGATGGCCGCGGTGACGGCCTCGGCGTAGGGCTTGATGTCCCGGGTCCAGTCCGCGCTGCCGTTGGGCTCGTTGCAGATCTCATAGAGCACCGCGGGGCTGTCGTGGTAGCGGGCGGCGGCCTCGGTGAAGAAGGCCACTGCCTCGGCCTGATGGTCCCGGGGGTTGCCGTCGGAGAGGATGTGCCAGTCCAGAATGACGTACATGTCGTTGGCGATGGCCGCGTCCACCGTCGCGAAGGCCTGGGCCTTGACGGCGGCGGGGTTGGAGAGGTAGCCGCCCTCGCCGGTGTACATGGCCACCCGGAAGAGGTTCGCGCCATAGGCGGCGGTGTTGGCGATGGCCTGGGAGGCGGCAAACTTCCCAAACCAGTGGATGCCGTGGCTGCTCATGCCGTGGAGCGCCACAGGCTGGCCCGCAGCGCTGCAAAGCTGCGTCCCCTTCACCTGGAGCCAGCCGTTTTCCGACACGCCGCCCTTCACCGTGACCGCCGGGGCGGGGACGGCGGGCTGCGCCGCCGGGGGCTGCGCGGTATTCCCCGCCAGTTTCCTCGCCCGCAGCAGCAGCACTGACGCCTCGGCGCGGCTGAGGCCGCTGTCGGGCCGGAAGTTGCCCTGGGCATCTCCCACCACTACGCCGGCGGCGTAGGCCGCCAGCACCGGCTCATAGTACCGCCCGTCCAGGCGGGAAAAATCGCGGATCTTCGCCGATTCGGTGCTGTAATCCCCGCGAACGTCGGGCAGGAGGGCCTTCATGAGAATTTTCACCGCTAATTTCCGGGGGATGGGCCGGTCGAAGCGCTCGCCGGTGGGGGGCAGCTCGTCCCAGTCATACCAGCCGGCCCGGAGGGCCGCCTCCATGGTCCCGGCGGCCCAGTGAGCGCTCTGTCCGGAGACCGGGGAAAGCCCCGCGCAGCGGGCGGCGATGGTGACGAACTGCGCCGCGCTCACCGTCTCGCCGGGGCGGAAGCTCCCGTCGGAGAAGCCGGTGAGCAGGCCGTCCGCCTGCATCTCGCTTACCGCCGCCTCGTACCAGCTGCCCCGCGCCACGTCCGGGAACGCCGCCGCCGCGCCGCACGCCAGCAGTGCCGCGCAGAGGACCAGCAGGCATACACGCCGCCAAAGCTTCATGGTCTTATTCCTCCAGTTTCGCCCCGCATTGGAGGCAGGTATCGTCCTTCGGGTGCGTCTGACTGCCGCAGGCCGGGCACCGGAAGCAGCACTGGGCCATGGCCAGCGTCAGGACCAGCAGCACTGCCAGCGCAGTGCCCAGGGCCGGCTTTGCCGCCGGCCACAGCACGAAGGCGAAGACACAGCAGAGCATCAGTACCAAAAGGACCGGGAAAACACGCTTCGCGGTCCGCCGCGGGATGCGCTTCATACCTCATTCCTCCAGCTTCGCCCCGCACCGGGGGCAGAATTTGTCCTCCATGCGCGTCGGACGGCTGCATTCCGGGCACCGGAACGCCGTCAGTAACAGCGCGCTCAGGACCATCCACAGCGCCGCCAGCACGATGCCCAGCGCCGTCCGCGCCGCCGGGAACAGGGAACATCCCAGCACCGCGCCCATCATCGCGCCGGCGATGCCCCAGACGGCGCGCTTTGCGGTCGCGCGGGAGAGGCGCCTCACACTTCCCAGCCCTGGAGGTATTGCGCCTGCTCCTCCGTCAGGGCGTCGATCTTCAGACCGCTGCCGTCCAGTTTCAGCCGGGAGACGGCGGCGTCGATCTCCGCCGGGACCTCATGGACGTCCTTGCGGAGGTCCTTGCCGTGGCGGAGCATATACTCCAGAGACAGCGACTGAATGGCGAAGCTGGTGTCCATAATCTCCGCCGGGTGGCCGTTGCCGGAGGCCAGATTCACCAGCCGCCCTTCGGCCAGCAGGTTCAGCGTCCGCCCGTCGGAGAGCTCATAGCCCACGATCTCATCCCGCCGGGGATAGACCCGCACGGCCAGGGCCTCCAGGTCCTCGCCGTTGACCTCCACGTTGAAGTGGCCGGCGTTGGAGAGAAAGGCGTTGTCCTTCATGACCTCCATGTGCCGCCGGACGATGACGTCCTTGCAGCCGGTGGTGGTGACGAAGAGGTCCCCCTCCGGCGCGGCCTGGTCCATGGGCATGACCCGGTGGCCGTCCATGGTGGCCTCCAGGGCCTTGATGGGGTCGATCTCGGTGACGATGACGTTGGCGCCCATGCCCTTGGCCCGCATGGCCACGCCCCGGCCGCAGTAGCCGTATCCGGCCACCACCACCGTCTTGCCCGCCACCAGCAGGTTGGTGGTGTGCATGATGGCGTCCCAGACCGACTGGCCGGTGCCGTACTTGTTGTCGTAGTAGTGCTTGCACTTGGCATCGTTGACGTTCATCATGGGGAAGGGCAGCGCCCCGGCGGCGGCGCGGGCCTTGAGGCGGTGGATGCCGGTGGTGGTCTCCTCGCACCCGCCGATGAGCCGGTCGCCCAGCTCCCGGCACTTGCCGCTGAGCAGGTTCAGAAGGTCGCCGCCGTCGTCGATGATGAGGTCCGGGTGGCACGAGAGCGCCGCCGTCAGGTGCTGCTCGTACTCCTCCGCCGTGGCCCCGTGCCAGCAGTAGACGTTCACGCCCAGGGACGCCAGCCCTGCGGCCACGTCGTCCTGGGTGGAGAGGGGATTGCACCCCGTGGCGTGGACCTCGGCCCCGCCGGCGGCCAGGCACAGCGCCAGATACGCGGTCTTGGCCTCCATGTGGATGGACATGGTGATTTTCCGCCCGGCGAAGGGCTTTTCCTTCTCAAAGCGGGCGCGGATGGCCGACAGCGCCGGCATGAAGTCCTGCACCCAGGCGATTTTCATCCGGCCGCGCTCGGCCAGGGACATATCCTTGACAATGCTCATGGTGTGGAACACTCCTTTGGTGAATTTTTATCTATCATATCAAAAAACGCTGTGAATTACAATCACCAGAACCGCGGAGAGCGGCGTCCTATGGCGTGCCCTGGGGGCGGGGCTGCCGCCGCTCCAGCCGGCGGAAGATCTGCCGCAGGGCCACAATGGCGGCGGCGGCCAGGATCACCTCGGCGCACAGCTGCGCGTAGGCCAGGCCGTAGAGGGGGGACAGGCGGTTGAGAAGGAACAGCGCCGGGATCTCCAGCACGATCTTCCGGAGAATGGCGAAGGCCAGAGACTTCTTCCCCATGCCGCACGCCTGGAACACGCCCACGCCCAGGAAGTCCACGCAGAAGAACGGGCTTGCCAGGCAGAGTCCCCGCAGGAACCGCGTGCCGCAGGCCACGATGTCCCGATTCTCCATGAACAGCCGCATCAGCCCGCCGGCCCAGAGGCAAAAGCCTGCCGACACCGTCAGAAGCCCTGCCAGCATGAGCTTCAGCGCGAAGGACACCGCCCCCTTCATCCGCTTCACGTCGCCGCTGGCGTAGTTGTAGCTCACCAGGGGCATGATGCCCTGGGAGAGGCCGAAGGCGATCTGCACCGGGACCATGTTGACCTTCTGGGCGATGCCCATGGCGGCCACGGCGTTGGGGCCGAAAGCGGCGGTGAAGTTGTTGAGGACCGTCATGCCGGTGACGTTCAGGAGATTCTGGATGGACGCCGGGATGCCCACCGCCAGGATGCCCAGCACCACCGCCCGGCCGCAGCGGAACATGGACGGGCGGATGCACACATAGGTGTTCCCCCGCTTCACCGCCAGCAGCACGAAGAAGTAGAGGCAGGCGAAGCAGTTGGAGAGGAACGTCGCCAGCCCCGCGCCGGCCGCGCCCAGCCCTAAGCCCCAGGGGAGGATGAAGATGGGGTCCAGGACCATATTGAGGAGGCAGCCGCTCATGGTGCCGATGCTGGCGTGGAGGGACGCGCCCTCAGCGCGGACCAGGTAGGCCAGGACCACGTTGAGGATGGCCGGCACCGCGCCCCAGGAGACGGTCCAGTAGAGGTACGCCCCGGTGGCGGCGGCGGTGCCGCGGTCGGCGCCCAGCATGGCCAGGAGGGGAGAGCGGAACGCCGTTACCAGCAGGGAGAAGAGCAGTCCGAAGCCCGCCGCGCAGTAAAAGCCGAAGGCGCTGCTGCGGCGGACGGTGTCGTAATCCTTCCGCCCCAGCCCGCGGCTCATCATGCTGGACGCGCCCACGCCGAAGAGGTTGTTCACCGCGTTGAAGGCCAGCAGCACCGGCGCGGCCAGGGTGACGGCGGAGTTCTGCACGGCGTCGTCCAGCATGCCGACGAAATAGGTGTCGGCCAGGTTGTAGATCACCATCACCAGCGAGCTGATGACCGTGGGGATTGCCAGCGTCAGCACCGCCCGGGGGATAGGGGCGGCTTCAAAAAGCTGTGTCTTTGTCGTCTGTTCCATAGCTGCCTCGCGTCAGTTTTTCTTTTATTATAGCACAGCGCGGCCAAAAGGGAATCCATAAATTTACGGCGCGAGGAAAATAGGCAGCTGCGGGGCGGCCAAAGTGAACGCCATCAGGCTGACGCCGTAGATGGCGGACAGGACGATCAGAAGGCCCAGGGCCGGCTCGGCCCTGCCCCGGCGGTAGACGGCGAATGCCAGGAGGAAGCCGCCGGCCAGGACGGCTAAGTACAGGAAAATATCCAGCGCCAGCCCCGAGACGCCCCAGCCGGCGCGCAGGAGATAGTAGACCGCGGTCAGGGCCACCGGCTGGACCAGCAGCGCGGTGAGAAAGCCGCTCCAGGCCCGCAGCCGCCCCTCCATGCCCCGGGCCAGCACCGCCGAGGCCAGGAAAAACGGCCAATAGAGCAGCTTCAGGTGCTCCCAGACACTCTCACTCACCGGCGCGAACAGCCCCACAAACGGCGTGGGACAGGCTCGGTAGAGAAAATGCAGCCCCACCCCCGCCAGGGCGGTGAGCACGTAGACAACGAGTACCTTCTTTTTCATGAAAACGCCTCCTTCCTCCTGTTTTATATGTGGAAGCGGACGCCAAAAGAAGCGCGGCGCGCCGCTTTGTCCGGGGCGGGACGGAAAATTTCCCGAGGGGTTTGCATTTTTCCCGGGTTTGCCGTATCATAATAGAAGTTAACGCGAGAGGAGCGAGCGTATATGGACTTTTTGAGCGCCGCCATGGAGCGTTCGGCCTGGATCACCGGACTGCGCCGGCGGCTGCACGCCATGCCCGAGGTGGGCAACGATCTGCCCCGGACCCGGACGCTGGTCTGTCAGACACTGGACGAGCTGCAAATCCCTTACCGCACCTACCCGGACAATTCCAGCGTTCGGGCCGAGATTCACGGCCGGGGCGCGGGCCGGGCCGCGGCGCTGCGGGCCGACATGGACGCCCTGCGCATCACCGAGGCCACCGGCCTGCCCTTCGCCGCCCAAAACGGCTGCATGCACGCCTGCGGCCACGACGCCCACACCGCCATGCTCCTGGGGGCGGCGGCGCTGCTGCGGCAGGCGGATCTGCCGGGGAACGCGGTTCTCCTCTTCCAGTGCGGCGAGGAGGGCCTGGGCGGCGCGCAGGACCTGGTGGACCACGGCGCGCTGGAGGGCGTGGACGTGGTGTTCGGCCAGCACGCGGGGGTGCTCTCGCCGGAGCTGGCCGGCGGGTGCTTCGGCTTCCGGGCGGGGCCGTTCATGGCCTCCCGGGACATCTTTTACTTGACCGTCCGGGGCCGCGGCTGTCACGGGGCGCACCCCAACACCGGCGTGGACCCCATCGTGGTCAGCGCCCAGCTGATCTCGGCCCTTCAGACCCTCATCAGCCGCGAGTGCGGCGGGGAGGAGACCGCCGTGCTGACCATCGGGGCCATCCACGGCGGCACGGTCTACAACGTGATCCCGGAGCGGGTGGAGATGGAGGGGGCCTTGCGCTGCCTGGACGAGGCGCTGCGGGACAAGCTCTGCCGGCGGCTGGCGGAGCTGTGCCGTGGCCTCTGCGCCGCCATGGGGGCGGAGTGTGGGGTGCGCTTCGGCGGCAGCTACCCGGTGCTGGTGAACCACCCCCGGGAGACGGAATTCGCCGCCCGGTGCGCCGGGGAGCTCTTCGGCGCGGGGGCGGTGCAGACGCTGGAGAAGCCCCTGATGACCAGCGAGGACATGGCGTACCTGCTCCAGGCGCGGCCCGGCAGCTTCTGGTGCTTCGCCACGCCGCCGGCGGGGGCGGTCTATCCCAACCACAGCCCCCGGTTTGACATCGACGAGGCGCAGCTCCCCCGGGGCGCGGCCATGCTGGCGTATACGGCGGCGCGGTGGCTGGAGGAGGCGGTATGAATCGGGAGCCGATCCGGAAGGCCGCGGCGGCGGACGCCTCCCGGCTGGCGGAAATCCTGATCTTCACCAAGCGGACGCACTACCGGCGCATTTTCCGTGACGACCGGGTCTCCTTCGGGGAGATGCAGGTCTATCCCCTGGCACTGGACTATTTGAAACATCCGGAAAAGCTGGAGACGGTCTGGGTGTATGACGACGGGATCGTGAAGGGCCTGCTCCATGCGGCGGGCGGGGAGGCGCTGGGCGCCCGCCGCCTGTGGGTGCTGGAGGAAAACACCCGGGCGGTCCGCTTCTACCGGCGCTATGGCTTCGCCCTGACGGGGGCGCGGCGGCTGGAGGCGGGGACCGAGGCGTACATCGTCGAGATGGCGCGCCCAGGGAAGGACGAGGCGAGGAGGTCTGGACTATGAACGAAAAAAAGCGTATTCTGCTCATCGCCACCGGCGGGACCATCGCCTCGGTGCCATCGGAGGAGGGGCTCCGGCCCGCGGCGCTGGAGGCGGTGCAGTTTCCTGGCTGCGGGCAATACGAGGTCGAGATTTTGCAGCTCTTACAATTGGATTCCACCAATATCCAGCCGGAGGAATGGTCCCTGATCGCCCGGTGCGTCTACGAAAAGCGACTGGGCTTCGACGGCGTCGTGGTGGCCCACGGCACCGACACCATGGCCTACACCGCCTCGGTGCTGACCTTCATGCTCCCGGGGCTGGACCGGCCGGTGGTGCTCACCGGCGCGCAGCTGCCCGCCGCCCACCCCCTCAGCGACGCCCAGACCAACCTGCAGTGCGCCTTTGCCATGGCCGCGGCGGGGGCGCCGGGGGTGTTCATCGCTTTCGACCGGAAGGTGTTCCTGGGCTGCCGCGCCGTGAAGGTGCGCACGGTGGGCTTCCACGCCTTCGAGAGCGTCAATCTCCCCGCCGTGGGCACCCAGAGCGCCTATGGCCTCTCCCTGCGCCGGGGCCTGATCCCCGTGCCGGACGGCCCCTGCCGCCTGGAGGACCGGATCAGCAGCCAGGCGGCCCTGGTGAAGCTGATTCCCGGGGCCGACCCGCGGCTGTTCCGGGCCTACGGGGACCTGGGCTGCCGGGGGCTGGTGGTGGAGGCCTTCGGGGCCGGCGGCGTCAGCTTCGTCCGGCGGGACGTGACCGCGGAGCTGCGGCGGCTGGTGGAGCGGGGCGTCACGGTGGCTGTGTGCAGCCAGTGCCTCTATGAGCCGGCCAACCTCACCGCCTACGAGGTGGGCCGCCGCGCCCTGGCCGGGGGCGTTCTCTCCGCCGGGGACATGACCACCGAGGCGGCGGTGACCAAGCTCATGTGGCTCCTGGGCCAGGACCTCCCGCCGGAGGCGCTGCGCAGCGCGTTCCTCCGGAATCTCCACGGCGAGCTGGGTGGCTCGCCCCTATGGGACGGGCAGACGTGAAAGTTTTGACCGGCCAGCTTGCGGGCCGCGGACAATTTCGCTGGAAACGTCCGCCAACCTTGCTGTACCCGCACCATCTTAAAACAGAGAAGACGCATTTTGACAAACCATGACGAATCATTCTGCATCTCATCGGGGCCTTCAGCACTGGGATGCTGAAAATCCAGGAGTGCTGTGCCGGCTGTTCCTGCCAGCCGACTGTGGAAACCTCTGAAAATGCGTTCAAGATCACATCGTCCAATGCGAACTATGAGGCAGAGACAACGGTTCAGAAAAATCCCCTGCCTGAAGATGTTGGAATTTATTTCTGCAGTACGGGAACGTGTAAATATTGCCGCTATACCCGATATTTCCACCGGTCAGCTTGGTCCCGTGGGAAATATCGCTGTATTTCTCGCTGCTGATCAGCGTCCGCAGGGACTTTGCCCGCTCGTTGGTGGCCTTAGAAATCAGGGCCTATACCAGAACGGTTGCCTTCTGTCTGGCTGAGCAGAGCCAGCGGCTGCGGGTTCCGGAGCGGGCTTTTTTCCACATCGTGGAGAGCAGAGATGAGGCGTTTCCCCCTTGCCGTTCTGGCCACCTACGCCACAGAGGGGAAGAACGGGCAAATTACCCATGTACCCCGGCAATACGCCCTGACCGAGTACAAAAATGAGCGGGAAAAGCTGTTGGAGCTGCTGGCTTGCCTGAACCGGGCGGCGGAGGAGACTGTTCAGCTGTTGAAGCACACCGAGGAATTTGAAAAGGCGGGCATCCTGTGCCGGGTCCCCAACTGGTGGCACAAGCGCAATGCCGCGGTCAGTCTGTCCATCAGCCTGGGCGGGAAGAAGCCGTCTATGGCGGGCTTCAGCGCTCTGGCCTCAGTCCAGCCCGAGCTGGCGGTGGACGGTATCCCCCTGACCCGAGAGGAGATCCAGGATCTGTTGGCCCAAACCGAGGGACTTGCCCTGCTCAAAGGCCGGTGGGTGGAGGTGGACCACCGCCGGCTGCGGACGCT
>JAAWBZ010000018.1 GCA_022792945.1 Oscillospiraceae bacterium | reverse complement strand
GCTCGGTCTCCCGGGAGGCGGTGCCGTTGCCGATGGCGATGTGGGCCACGCCGTGCTTCCGGATTAGGGCGGCCAGACAGTCGATGGCCTCTTCTTTTTTCCGCTGGGAGAAGGTGGGATAGACCACGGCGGTGCCCAGCACCTTGCCGGTGCCGTCCACCACGGCCACCTTGCAGCCGTTGCGGTAGCCGGGGTCCAGGCCCATGGTGACCCTGCCCTTCACCGGCGGCTGTAAAAGCAGCGGGCGGAGGTTCAGGGCAAAATTGCGGATGGCGGCCTCGCAGGCGTCCTCGGTCAGCGCGCCGCGCAGCTCCCGCTCCAGGGAGGGGGCCAGGAGGCGGTCCCAGGCGTCCTCCGCCGCCGCGCGGACGAAGGCCATGGCCGCCGAGCCGGGGCGGACCACGGCGCGAAAGAGGGTTTGCAGCACCGCCGCCCGGTCCGCCTCCAGCGAGACCTTCAAAAAGCCCTCCTTCTCCCCGCGGTTGAGGGCCAGCACCTGGTGACTCTGGAGGCGGGCGACGCTCTGGGAAAAGTCGTAGTAGAGGCGGTAGACCGAGTCCTCGTCCTCCTTCGCCGCCCGGGAGCGGAGGACGGCCTGCCGGGTCAGCTGCGCCCGCAGGCGCTTTCTAAGGTCCGCGTCGTCGGAGATCTGCTCGGCGAGGATGTCCGACGCGCCCTGGAGAGCGTCCTCCACGGTCTCCACGCCCTTTTCCGCGTCGAGGTACGCCGCCGCCAGGGCCTCCGGCGGCGTTTTGGCGGTTTGGGCGAAAATTTCCTGCGCCAGCGGCTCCAGGCCCTTATCCCGGGCCATGGAGGCGCGGGTGCGGCGCTTGGGCCGGTAGGGGCGGTAGAGGTCCTCCACCTCAGCCAGGGTCTGGGCGGCGTCGATGGCGGCGGAGAGCTCCTCCGTCAGCTTCCCCTGGGTCTCGACGGCGCTTTTGACCTCGCCCCGCCGCGCCTCCAGGCTGCGGAGGTATGAGAGGCGGTCGGCCAGGGTCCGGATGGTCTGATCGTCCATGGCCCCATGGAGCTCCTTGCGATAGCGGGCGATGAAGGGGATGGTGTTCCCCTGGTCAAGGAGGTCGGCGACGTTGGCGACATAGGCTTCCTTCTGGCCCAGCTCCCGGGCCAGCGTTTCAATGATGGTGGGCATATGGGTACTCCTTGCATGAGAAATTTTTTTGATTATACCACAAACCGGCGGAAATGGCAAAGGGCGTATACTCTACCCGAAATGGGAAACCCTAGGAGGGAGAAAGGCGGTGTCATTTTGCAGACGTTTTCCCAATATCCCCGCATTTTCTTCGGCTCCGGCGCGCTGGACCAGCTCACGCAGTGCCGGGCGCAGTCGGTGCTGGTGGTCACGGACCGGTTCTTCTCGGAGAACGGGACGGCCCAGGCTGTGGGCGCGCGGGTCCCGGGGGCCGAGGTCACGGTGTTCGGCGGCGTGACGCCGGACCCGCCGGTGGCGGTGGTGGCCGCAGGGGCGGCGGTGCTGGCGCGGTGCCGGCCCCAGGCGCTCATCGCCCTGGGCGGCGGCAGCGTCCTGGACTGCGCCAAGGCCATGCTGTACCTCCAGGACCTGCGGCCCCTCTTTGTGGCCGTGCCCACCACCTCGGGCTCCGGCAGCGAGGTCACGGGCTTCTCCATCCTCACCCACGGCGGCGTCAAGCACCCGCTGGTGGATGACGCCCTCCGGCCCGACTGGGCCATCCTGGACGCTTCGCTCCTTACCACCCTGCCCCCGGGCCTGATCGCCGAGACCGGCATGGACGCCGTGTGCCACAGCCTGGAGGCTGCGGCGGCCAGGGGGGCCTCGCCCCTCTCCGATGCCCTGGCGTACCATGCCTTCGTCCTGTGCCTGGCCCATCTGCCCGCCTCGTACCGGGGAGACACCGCGGTCCGGGGCGAGGTGCACCTGGCCGCGGCCATGGCCGGCATGGCCTTTGACCACGCGGGGCTGGGCCTCTGCCACGCCCTGGCCCACGCCCTGGGCGGGCGCTTTCACACGGCCCACGGGCGGCTGGGCGGCGTGCTGCTGCCGGGGGTGCTGGCCTATAACGGCGAGGCGTGCGCCCCCCGCTACGCGGCCCTGGCCCGGTCGGCGGGCCTGGGGGCGGCTACGGACCGGCTGAGCCTGCGCAATCTCATCGCGGCGGTCTGCCGTCTGCGGGACGCCCTGGGCCTGCCGGCGACCCTCTCCCAGGCGGGGATTGCCCGGGAAGAGCTGACCGCGGCGCTGGACGGGCTGGTCCAGGCGGCGCTTTCCGACCCCTGCGCGGCCTCCAATCCCCGGGAGGCCGGGGCAGAGGACCTGAAAACCATCCTTCGGAGGTGTATGATTTGATCCTGAAAACGAGACTCTTCGGAAAAACCTATGAATTCCGGGACCTCCGGGAGGTCATGGCCAAGGCCAACGAGGAAAAATCCGGCGACCGTCTGGCGGGCATCGCCGCGCAGGACGCGCAGGAGCGGGTAGCCGCCAAGGCCGTCCTGGCCCAGATCACCCTGAAAGACCTGTACGAGAACCCCGCCGTCCCCTATGAGAGCGACGAGGTCACCCGGATCATCCAGGACGGCGTCAGCCAGACCGTCTACCGCCGCATCCGGAGCTGGACGGTGTCGGAATTCCGGGAATGGCTCCTGCGGGAGACCACGGACGGCGCGGAGATCCGCCGCGTCTCCCGGGGGCTCACCGCCGAGATGGCGGCGGCGGTAGCCAAGCTCATGGGCAATCTGGACCTGGTCTACGCCGCGGCCAAGCTGCGGGTGACGGCCCACTGCAACACCACCATCGGTCTGCCGGGCACGCTCTCCTGCCGCCTCCAGCCCAACCACACCACCGACGATCCCGACGGTGTGCTGGCCTCGCTCCTGGAGGGCCTCACCTACGGCGCCGGCGACGCGGTGCTGGGCCTCAACCCCGTGGACGACAGCGTGGAGAGTGTCCGGCGCATCCTGGGCCGCTTCGACGAGGTGCGAAGGAAGTGGGACATCCCCACCCAGACCTGTGTCCTGGCCCACGTCACCACCCAGATCGAGGCCGTGCGCCAGGGCGCGCCGGCGGACCTCATCTTTCAGTCCATCGCCGGCAGTGAGAAGGGCAACGACGCCTTCGGCTTCCGGGCCGAGACCCTGGAGGAGGCGCGGCAGCTCCTTTTGCGGGAGGGGACCTGCGAGGGGCCCAACGTCCTTTACTTTGAGACCGGCCAGGGCGCGGAGCTCTCCAGCGAGGCCCATAACGGCTGGGACCAGGTGACCATGGAGGCGCGGTGCTACGGATTTGCCAAAAAATTCCAGCCCTTCCTGGTGAACACAGTGGTGGGCTTCATCGGCCCGGAGTACCTCTACGACGCGCGGCAGGTGGTCCGCGCGGGACTGGAGGACCACTTTATGGGCAAGCTCCTGGGGGTGCCCATGGGCTGCGACGCCTGCTACACCAATCACATGAAGGCCGACCAGAATGACATCGAGAATCTGGCGCTCCTGCTCACCGCCGCCGGGTGCAACTACTTCATGGGCCTGCCCCACGGCGACGACATCATGCTCAACTACCAGGCCACCGGCTTCCATGAGACCGCAGCGCTGCGGGAGATCTTCCATCTCACCGCCATTCCGCCCTTCCAGCGGTGGCTCGAGCGCATGGGCTTCTGGGAGGACGGCCGTCTCACTGCCCGGGCCGGCGATGGCTCGATCCTGCTGGCATAGGAGGGAACACAATGAACAAGGAAGAACTCAAGGCCCTGGTGGCCCAAGCCCTCCGGGAGGCGGAGGGCGGCGCGGCGGAGACCGTGACGCCGGCGGCCCCCACGGTCCCCGGCGGGGGCGATATCCTGGAGGATTTGGCCGCGGCGGATCTGCGCCGGCAGTACCTGGTGGACAACCCCGCCCATGAGCAGGCGTTCCTGGACCTGAAGGCCAAGACCCCCGCCCGGGTGGGCATCGGCCGCGCCGGGGCGCGCTACAAGACCGCCACCATGCTCCGCTTCCGTGCCGACCACGCCGCTGCTCAGGACAGCGTCTTTTCCCATGTGGCGGACGATTTTGCCGAGAAAAACGGCCTGGTCCAGGTGCAGACCAAATGCCGCGACAAGGACGAATACCTGACCCGCCCCGACCTGGGCCGGCGCTTCGACGAGGAAAACCAGAAGCGCATCCGTGAGACCTGCGGCCAGGGGCCCAAGGTGGTTCTGGCCATTGGCGACGGTCTCTCCGCCGCCGCGGTGGAGGCCAACGCCATGGCCTGCGCCGAGGCCGTCCGCCAGGGACTGGAGGCGAAGGGCATCCAGCTTGGCAAGGCCCTCTCCATCCGCTACTGCCGGGTGGGCGCGTCGGACCACATCGGGGAGCTGACCGGTGCGGATCTGGTGTGCCTGCTGGTGGGCGAACGGCCGGGGCTGGTGACAGCGGAGTCCCTCTCGGCGTATATCACCTACCGGCCCCGCATCGGCGTGCCGGAGTCAGCGCGGACCGTGGTCTCCAACATCCACCGTCAGGGCACCCCCGCGAAGGAGGCCGGCGCGCAGATCGCCGCCCTGATCCCCCAGATGCTGGCGCGGCAGTGCTCGGGCGTGGCCTTCCGCCGAGGGGCGGGGGCGTGACCGGAGACCTGGTGCCGGTACGGGTGCTTACGGTGCAGGCCATTCCCAACGTCTCGCCGGAGCTGGCCGCGGCCCTGGGGCTGCGGGCGGACCAGCGGTCCGTGGGCCTCCTCTCCGCCGACTGCGATGACGCCGCCTATATCGCCCTGGACGAGGCCACCAAGGCCGCGCAGGTGGAGGTAGTCTACGCCAAGAGCCTCTATGCCGGCGCGCCCAACGCCACCACGGCTCTGGCCGGGGAGGTGGTGGGCATCCTGGCCGGGCCGGACCCGGCGGCGGTGACGGCGGGTCTGCGGGCGGCGGTGGGGCTGCTCTCGGGCGGCGTGGGCTTCCGCACCGCCAACGACGAGGGGTCGGTGGTGTACCTGGCCCACTGCGTTTCCCGGGCGGGGACGTACCTCTCGCGTCTGGCAAAGGTCCGGACGGGGGAGGCGGTGGCGTACCTGATCGCGCCGCCGGTGGAGGCCCTTCTGGGCCTGGACGTGGCGCTGAAGGCCGCGGCGGTGGAGCTGACTGCCTTCTATCCGCCCCCCAGTGAGACCAACTTTGCCGGGGGCCTGCTCACCGGCGCCCAGGACGCCTGCCGCGCCGCCTGCGACGCCTTTGCCGCCGCGGTCCGCGGCGTGGCGGCGCAGCCAAACCAATTGGGAGGTTAATATGGAACTGGATCAAGACCTGAAAGCCCGCCAGGAGGCGAGAGATTTAGCCGTCCAGGCCCAGTCCGCCGCCGAGACCCTGGCCCAGTGGGACCAGGCGCGGCTGGACCGGGCGGCGGAGGCCGTCTCCCAGGCGGGCCTCCGCCACGCCCGGGAGCTGGCGGAGCTGGCCGCGGCGGAGACGGGCTTTGGAAACGCCCGGGACAAGGAGACCAAGAACCGTTTCGCCGCCGGCACTGTCTACGAGGCCGTCCGGGACCTCAGGACCGTGGGCATCCTGGCCGAGCACCCGGAGCAGAAGGTGTGGGACGTGGGTGTCCCGGTGGGGGTCATCGCGGGCATCGTACCCTCCACCAATCCCACCTCCACGGTGCTCTACAAGGCCCTCATCGCCCTCAAGGCGGGCAGTCCCATTGTCTTTTCGCCCCACCCGGCGGCGGCCAAGTGCACCCGGCGGGCGGTGGAGGTGGTCTCGGAGGCCGCGGTGCGGGCCGGCTGCCCGGCGGGAAGCGTCAGCGCGCTATCCGTCCCCTCCCTGGCGGCGGTGGACGAGCTGATGCACTGTTCCCAGGTGCGGCTGATCCTGGCCACCGGCGGGCCGGCCATGGTCCGCGCGGCCTACTCGGCAGGCAAGCCCGCCATCGGCGTGGGGCCGGGCAACGGTCCGGCGTATCTCCACCGAACGGCGGATTTGCCGCAGGCCGTGGCAGACATCGTGGCCTCCAAGACCTTCGACGGCGGCGTGGTCTGCGCCTCGGAGCAGTCGGTGGTGGTGGAGGCGTCCATGGAGGCCGCCGTCCGGGCGGAGATGACCCGCCAGGGCTGCTGCTTCCTGGACACCGGGCAGGCGGGGCGGCTGGCGAAGCTCCTCTTCCGCCCCAACGGGGCCCTGAACCCGGCGGTAGTGGGCAAGCCGGCTCTGGAGCTGGCCCGCATGGCGGGCCTCACCGGTGTGCCGGCGGACGTCCGGGTGCTGGTGGCCCGGGAGGACGAGGCGGGGCCGACTCACCCCTATTCCCGGGAGAAGCTGTGCCCGGTGCTGGCCTTCTTCGTGGAGCCGGACGAGGACCGCATCCTGGAGAAGAGCTGCGCCATCCTCCGCCACGAGGGCAGCGGCCACACCTACGTCATTCACGCCCGGGACGAGGCGGTGATCCGCCGGTTCGCCCTGCGGGTGCCGGTGTCCCGCTTCCTGGTGAACACCCCCGCCGCTCTGGGCGGCATCGGGGCCACCACGGGGCTGTTTCCGGCCATGACGCTGGGCTGCGGCGCGGTGGGCGGCAGCTCCTCGTCCAACAACATCGGCCCCCTGGACCTCATCAACATCCGCCGGGTGGCCTGGGGCATGGAGCGGCCCGCGCCGGGGCATACTACCACCGAGGCGGACAGTGAGGCGCTGGTGGAAGCGCTGACAGCCCGCATCCTGGAAAAACTCAACGTCAATTTCAGATAGGAGAATGAACAATGGCCAATACGAACGCTTTGGGCATGATCGAGACGAAGGGCCTGGTGGGCGCCATTGAGGCCGCCGACGCCATGGTCAAATCCGCCAACGTGCAGCTGGTGGGCCGGGTGCAGGTGGGCGGCGGCCTGGTGACGGTGATGGTCCGCGGCGATGTGGGCGCGGTCAAGTCCGCCACCGAGGCCGGCGCGGCGGCGGCGGAGAAGGTGGGCGAGCTGATCTCGGTCCACGTCATCCCCCGGCCCCACGCCGAGGTGGACGCCATCCTGCCCAAGGCCCAGGACGGCGTCCCGGCCCAGGAGTAACCCATGTCTCAGCTGGAACGGCTGACCGGCGCGATCCTGGAGGCCGCCTTTGTGGAGGTGGAGGCCTCCGGGCGGCATGTCCACCTGACCAAGGCCGACGCCCTGGCCCTATTCGGCCACGGCCTCACGGAGGACCGCCCCCTCTCCCAGCCGGGGCAGTACGTCTGCCGCGAGCGGGTCACGCTGATCGGCCCCCAGGGACGGCTGGAGCATGTGGCGGTGCTGGGGCCGGAGCGGCCTGCCTCCCAGGTGGAGATCTCCCGGACTGACGCCAGGACCCTGGGCGTCCGCGCCCCGGTGCGCCTGAGCGGCGACACCAAGGGCACCCCGGGCATCCGCCTGGCGGGCGACCGGGGGGAGGTGGCGCTCTCCGAGGGTGTCCTGATCGCCCGGCGGCACATCCACATGACGCCCCAGGCGGCGGCGCGCTACGGCGTGGGGGAGGGCGACGAGGTCCGCGTCCGCTGTCTCTCGGCCCGCCCGCTGGTGCTGGAGGGGGTGGCCGTCCGGGTCAGCGGCCAGTTTGCCAACCGCGTCCACATCGACTACGACGAGGCCAACGCCTGCGGACACCAGAAGGGCGACCTGGGGGTGATCCTCCGTGGCTAGAGTTTCCATCCGGCGCGTCTGCCGCGGGCCGCGGCCCCTGCCGCCGGGGCTGACGGTCCGGGCGGCGCGGCGCGGGGAGGCACTGGGCCATGGATGAGCGCCTGGAGGAGCGGGTCACGGAGGCGGTCCTCCGGAAGCTCACGGCCCAGGCCCCGGCGGCGCTGTGCGTGGGGGCGTGGCCGGCGGAGGACCTGGGCTACCGCCCCGCCGGGGACGGGCCTTACGAGGCGGTGCTCATCGGCTCGCTGACGGCGGGGGAGCTGCTGTGCTTCTCGCAGCCGCAGGTGTGGGACGCGCTGCTCTCCGGCAAGCCGGTGTACCTCTGGGAGGGGGGCCTTGGCTACCGCACCGCGGCCGGTACGGCGCCCCGGGCGCTGTGGGCACGGCTCATGGCGGCGGAGCGGAGCCTCCGGCAGATAGGTGTCCGCTTCTACGGTGGCCCGGCCCGGCGGCCCCTGATCACCGCGCCGGAGGCCCGGCGGCTTCTCTCCCAGCAGCGGCCCCTGCCCCCGGGGGCCATCCTCACGCCCCTGGCCCGGGACGTGCTGGGCGGGCGTGTCCCATGAGGCGGGGCGTCGTGACCGGCGCGGTCTGGTCCACCAAGAAGGCTTCCGGCCTCACGGGCCTGCCGCTGCTGGAGGTGTCCGCGGCGGGTGGAGTCGTGGTGGCGGCGGACCTGGTGGGCGCCGGGATCGGGGAGCAGGTGCTTTTGAGCTTCGGCGGCGCGGCGCGGCTGGCGCACCCGGAGGCCCCGGTGGACGCCGCCGTCATCGCCATCCTGGACCCGGAGCCGGAAAATCTGTAAGGACGGAGGCTGTCCATGTCCATTCACGAGATCATCCTCTATATCATGGCGGTTTTCATGCTGCTGGGTGCGCTGGACCGCATTTTCGGCGGCCGCCTGGGGTTGGGGAAGCAGTTTGAGGAGGGCATCGCCGCCATGGGTGCGCTGGCCCTGGCGATGATCGGCATTCTGGCCCTCTCGCCGGTGCTGGCGGAGGTGCTGCGGCCCGTTCTGGGGCCGGTGTTCCGGGTGTTCGGCGCGGACCCGGCCATGTTTGCCGGGTCCATCCTGGCCTGCGACATGGGCGGCGCGCCCCTGGCCCAGGCGCTGGCGGAGACGCCGGAGGCGGCGCGGCTCAGCGGCATTCTGGTGGGCAGCATGCTGGGGCCCACCATCGTCTTTACCATCCCCGTGGCCCTGGGCATCCTCCGGGAGGAGGACCGGCCGTACCTGGCCCAGGGCGTCCTGGCCGGGGTCATCACGGTGCCCCTGGGCGTCCTGGCGGGGGCGCTGACGGCGGGCTTCCCCCTGGGAATGACCCTGCGGAACCTGATTCCCATCGCGCTCTTCGCGCTGCTCATCGCCCTGGGCCTCTGGAAGTGGGAGCAGGGGATGATCCGGGGCTTCGCCGTCTTTGGCCGGGGGGTCCTCATCGTGGTCACCATCGGCCTGGCCGCGGCCATCTGGGAGCATCTGACCGGCTTCGCCCTGATTCCCGGCATGGCCCCTCTTTCCGAGGGCGTGGCGGTGGTGGGGGAGATCGCCGTGGTACTGGCGGGAGCCTTCCCGCTGGTGCTGGTGCTGACGAAGCTGCTGCGAAAGCCCCTCTCCAGGCTGGGGGGCCTCCTGAAAATCAACGACGCGGCGGCGGCGGGCCTCCTGGCGTCGCTGGCCAACTCCATCCCCATGTTCCGCCGCATGGCGGAGATGGACCGGCGGGGGAAGGTGGTCAACGTGGCCTTTGCCGTGTCGGCGTCCTTCGCTCTGGGGGACCACCTGGGCTTCACCGCGGGCTTTGACGCCGAGATGCTGGCACCGATGCTGGTGGGCAAGCTGACCGGCGGCGTGAGCGCGGTGCTGGCGGCGCTGCTGCTGGCGCGGCGGGAGAAAAAGTAGTTGCAAATCCGGCCCGGCGGGGGTATAATCGTGGGAAAATCCCGGAAATGAGGAGAGAACCATGACCAACCTCCTGCCGCGGCTGTTTATCCGCGGCTACGAGCAATACGAGGACGCCGCCGTCCGCGCCCGCTATGGGAAGCTGGCCGGTGCCGTCGGCATTGTCTGCAACGTGCTGCTGTGCGCGGTCAAGCTGGCCATCGGGCTGGTCTCGGGCAGCGTGGCGATTCTGGCTGACGGCGTCAACAATCTCTCTGACGCCTCAGCGTCCGTGGTGACGCTTCTGGGCTTCAAGATCGCCGAGAAGCCCGCCGATGCCGATCATCCCTACGGCCACGCGCGGATGGAATACCTTTCGGGCCTGGCGGTGGCGGCGCTGATCCTCGTCATCGGCGTGGATCTGGTCAAGTCCTCGGTTTCTAAAATTTTCCACCCCCAGGAGGTGGCCTTTTCCCTGCCCCTGGCGGTGGTCCTGGGCCTGTCCATCGGGGTGAAGCTGTGGATGGCCCATTTCAACCGGACTCTGGGCCGCCGCATCGGCTCCGAGACGCTCATCGCCGCCGCGGCGGACAGCCGCAACGACGTGATCTCCACCGCCGCGGTGCTGGCCGCCTGGGTGGTGGGCTATGGGACCGGGGTGAAGATTGACGGGTACGCGGGCCTGGCGGTGGCGCTGTTCATCCTCTACAGCGGTGTGACCATCGCCAGGGATACCATCGACCCCCTGCTGGGCAAGGCGCCCTCGCCGGAGCTGGTGCGGAGCATCACCGAGGGGGTGCTGGCCTACGACAAGGTCCTGGGCATCCACGACCTGATGATCCATGACTACGGCCCGGGGCGGCGCTTCGCCAGCGTCCACGTGGAAATGGACAGCCAGGAGGACCCCCTGGCCTGCCACGACATCATCGACGACATCGAGCGGGACTTCCTCACCCGCCGCCACATCCGCCTGGTGATCCACTACGACCCGGTGGTGACCGACGATGCGGAGCTGAACCAGATGCGCGGCGTCGTGACCGAGACGGTCCAGGCCATCGATTCCCGGTTCACCCTTCACGACTTCCGAATGGTGCGCGGGCCGGGTCATACGAACCTGATCTTCGACCTGGTGATTCCCTACGAGCGCAAGGATGAGAAGCGGGCGCTCTCCAAGCTCATCAACGAGCGCATCCAGCAGGTGGACCGCCAGTATTATGCGGTCATCACCTTCGACGATTCCACCTTCAACGCCTAAGGCTCCCAAAGAAGCCCGCTGCGTTCCGTTTTCGGCGTTCGCCAAAGGCGGATGCCGAAAACCGCACATCCGCTCCCGCCTTTTGCCGCTCCGGCCGAAAACGCACGTTTTCGGCCGGTTACCGCCTGCGGGCGGGAATCGCTGCGGCGGGACGGGGGCTGTGGTTTCTACCGGGTACGTTCGCCGCGCCTGTTGCCCGCCACTGTCATTGGGAGGAGCGCAGCGGGGAGGGGCGCACAGAAGGCTTCTGTTTTTCTCCGCCCGCGGCGCTTGACAAGTCCTGTCATGTATGCTATTATTTTAATAACATATAAATAAACTATGTATATATGAAAAAGAAAGGAAACGCCTATGATCTACGCAGACCATGCTGCTACCACCCGCCCCGGCCCCGAGGCGCTTTGTGCCATGCGCGTGTGCCTGGAGGAGAACTGGGGCAATCCCTCCAGCCTGCACCAGAGCGGCCAAAGGGCCGCCGCCGCCCTGGAGGACGCCCGCCGCCGCGTTGCCGCCTGCATCGGCGCGTCACCACGGGAAATCTACTTCACCGCCGGCGGCAGCGAGGCCGACAACCAGGCCCTGTGCTCCGCCGCCCGTGCCGGGGCCAGGCGGGGCAGGACCCATATCGTCTCCACCGCTTTTGAGCACCACGCCGTCCTCCACGCCCTGGAGGCCCTGGCTGAGGAGGGCTTTGAGGTCCAGTTGCTGGACGTCCCGCCCGACGGCGTCGTCTCCGCCGCCCAGGTCGCCGCGGCCATCCGGGCGGACACCTGCCTGGTGTCGGTCATGTCCGCCAACAACGAGCTCGGCACCGTCCAGCCCGTCGCGGAGCTGGGTGCACTGTGCCGCGCCCGGGGCATACCGTTCCACACCGACGCCGTCCAGGCCGCGGGGCATCTGCCCGTGGACGTGGCGGCGCAGCAGGTGGACTACCTGGCCCTCTCGGCCCACAAGTTCGGCGGACCCAAGGGGGCGGGCGTCCTCTATGCCCGCCGCGGCTTACCGGTGGCGCCGCTGATCCGCGGCGGCGCACAGGAGCGGGGCCAGCGGGGCGGCACCGAGAACCTGCCGGCCCTCGCCGGCATGGCCGCGGCCCTGGAGGCGTCCTGCCGGACCCTGGAGGCCGAGGCGCGGCGGCTTACCCGCCTCCGGGACCGGCTCACAGACGGCCTGAGCCGCATTCCCCACGCCGCCCTCAACGGCGATCCGGCCCGCCGCCTGCCGGGCCATGTCAGCTTCTGCTTTGAGGGGGTGGAGGGGGAGAGCCTCCTGCTGCTGCTGGATGAGGCGGGCATCTGCGCGTCCTCCGGCTCGGCCTGTACCTCCGGCTCCCTGGAGCCCAGCCACGTCCTCCTGGCTATCGGCCGCCCGGCGGAGCTGGCCCACGGTTCCCTCCGCCTGACGCTGGGTCCGGAGAACACCGAGGCCGACGTGGACGCCATTCTGGAGGCTGTCCCCGCGGCGGTGGCGCGCCTGCGGGCCATGTCGCCGCTGTGGCGGGACAAAATCAACGGCAAAAAGCCGTTTCTGCTATAGAAAGGAGAAAAATCATGGCGCTTTACAGTGAAACCGTGATGGACCACTTCCGCCATCCCCGCAACGTGGGCGTGCTGGAGAACGCCGACGGCGTGGGCGAGGCGGGCAACGCCAAATGCGGTGATATCATGAAAATCTACCTGAAAATCCGGGATGACACAGTGGCCGACGTGAAATTTGAGACCTTTGGCTGTGCCTCGGCCATCGCGTCCAGCTCCATGGCCACGGAGCTCATCAAAGGAAAACCCCTCTCGGAGGTCCTGGCGCTGACCAACCGGGCCGTAGCCCAAGCGTTAGATGGTCTGCCGCCCCATAAGCTCCACTGCTCGGTCCTGGCCGAGGAGGCCATCCGCGCCGCCGTCCAGGACTACTGCAACCGCCGTGCCGCCGCCCGGCCATGAGCGGCGTTCCTGCGAAGGCGTTACAGAATTTTCCCGCACTCTTGGTAGCTGGATAGATAGAAATTCAAATAGCGGGTGTAGGCGGCGGCATCATCCTTCACCGTGCGGAGAATCGCAGCGACACGGTTGCGTACCTCTGCTTTCTCACATACGGAAAGATCATATTCATATTACTTTGATTCGTTCGCAAAAGCAACATGCAGTTCGCAGAGCGTGACACGAACCGAATTGTTGCTGTTCGGCGAACGGCTTCGCGACCGGCGCGGCCCAGGAACTGGAAGCTCCTGTTTTCACGCTCCTGGACGGCCTGCCGCTGCGCCGGCGGGGTGCTTATTTCCACTGGATCATCGCCAGTCCCGCCAGGCACACCGCCACGCCGAACACAAAGTACGCCCAGCTGAGCCGGGCGTACTCCCGGACGAGTGTGAACGGACAGGATAAATGAGAAAGCGGGACACAGCGGGAGGTGCGGAGGAAAGGCTGGAAACTGCGTGATTTTAGGCGGGACGGGGCGGTTTTTATGTGGGAAAGCTCGATTTTATAAAATGCTTCTCAAATTTGCTGAGATGAAAGGGCGCTGCCGGCGGGCGGCGCCTTTTTTTGCGCGGGGGCGGGCGCAATATGGTGCAGAAAAATCCCGGGAAAGCCGTGAAATGGCGGCAATCTCGGGATTTCTCTGCATGGAGAAAGGACAAGGGGAACGCGGCCTGATCTTCTTCGTCTGCTGCTGTGACTTCTGACGAAGTGCAGCCGAAACCTTGTAAAGCCTTCTGTCACTTCCCGTTCCCCATCCGCCAGCACCTTGACCACCGTCGTGGACAGTTTGTCGAATTTCAGTCTCGGCGGTACGCTGCCAATGTGCCCGAATACCCGCTTCAGCCCCTCCAGCAGGCATTCCTGGTTCTGCGAGGGGTAAAACTGCGTATACCCCTTGTTGGGCTGTGGGAACGTCACTGTCAGAGTGATGTGGTACAAAAAAGCTGACACCTCAACTCACGGAAAAGGAGTAAAATAGCGAGAGTAACGGGAGCAAGGAAGGTGGATAAAATGGCGCAGGAACAGAGGTGGACACGCTGTACGGGCGGCAGAAGGCGGTGCGGGAGGGACGGCTGGGCGCAGGCCCAGGCTCCCGGGGCCTTGGCGAGGCCATGCGGGCGATCCATGACGAAGCTGTCTCTAACGACACCTGCGGGTGTGTGCGGATGCGCCAGGCGCTGCTGCTGAAGCAGCCGGAGGGCGTCGCCATCCCCGGCGAGCGGACGGTATGCCGGGTGATGAAGGAAATTTGTAATTGTGCTTGTCCACTTTATCGACTATGGTCCACGGCCTCATTCTTGCCGCCCGGTATCCCGCTTTCCCGCCGCCTTGACAAGGCCGCGCGGCGCGTGGTAAAATGACGGCGGAACGGCAGGGGCTGCGCGGCGGCGCCCCTGTTTTGCCTTGAAAGGAGAAACGTCATGAGAAAGAGATGGGAACGGGTTCTGGCACTGCTGCTGGCCCTGGCGCTGCTGGCCGGGTGCGCCCCGGCGGCGGACGCGGACGGACCTGAGATCGAAATTGCGGATATGGAGGACAACGCCGCCGGCGTTGTGACTCCCGGCGGGGACAGCTCCGGGCTGGAGGCCGCGTCTATGCACCTGCGCCGCACCCAGGGAGGCGTCCGCGTGTCCGACGCTCAGGGCAGGAACGTCCGGCCCCGGGACGACCTGGGCCTGTACAGCGACTACCAGGTGGCCACCCAGGACGAGAGCTACGCCTGGATCGACCTGGACCGGGTCAAGCTCACCAAGCTGGACCAGACAAGCGAGATCTGCATCCAGCAGGAGGGCCGCCATCTGGAGATCGACGTCCAGCGGGGCAGCCTCTTTTTCAACATCACTGAGCCACTGGCCGACGATGAGACGCTGGACATCCGCGCCTCCACCCTGCTGGTAGGCATCCGCGGCACCTGCGGCTGGGTGGAGGTGCCGGACAGCGAACGGATGGATGTCTATCTGCTGGAGGGCGCAGCGGAGGTCTCCGTCACGGATACCCGGGGCCGCGTAACGACCGCCCAGGTCCGCGGCGGTGAGGTGGCCCATCTTGCCCTGAACCGCCGGGACCAGGACGACACCCCCATCACTCTGGACGCCTTCACCGCCGCGCAGGTGCCGGCCTTCGCCTTGGAGGAGGTCCGGGAGGACGCGGCGCTGTGCGAGAAAATCGAGGGCGAAACCGGCATGGATCTCTATCAGTATGACTCCGAGGCCGCTGTGCGCGCAGCGCTGCAGAACGTGGCATATGTCGGCGACGCCAGCGCCTGCGCCATGAGCGCCCAGCAGGCCGAAGCCTTTGCCCAGGTGCTGGAGGCGCGGATGGCGGCGGCCCAGGACGCTTTCCGGGGCGTGTCCGGCACCGAGAGCACCCTCCGCTGCGTCGCGGCCCTGGCCGATGCCGGGGACGGCATTCCCATCCTGCTCTACGGCTGCTACGCCGAGACGGTGGAGAACGGCTATGTCATCCCGTGGGACATCGCCCTGGCCATTGACGAGGCCGCGCACCCCGGCATTGAGCGCCTGGAGATCTGGCAGTGGCAGGACGGCCGTGCCGTCCGCTTCCCCCAGGTGGGCGTCACCAAGGTTTACCCCGGCTATCTGCTGATCAAGTCCATGGGCAACTTCCCGCCGGACAGCGCCGCCTGGGTCTATCCCCTGTCCGGCGGCACAGCCGCGGCGGCTTACACCACCCAGGGCCGCGCTCAGGGCATCTGGGACGACGCCAGCCAAACCTACCACTACGAGTACACGGTGAACGACGCCCCGGCCGCCATGGAGGCCTATGAGGCCTGGTCAGCCCGGTGGGAGCCGGAGGGGCCGGCGCTCTACTTCTACGGCAGCGACCGCACCAGCGGCGACGGCGGCGTCCTCTACGACGGCTTTTCCCCGGCGGAGGACGTGCTCGCGGCCCTGCGGGGCGGCGGCGCGCCCCGAGAGACGGCGGACAGCACCCGCACAATGTCCATCTACGACCCCCAGAGCCTGATCCGCCGGACTGTGGTGAACACCGGCGTTCCCAATCTGACCATTTACTCCGAAATTCCCGTCCTGCCGGCGGACAGCGACGCCAACCGCCGCGTCAACGAGACCTTCCAGGCTATGGAGGACCAGTATCTTGCGGGGGCGGCGGACAACGCCGCCTATGCCCGGGAGAATCCCAGCCCCTACGGCGATCCCTATGAGGACAGCTGGTCCGCCGCCGTCACCTTCCCCACGGCGCGGATCGTCAGCGTCCAGCGGCAGCACTACAGCTATTTCGGCCAGCCCCACCCGGCCAGCGAGAGCCAGTATCTCAACTTCGACGCCGCGACCGGCGAGGCGCTGACCCTGGACCAGGCGGCGGACGCCGGGGCCGCGGAGATTCAGACGTACATCCTCCAGGTGCTGACCCAGCGCAATCAGGAGAGCAACGCCATTTTCCTCGATTCGTTCCAGGACCGCCCCGCCAGCGCCTATATGTACACCGTGGACGGCGGCCGCATCACCGTGGTCTTTGACCGCAACGACGGCACCTACTACGCCGCCGGCGGCATCGAGCCCATCGAGCTGCCCTTTCCGCTGAGGGCTGAGCTGCAATGAAAAAGAAGCTGCGGTTTTTCTGTATCGCCCTGGCCGCCTGCGCGGCCCTGACGGCTCTGGCGGGCCTGGGCGTGCTGGACCAGGCGGACGCGAAGCTCTCCGACCTCATCTGCCAGCGCCCCGCCGCCCGGGACGGCCAGATCGTCGTGGTGGGCATCGACGAGGCGGCGCTGGAGCGGTACGGCCCCTTCCAGCAGTGGAGCCGACACATACTGGCGGAGGCTCTGGAGACGCTGAACCAGTCCGAGGACTGCCGTCCGGCGGTGATCGGCGTGGACATTCTCTTCTCCGGCCCCTCCGCCGACCCCGCGGCTGACGCCCGGCTGGCCCAGGCCGCGGGCGCGTACGGCAACGTGGTCTGCGGCTGCGCCGCCCATTACGGCACGGAGCTGGTGGCGGACGGCGGCGATTACGCGCTGGATACCTTCGCGGTGCTGGGCCTGGACCGCCCCTACGACGCACTGGCCCAGCGCGCCATGCTGGGCCACATCAACGCCATGCTGGACAGCGACGGCATTCTCCGCCACTACCTGCTGTTTGTGGAGCTTCCCGACGGCACGAAGCTCCCCTCCCTGGTCCTGGCCGTGGCCAACCGCTACCGCGCCGCCCGGGGGGAGGACCCGGTCCGCCAGCCGCCGGTGAGCCGGCAGGGCTTCTGGTACCTGCCCTTCAGCGGCGGTGCGGGGAGCATCGAATATGTCTCCCTGGCGGAGCTGCTCTCCGGCGGCGTCCTGCCGGACTTCTTCGACGGTAAGATCGTGCTGATCGGCCCCTACGCTCCGGGCCTCCAGGACAGCTATTTCACCGCCATCGACCACGTCCGCCTTATGAACGGTGTGGAGATCCACGCCAACGCGGTGCAGGCCATGCTGTGGGAAGATTACCGGACACAGGTGGGCGACGGCCTCCAGCTGGCGGTGCTGCTGGCGGTGCTGCTGGGGGCAGCGTATGGCTTCTGGCGGCGGAAGGTCCGTTGGTCCACGGCGCTGTGGCTGCTGCTGTGCGCCGGGTGGCCGCTGCTGTGCCGTGCGGCGTATGACCAGGGCTGGGTGCTGCGGGTGCTGTGGGTCCCGGCGGGGGCCACGGTGCTGTACGCCGGGTGTCTGGCGGGCAATTACATCCAGGCCGCCCTGGAGCGCCGGCAGGTGACGGACACGTTTCAGCGCTACGTGGCTCCGGAGATCGTCCGCGAGCTGCTCCAGGCCGGCCCTGCGGCGCTGGAGCTGGGCGGCCGGCAGACGGAAATCGCGGTGCTGTTTGTGGATGTACGGGGCTTTACCACCATGTCCGAGCAGCTGGAGCCCAAGCTGGTGGTGGAGATCCTCAACCGCTACCTGACGCTGATCTCCCAGTGCATTTTCCGCCATGGCGGGACGCTGGACAAGTTTGTGGGCGATGCGGCCATGGCCTTCTGGGGCGCGCCGCTGCCCCAGGAGGACGCGGTAATGCACGCGGTGCGCGCCGCGGCGGACATGGCAGCCGGCTCCCGGGCGCTGTCGGCGGAGCTGGAGGCACGGTACGGCCGCGCGGTGTCCTTTGGCATCGGGGTCCACGTGGGGCCGGCGGTGGTGGGCAACATCGGCTCGCCGCAGCGGATGGATTACACCGCCATCGGGGATACGGTCAACACCGCCGCTCGGCTGGAGGCCAACGCCCCCGGCGGGACCATCTACATCTCCCGCGCTGTAGCCGACGCCCTGGAGGGCCGCATCCGCGCCACCTCCCTGGGCGGCAGCGTCCGCCTCAAGGGCAAGCAGGCCGGCTTCGAGGTCCTGACCCTGGACGCCATCCTGGACGCTCCAAGCGCTTTGGACCAGGAGGCCGCAAGTGTTAAAATAGACACTCAGGGGCGCTGATCCCACAGGGGGCTGCACTAGCAGAATAGGTCTCACGGCCGTACTGACGAGGTGCGCAGAACCGCGAATCAGCAGATCGGGGGGCCGGGTCCCTTCTGCCGTAACCAGTAAAATCCAGGAAATCTTCGGATTTCCTGGATTTTCTGAATTTTCGTACCTTATTCAATTCCCCGCCCGCTTATAGACAAAGGCATTGGGCAGGTACCGCCCCTCGGGGGTGGCGGTGTTGGAGCATTTGGTCACGTACTCCCCGTCGTACCACATGATGGCGCTGGTGCCGCCGTCCAGGTTCATGGCCTGCATGCACGCGTGCCGCTGGAGGATCTCTGCGCACTCCTTCACCGATGTGCCCAGGGACCGGCCCGGCAGGCGGCCCTCAATCACCAGCATCAGCGCCTCGCCCTTCTCTGACTGCCCAATTACCGAGCGCGGGTTTGTGCCGCTGTACAGGCTGAAGCCCGGGTCGCTGGTGAGCATTTCGCCGTCGATGATCAGCGCCGGCATGAACTCCACCGCGTCGCGGGTGTTCTCGTGGACCGGCGAGCCGACGTCCACAATGTACATCCGGTCGTCCCGCCGCAGCTCCAGGCGCTTGTGGCCCCAGCCCATGTGCTGGCCGATGCCCTCGCCGTCGGACATCGCGTAGCCCGCCAGAACGCCGCCGTTGCCCTTGCCGTCCTGGTCGATGAAGGTGCTGGCCGTCATGGACAGGACGCCGTTGTTGTCGTTGGCGATCCGTCCGGCCACCTGGCCCACGGAGCCCAGGGTCGATGCGTTCTGCACCGACAGCCGCGCCGGGTCCTTGGCCACCGCCAGGACGCCCTGGTAGCCGTCGCCCTCTACCCGCACCAGCAGGAGCTGGTTGGGAACGTCCACCGCCAGCACCTGCTCGTCCAGGGTGGTCCGGATGGACGTGCCCTCGTCGTCCAGGCCCGCCTCGTTGATGTACAGCTTCTCCCAGCCGTCCGCCAGCGCGTCCGGGTTTTGCTTCAAATACGCCTCCACGCTGCTGCGGTCCAGCTCCCAGAACAGCTCGTAGAACTGCTCCTCTCCCGGATTGGTCTCCGGCTCATCGGGCTTCTGCACCGTGGGCGTCTGGGGCTTCTGAGGCGCTTCCTCCGGCGGCTGTTCGCCGCCCCAGGTGCTCTCCTTGCCCACCTGGGCCTGGATCTGCTGGCTCTGGTCGCCCATGGCCGCGTCGATGACCGACTGGGGGATGAACGCCGTCGCCAGCCACTGGTGGTTCATGGTTTCCATGGCCGTATGGATGTAAATATCCCGCCACTTGGCAATGAAGGGGATATTGGAATAGATACAGGTGAAGTAGAGGGCCTCCAACGCCGCCAGCACGATCAGGATGATCAGAAGGATCTTCAGCGGGGATCGCTGCTTTTTCCGCTTCGCGCCCTGTCCGCCCGGCGCGGCGCGCCCCTTGCTGCGGGTGGTGCCGAATAGCTTGATCTGGCTCAAGTGCACAACTCCCATCGTAACCGCCCGGAGAGGACCGGGCGGGTCATTTTGGTCCTGCGAACAGGGATATCATACCACGCCGGAGGCCGTCTTGCAAACCCCATTCCGTCAAAATCACAAATAAATTCTGGTAAAACTGTGTTTTTTGCCGGGAAATTGAAAAACTTACCGGAAAATAACCCTTCCTGCCGGATTTACATTTGCAAAAAAAGAGTTTATAATGGGCTTATCCGAATCACAACCGAGAAACAGGAGAACCGACCATGATTATTACCGTGACTCTCAACCCGGCGCTGGATAAGACCGTCCAGGTGCCAAACTTCCAGGTGGATCAGGTGTGCCGCGTGGCCGAGGCCCGGCTGGACCCCGGCGGGAAGGGCATCAACATCTCCAAGGTCGTCCATGCCCTGGGCGGCCGCAGCGTGGCCGTGGGCATCGCGGGCGGCGCCGCCGGCGAGTACATACGCGACCAGCTGGATCTGATGGGCATCCGCAATGATCTGGTGTTCAGCCGCCGGGAGACCCGGACCAACCTGAAAATCGTCGATCCCGTCCGCCGCACCAATACCGACATCAACGAGCCCGGCGCGCCGGTCACCGCCGCCGAGCTGCAGGAGGTGTGGGAAAAGATCAGCGACCTCATCAGCCCCGGCGACACGGTGGCCTTCGCCGGCAAGACTCCCCCCGGCCTGGCCGACGGCCAGCTGGCCGAGTGGATCACTGCCCTCAGGCAGGAGGGCGTCCGCGTGGCGCTGGACACGGTGGGCATGGCCATGAAGATCGGCGTCGCCGCCGGTCCCACGGTCATCAAGCCCAACGTCATGGAACTCTCGGAGCTGTGCGAGGCCCCCCTGCCAGACCGGGCGGCGCAGCTGGCGGCGGCGCGGAAGGTGGCGGCCAACGGCGTGGAGCACGTGGTGGTTTCCCTGGGGAGCGGCGGCGCGCTGTTCGTCCACAACGGCAGCGCCCTCCACGCCCACGGTGTGCGCGTGCCGGTGGGCAGCACCGTGGGCGCCGGAGACGCCATGATGGCCAGCATCCTGTGGGATCTGGAGCGGGGCCTCCCGTGGGAGACCGTGGCGGCCCGGGCGGTGGCGGTCAGTGCGGCCAACGTCATGTGCTCCGGCACACAGCCGGCCTCCCCGGAGGACATCGAGCCGCTCCTGGAGCAGGTGCGGGTGGAGCTCCTCTGAGGAACAGACGAAAACCGGCGGCGGAGGTTCCCGGTTTCGATAAATTTTCCAGATCTTCCGCAAGCCCGCGGCTGTCCCGTAAAGGGACAGCCGCGGGCCGTTCGTTATCCCTCCTGTAAAAACGCCGCCTCCAGCTTCGCCAGCGCTTTTTTCTCAATGCGGGATACATAGCGCCCCGGGTATTGTAAGCGATGCGGTTCGTGATTTTGTGTCGGTTTTATGCGGTTTCCAGCTGGTTGAAGCGAAATTTGATGATGATTTGTTTATCTGCTGTCAGCTCGATTCGTTCGATG